>DATIFO010000079.1:0-49557 GCA_035455275.1 Methylomirabilis sp. (SeqCode) | reverse complement strand
TGGTGGATGGGTTCGCGACAGAACCCGGGGTGTTTTCCCGAGGTGGCTTGCGCCTCCGGGTGGCGTCCGCTGACCTCATTGTAGGAGCCCCGGTGGCCCTTTCCATCCGCCCGCACGAGATCGCACTCGTGGCGGATCACCCGGCGGGACCTGATGGCGAGCGAAAGGACAACCTCCTTCGAGGGAAGGTGCAGCGAGCCAGCTATCTCGGTGACGCAGTCGACTGCGAGATCCAGGTGGAGGGGAGCGATGTGATGCTGCGGGTGGCGGCCCCGCCAGGTCTCCGCTTCCGCCAGGGAGAAGCCGTCAGCCTGCGCATCCCCCCCACCGCCTGCATCCCGCTGGCTGAATCCGAAGCGTAGGAACCCTGAGGCGTCAGCGAGCAATCGAGAGTCGATGCAGACTGACGTGGCTGGCAACGGGTCCCGGCCTGTGTGAACTCCTGGAGCATCGGGACGCAACACCCCTCATCCCATTCAATCCCCCAATATCATCGTGTCCCCTGCCGCCCGCCTCCCGCGCCCGGGGTCCTGCTGGGAGGGACTCCTCTTCGGAACGGGGAATCACAGTTTACAGAGGCAACGCCCCATTACGGGCCATCACGGAAGTTCCCCGGTGACGAACTCCTTCCACGGAACCGCCTGGACACCGGGAGCAATGGCGGGCGACGGCTGGGCCGCTCGGGAGGCCCGATGCACGAGGAGCATCTCCACTGCTCCTCGAGCGCCGGGTCGCCCTTTCCAGGCGGCTGCGAGACGCTGCATCGGCCCGGCCATCCTGGGTGTCACGGTTGCCGTGGTCTTGGCTTCCACCAGACGCACCCCGCCGCCCCGGGTCGGCACGAGGAAGTCCACTTCCAGGCCCTGCTGGTCCCGGAAGTAGTACAGCTCCCGCCGCCGGCCCGCGTTGACCTGGGCCTTGACGATCTCGGCGGCGAGGAAGCCTTCGAACAGGACCCCTAGAAAAGGCGACTTGGCGAGTTCGGCCTCGGTTTCGATGCCCAGAAGGTGGCAGGCCAATCCAGAATCGGCGAGGTAGACCTTCGGTGACTTGATCAGCCGCTTGCCGAAGTTCTCGAAGTAGGGGGGCACGATCAGGATCTGCGCGGTGGCCTCGAGGATGTCCAGCCAGCGTCCCACGCTCGGCACGCTCATGCCCAGGGGGGCCGCCAGGTCGGACTTGTTGAGGACGTGGCCATGCCGCGCGGCCAGGATGCCCAGAAAGCGCCGAAAGGCGACCAGATCCTGGACGGCGCTGATGGCGCGGACATCGCGTTCGAGGTACGTCTGCAGGTAGGAGCTGAACCAGAGGGAGGCGACCCGCGGGCGGGCCAGCACCTCGGGATATCCGCCGCGCAGCAGGCTCACCCTGGTCGTTTCGCGGACAGCCATCGGCCAGAGCTGGAGCACCGCGGCCCGGCCGGCCATCGACTCTGACACGTTGCGCATCAGACCGGCCTCCTGCGAGCCGGTCAGAAACCACTGGCCGGTCCGCCGCGGGGCCCGGTCGATGCGGCTCCGGGCGTAATTGAACACCTCGGGGACGTTCTGTATCTCGTCCAGAATGGCAGGGGGACGCACACTGTCGAGGAACCCCTGGGGATCATGCCGGAAGCGCGCCACGACGTCCGGATCCTCAAACAGCGCATAGCTGGCTGCGGGGAAGAGATGACGGAGAAGCCAAGTCTTGCCCGCGCGGCGCGGTCCGGTGAGCACCACGGCGGGGAAGCTCCTCGCGGCCGAGAGGAGGCACGCTTCCAGCGCCCGATGGAGGTAGCGCATGATTGAGGATTGTAAACTGTGACGTTAAAAAACTCAACTCACTCACCCGCGGAGATTCCCGCACGTCGCATTCAATGCAAGAAGGCTGGGGACCTGTGACAGGGGTGGCGCTGGGGGACACCGGCGCGCCGCTCCGGCTCTCGAGAGCCCGGACACAGCCACGTCGTGAGCCCAGTCAAACGACTGGGTGGGTCCCTCGGGCAGCGAGGCGATCCCGCCCTTGGCGGGACACCACTCCGATGGGGAGCGCGAGATTCTTCCGGGAGCGGCCTCCGGGGATGACGGCAGGCAGTACATTCGCGATGCCATCAGCCCTCGGCATCGCAGGGAAGATTCTGCGCTGATTGGGGTCCGGAGAACGGACACCCTATTCCAGGGGTCGGAGATCAGGGACTGGGGATTGGGGTGAAGAGCTGCAGGGGCGCAAGGGCGCATGGGAACTGGGGAGCCTTGGAACTGCATGGGAGCATGGGCGGAGAGGGGCTGGGGTGAGCAACTATCGGGGAGCACGGGGGCAAGGGTTCTGAGGAGAACGGATCTGCCCATACTGACCAGCTCCAGTTTCCGAGGATGGCTACCACGACAGGAGACGGGGTCGGGGGTTGTGGTGGGGACAACTTGGGCCCGCCGATCCCGGACTGGCGCCACCCTCCGAGGGTGACCACGGTTGAAACGAGATTACGCCAGACGGGCGTCTGAACGCACGGGGGAATGGGGGGTATGACAATCTGGGCGGACAGCACCGCATAAGAACAGCTGGCAGGAGGCAGCTGGCAGCGGGCAGCGGGCAGGGGGCGGGCTGGCAAGCCAGGAAATCGGGACGTCTGAAATGGAAAGGGCCGGCTGCGGTTGTCCTGCAGCCGACCCGTCGAACTTTCCTGGAAAGCCCTTGCCGCGTCCCCTTACTTCACCCCCAGGATCTCGATGATCCGGCGGTAGTTCAGGCGGGATCGCAGCAGGTCGCGTGCGCGCTCGACCTTCTTGGCCTCGCGGATCCGGATGCGACCCAGGACGGCCTCCAGCTTCTCCACGGTGGTCAGGGTGTCATAGCGGGCGCTGATCAGGGGGACGCGGAGCTCCTGCGCCCGGCCGACGATGATCGGGTTGGGCATCTGATCGCCGGTGAGCACCAGGCACTTGGTGGAGGTCTCGAGGGCGGCCAACTGGATGTCGGCGTGACTGCCGCCGGTGATGACGGCCTTGTTGGGGAGCTTCTGGAAGTAGCCCAGGGCGTGCTCCACAGCCATGGCGCCCACGCTGAACCGCTCGACGAACTCGTCCAGGCGATCCTCGCAGCAGAGCACCTTGCCGTCCAGGACCTCCACGATCTGCCGGACGGTGATGGCGTCCAGCAGCCGGTCCAGGGGCAGGACGCCCAGGACCTCGATGCCCTTCGTCCCGAGGAACGGCACGACCATCTGCTCCACTTCGGGCAGCGCCTGGGGGGGGACCCGGTTCAGGATCACCCCCACGAGTTGATCCCCCAGGAGGTCCCTGGCCATGAGGATGCAATCGACGCACACCTCGTTGACGTACGGGTCCACGAGGAACACGGGCGCCTGGAACCCCTTGGCCAGCCGGGGTCCGGAGATCCCCAGGAAGGCTCCGTCCCAGAGAGTGCCTGCCCCGCCGATGAGGAGGATGTCCTTGCCCTTCGAGACGGCTTCATAGGCCTGCTGTATCTTCGGCCAGACGTCCCCCACCTCGCCACGCAGGCCGCGTGCCACCAGGTCCTGGGTGAGGACGATGGGGCAGATCTGCTCCAAGGGCTCGGCCAGATCGAGGACCTCCCGCAGGAACTGGGCATCGGCGTCCACGACCTTGCCCTTGACGGTGACCGGCTGCTTGCCCAGCGGTTTGAAGTAGCCGACCTTGTACCCGCTTTCCTGGAGGACCGGCGCCAGGCCCATGCTGAGCATCGTCTTCCCCGAATTGCCGTGGGTCGAGCCGATGAACAAGGTCCGCATGACTTCCTCCGATCTCACATTGCCGACGGGCGATTGAGGATTGGCGCATCAAAACGACCGACGACCGTTGACCGTTGACCGACGACCGACGACAGATAAACGACCGATGGGTCCTGAGATCCTAATGGGGTTTGGTCATTGTTTCACGCTGCCAGAGCCAGACGGGCGTCGATGGCTACGGCCCCGCCGCCTTCCGGCCTGACCAATAGCGGGTTCACGTCCAGCTCCAGGATCTCGGGGAAATCCACGGAGAGCTGAGACAGCCGCCCCAGGGCCTCCACGATGGCGCGGAGATCCGAGGGCTTCTCCCCGCGCACGCCGCCGAGCAGCGGGAAGGAGCGGATCTCGCGAATCATGGCCTCGGCCTCGTCGGGGCCGACCGGCGCCACGCGGAAGGCCACGTCCTTCAAGACCTCCACGTAGATGCCACCCAGGCCGAACATGAGGAGCGGGCCGAACTGCGGGTCCCGGGTCATGCCCAGGATGACCTCCTTGCCGCCCACGACCATCTCTTGCACCGCGATCCCGTGAATGGCCGCGTTGGGGAAGAGGCGGCGGACGGTGGCGTCTATCCCCGCGAATCCCTGGGCCACCGCGTCGGCATCGGCAAGGTTCAGCCGGACGCCCCCCACGTCGGTCTTGTGGAGGATGTCGGGGGAGACGATCTTCAGCGCAACCGGGAAGCCGATCTGCGTCGCCGTGGCCACGGCCTCGTCCACGGTGCGGGCCAGGATGTTCTGGGGGAGGCGGAAGCCGTAGGCGGCGATCACCTCCCGCGCCTCCGTCTCGCCAAGCTGGCTCCGGTGGGTCCGCCGGGCCTCCAGGATCGTCAGCGCAACGCGTCCCTTGTCCACCGGGAACTGCGTGGGCGGGGCCGGCGTGTACCTCTGCCATTGCCGGTAACGAAGCATGGCCTCGAAGGTGCGCACCGCCGGCTCCGGAAACGGGTACTGGGGGACGCCGAAACCTCGCAGGATCTCTCGGGCCTTGGGGAGACTGGCCTCGCCCATGAAGGCGGTGAAGAACGGTTTCCCCGAGGCCTTGGCCGCCTGGCCGACCACCTCGGCGTACTTGTCGTACTCCGTCATGTCCTGGGGAGTGGCAAGGGCGAGGACCCCGTCCACCTTGGAGTCGGCCGCCACGGCGTCCAGGGCCGCCTTGTACCGATCCTCCTTGGCGTCGCCGATGACATCCACGGGGTTGTAGAGGGCGGCGGTGGGGGGCAGGACACGCCGGAGCCGCTCGACCGTCTCGGGGGACAGCGTGGCCATCTTCACCGCGGAGCGCTCCACGGCGTCCGCGGCGATGATGCCGGGACCTCCGGCATTCGTCACGATGCACAGGCTTGGTCCCTGGGGGAGCGGTTGGTTGGCAAAAGCCCTGGCGTAGTTGAACAGCTCCTCGATGCTCTCGGCCCGGATGACCCCGCACTGGCGGAAGGCCGCGTTGAAGGACTTCTCGGAGCCGGCCAAGGTTCCCGTGTGCGAGGAGGCGGCGCGGGCACCGGCGGCGGTGTTGCCCGATTTGACCAGGATGAAGGGCTTGATCCGGCTGGCCGCACGGGCAGCCTCCATGAACCGCCGGCCGTCCTCCACCCCCTCGATGTAGCCGACGATGACGCGCGTCTCGGGATCCGCCGCCAGGGCCTGAATGAAATCCACCTCCGAGGTGTCGGCCTTGTTGCCCAGGCTGATGAACTTGGAGAAGCCCACGTGGTTGCCGATGGCCCAGTCCAGGATTGCCGTGCAGAGGGCTCCCGACTGGGAGAAGAACGAGATCTCCCCCTCGGGAGGCATCCCGGCGGCGAAGGTGGCATTCATCCGGCTCTGGGTCGAGATGACCCCCAGACAGTTCGGTCCCACCACCCGGATGCCCAGCTCCCGGACCCGAGCGCGCAGGGCTTTCTCGATCTCGGCCCCCTCGCCGCCGACCTCTTTGAACCCGGCGGAGATCACGATGGCCGAGCGAATGCCCTTGGCGACGCAAGCCTCCAGGGTTCCGATGCAGATCTTGGGGGGGATGACGAGGACGGCCAGGTCGGGCTCGCCCGGGATGCTGGGAACGTCAGGGTAACACGGGAGCCCCAGGATCTCGCTGGCCTTCGGGTTCACGGGGTACACAGGGCCGGCGAAGCCCCCCCGGATGAGGTTGAGGACGATGCTGTAGCCGACCTTCCCCTCCTCCCTGGAGGCGCCGACCACCGCCACCGCCTTGGGCTTGAAGAAAGCGTCGAACATGGCGTCTCTCTCCCCCTGGAAGGTTGAAGCCTTGAAATGTGTTGCCTGCGGAGCCCCGCGCCTCAGTCCTGTTTCCCGACGAGCTTGAGGGCCTGGTCCACCAATTCCTCGGGGGTCATGATCATGCCACCCACCCGACCGTAGAAAGCCACGGGACGTTTGCCCGCCACGTGATACCTCACGTCCTCCACCATCTGCCCACACGATAACTCGGAGACCAGGATGTGCTTTGCTCTTTCAGCAGCCCAGATCAGCGCCTCGCCCGGGTAGGGGAAGAGGCTGATCGGCCGGAACAGCCCTGCCTTTACTCCCCGCTCCTTGAGCGCCTCGATGGCGGTCTTGCAGATGCGGGCCACGGTGCCGTACGCCACGAAGAGGACATCCACCCCGCCGTCCAGGTTCCAGGCCTCATGGCGGCATTCGTTCTTCGCCATGTCCGCGTATTTTGCGGCGAGCTTCCAGTTGTGGGCTTCCAGCTTCTCTGGGTCCAGATAGAGAGAGTTGATGATGTTGGGCTTGCGACTCTTGGCCCCGGTGGTGGCCCAGGGCTTGGGCGGCAGGTCCTCGGGGTTGACCCGGTGCTTGAACTCCACCGGCTCCATCATCTGGCCGATGAGGCCGTCGCCCAGCACGATGACGGGGTTGCGGTACTTGTCGGCCAGGTCGAAGGCCTCCTGGACCAGGTCGGCCGCCTCTTGCACGGTGGAGGGAGCGAGGACCAGACACCGGTAGTCGCCGTGACCGCCGCCCTTGACCGCCTGGAGGTAGTCCGACTGGGAAGGAAGTATCCCGCCCAATCCGGGGCCACCCCGCATGATGTTGACGACCACCACAGGCAGCTCGGCCCCGGCGATGTAGGAGATCCCCTCCTGCATCAGGCTGATGCCGGGGCCGGAGGAGGAAGTGAAGCAGCGGCAACCCGCGCCCGCAGCCCCGTACAGCATGTTGCTGGCCGCCACCTCGCTCTCGGCCTGCACAAAGGTCCCGCCCACCTGTGGAAGGCGCGCGGACATGTACTCGGGGACCTCGTTCTGGGGCGTGATGGGATAGCCGAAGAAAAGACGACACCCCGCCTGGATCGCGGCCTCCCCGATCGCCTCACAACCCTTCATGAGCTTCTTGGCCATGGAGTGCTCCTCAGCGCGCGACGACGGCCGCGGCCTTTTCCTGTCCGAGGGCGAAGCCGCGGGTCAGCGCCTGGTGGTTGAGAGCCACCAGCGCGGGCTTCGCGGCGAAGGACTCGGTGATGATCGTCTGAATCTGCTCCAGCGGGGCCACCCCGCTGGCTCCCAGGTACGCGCCCAGGGCCACCATGTTGGCGGCCTTGGCGCTGCCGCACTCGATGGCCAACTCGTTGGCGGGCACCGCCACGACCGTCACGTCGCTCCGCCGGGGTAGACGGTTGATGAGGGAAGTGTTGACCACGATGACGCCCCCCGGCCGCACCGCGTCCTCGAACTTGTCCAGCGAGGGCAGGTTCAAGGCGATGAGCCCGTGGGGCGACTTGCTGATCGGTGACCCGATGGGCCGATCGGAGAGCACGACCGTGCAGTTGCAGGTGCCGCCCCGCATCTCGGGGCCGTAGGCGGGCATCCAGGTGACCTCGCGACCCGCCTGCATGCCCGCGTAAGCGAGGAGCTTCCCGATGAGCAGGACGCCCTGGCCTCCGAACCCGGCGAGGATGATCTCGGTGTGCATGGCTACCGCTCCGTCTCTTTGACCACCCCCTGCTCGGGGTTCTTGAACTCCCCGAGGGGGTAGTAGGGGATCATGTGCTCCGCCAGCCAGCCGCAGGCCTCATGGGGCTGCAGGCCCCAGCCCGTGGGGCAGGTGGAGAGGATCTCGACCAGCGAGAAGCAGGTGCCGTTCACCTGGTGCTGGAAGGCCGTCCTGATGGTCTTCCGGGCCTGGAGGATGGCCTTCGGGTCGTGCACCGCGACTCGCGCCAGGTAGGCCGGGGTCTTGAGCTCCTTGAGCAATTCGACGACCCGGATGGGATAGCCTGCCAGGGCCACGTCGCGGCCCTGCTGGCTGGTGGAGGCCACCTGGCCGGGCAGGGTCGTGGGGGCCATCTGGCCGCCGGTCATGCCGTAGATGGCGTTGTTCAGGAAGATGACCGTGATCTTCTCGCCCCGGTTGGCGGTATGGACCGTCTCCGCCATGCCGATGGAGGCCAGGTCGCCGTCGCCCTGGTACGTGAAGACGATCAGGTTGGGCCGGCCGCGCTTGATGCCGGTGGCCACCGCCATGGCGCGGCCGTGGGCGGCCTCGTGCATGTCGCAGTTGAAGTAGTCATAGGCGAGCACGGAGCACCCCACCGGCGCGATGCCCACCACGCGCTCCTGGATGCCGAGGGCGTCGATGGCCTCGGCCACCAGCCGGTGGACGACGCCGTGGGTGCAGCCCGGACAGTAGTGCATGGGCACGTCGAGGAGGGCCGAGGGCCGCTCCGTGCTCTTGCCCTTGTGCTCCACCTGGATGGCCACGTCCGGGCAGACCAGCGTGCAGTGGCGGCAGGCGTTGCAGTCGTCGGGGTGCTCCACCACGGGGAAGAAGTACCCGCGGGCGTTGATGTCATGGGACATGGCCAGGACGTGGGACTGGCAGGCGTTCACGCACAGCCCGCACCCCTTGCACCGGTCTTTCTCCACGAGAACAGTGGGCATACGCGACTCCTTCCATGGCTCCCGTTCACACGACGGTCGAGCGCCGCCGTGGCCCGAACGGCTTGGGGGCGAAGGGGGCCACGATGTGGCGCTGCATGACCAGGATCGGGGGATCGTCCGTTGACCGAGCCTGCGCACCGAACGTCCGGGCCGTTTCTTCGAGCATGGCGCAGAACCGCAGCGGGATGCCCGTCGCCGCCTCCATCTCCCGCGCGACCCGGATGCCGGCACGCACCGTCTCCGCGGTGGTCTCCTGCATCAGGTGGGTGTTGGCCACCAGGCCGGTCACCTCCAGACGGGCGGCAGCCTCCACCTTGCAGAGCATCGTCCGCTGGGAGGGCAGGTCCGCCGCGAAGGGCCGGTTGGCGTTCACCACGAAGAACAGGTCCGTGGCCTTCCGGTCCAGCAGGCCGGAGAAGCTTCCCAGGACCCGGGCGCCGAGGTCGCTGCCCCCCACGTCGAAGACGACCCGGCCCTTCCGTCCGGCACCATCCCCCGCGGCAGACCGCACCTCGGGGACCAGGATGGGCAGGTCGGCATAGAAGCGGTCGCCCCCGGGGGCCACCAGCCGGATCCCCCGGGCCTCCAGCCCGTCCTTCACCAGGCGACAGCGGAAGTAGGGCTTCACCAGGTCGAGGTCGACCAGCGTCACCGCGGCCCCGCGGTTGCGCAGGCCGAAGGCGAGGTTGACCGCGATCTCGGTCTTGCCGCTGCCTGAATGCCCGACCAGGATGACTACGGGACGAACGAGCGCGTCGAGCGCCGCACCCCCGCTGCCGGCCCCGGCGAGATTGCCGTTTCCGCCCGTCACGTGACCCTCCCGTCATCCCAGGGCGTTCCCACGCCCCGAACATAGGCTGCGCCCTCACCGAAGTCAAGCGGGGCGGAGCAAAGCTGAGGTCAACAGGACATCTCCCCGGGCGAAGGGGCTGACAGAACAACCCGGGGCGAGGGGGCAGGCTGCATGGAGGTCAAGTCATCAAAGCACCACCTGTCCCCGAGAATCGTTGACAGTTGGCAGCCGCACGCGTACTCTCTTGAATATGTTGGCTGGCTGGTAGGTTCGCCAGCCCGGCCGCGTGAGCGGCCCGGCGCGGGACAGCCTTCGAACCAAGATCCTTTGCGGCCATAGCTGCGGCGGCCGCTTGCGTTTCGCCAGCGTCCCACGTGACAATCGGAGTGCCAGTGGCAGAGACGCCCCGGCCCGCCGGCAGCCTGTGGTCTGCCTCGCTCGGAGGTCGAGGGTGAGCGCTCGCGTTGCCAAGCTCCTGCCCCTGAACCGCCTCGGCATGCGCCTGTTTGTCCTGCTCACGCTGGCGATCGCGTCCATCAGCATAGCGATTGACGCGTGGCAGTTGCGGCAGGAGCACCGACGCGTGCTCGCCCAGCTCCAGCACGGGGTGAGCCTGATCGCCCAGGCGATCGAAGGACAGTTGGTCCCCCTGCTCGAAGCCGCCGACGACCCCAGACTGGTGGGACTGCTCGAGGACATCCGCAAGGCCAAGGGGGCAGAGTGCGCTGCCGTGTACGACCTCAAGGGGCGGCGCCTCCGTGCTGCCTTTGCGGCGGGGATGACGGACACGAGCCCGGACTTCTGCCCACCCGTCGTGAAGCCCCGCGCCGAGGCGGAGGCCGTCTCCACCCAGTGGGAGCCCGCGGACACCTACAAACTCCAGGTGCTGCTCACGCCCGACGACAGGCCGAGGGCCATCCTCAAACTCGCCTTCAGGATCGCGCGGCTGTCGGGGCCGCTCACAGAGCTCCGAAACAGCATCCTGATCGAGCGTGCGCTCACGCTCGCAGCCATCGGCCTGATCCTCTGGACGGGGATCGCCTTCTTGGTGACGCGGCCAATCCGCCGGCTGATCCAGGGGGCCGAGGCCATCGCGCAGGCGCGCCTCGGCACGCGCATCGCGCCGACGGGGGCCCTGGAGATCCGCGAGCTGGCCAGCGCCTTCAACCGCATGGCGGAACGCCTGGAGGACTCGCACGAACAGCGGCGGAAGGCGGAGGAAAGGCGAAGTCTCCTGGCGCGACAGCTCCGTCGCTCGGATAAGCTCGCGGCGCTCGGGAAGCTCGCCAGCGTCATCGCTCACGAGGTGGACACGCCGCTCACCGTCATCTCGGGGCGCGCGCGGATCCTGGGCCGGGGACTGCCGGAGGGCGATCCGCGCGCTGCGGACCTCTCCATCATCCGCGACCAGGCGGCCCGGATCGCCCGAACCATGCACCAGGTGCTGGAGTTCTCCCGTCCGATGCCCGCCCGATGCGAGCCGGTGAACCTGCCGGCGGTCGTGCAGGCGGTGACCACGCTTCTGGAGTACGAGGTTGCCGCGCGACAGGTACAGGTCGCCCTGCAGATGCCGCCCGATCTCCCCACCCTGTGTGCCGACGCCGACCAGCTCACTCAGGTCCTGCTCAACCTGCTCATGAACGCCGTCACGGCGACCGGCCCCGGCGGTCGCGTCACGGTGAGGGCGGCACCTGCGGAGCGCGAGGCGCTGGCCGGGGTCGAGCTGACGGTGACGGACACGGGGGCCGGCATCCGGCCAGAGGACCTGCCGCACATCTTCGACCCGTTCTTCACGACGAAGCGCAGAGGCGGGGCGGGGCTCGGGCTCAGCATCTGCCGCGACCTCGTGGAGGCGCACAAGGGCACCATCACCGTGGAGAGCGAGCCGGGCGCAGGCTCCCGCTTCACGGTGTGGCTGCCCTGCGATGGGCAGGAGGCGCCGCATGGCTGAGGCGCGGGTTCTGGTCGTAGACGACGATGCCGAGATGGTCCGCCTGCTCGATCAGGAGCTGACAGCCGGCGGCCTGCAGGTGATCCCGGCCTCTTCCGGCGCGGCGGGGATGCGGGCCCTCCGGGAGACCCAACTGGACGCCGTGGTGACAGATCTCCGCATGGCGGATTTCGACGGAATGGACATCCTGCGGGCCGCGGCGGAGAGCCAGCCGGAGGCCAAGGTCATCATCATCACCGCGTATGCATCCATCCCTTCCGCCATCGAGGCGGTCAAGCAGGGCGCGTTCGACTACGTCTCGAAACCCTTCGAGATCGAGGAGATGATCCTGGCGCTGAAGCGGGCGCTGGAGGATACGCGCCTGCGGCGCGAGAACCAAACGCTGCGCCGCGAGGTCGAGCAGCGCTACGGGTTCAGCAATCTCGTCGGGGCCAGTCCTCGCATGCAGGAGGTCTTCACGCTGATCCGGGCGGCCGCGCAGAGCGACCTGAGCGTGCTCATCACCGGGGAGAGCGGCACGGGCAAAGAGGTGGTGGCCAAGGCGATTCACTTCAACAGCGCGCGAAGGAAGCGCCCGTTCATGGCGCTGAACTGCGCTGCCATCCCCGAGACTCTCCTGGAGAGCGAGCTGTTCGGCCACGTCCGCGGCGCCTTCACGGGGGCCACCACCACGCGCAAAGGCCTGCTCGAGGAGGCGCGCGAGGGAACGGTCTTCCTCGACGAGATTTCCGAGATGCCGGTGGCCCTCCAGGCCAAGCTGCTGCGCGTCCTGGAGGACAGGCAGGTCCGCCCGCTCGGCAGCAACCGGTCCACCATGGTGGAATTCCGGGTGATCGCCTCCACCAACCGGGATCCCCGCGCAGAGATCGAGGCAGGGGCCTTCCGGGCCGACCTGTACTACCGGCTCAACGTCGTGGAGATTCAACTGCCGCCCCTCCGCGACCGGCCCGGCGATCTCCCGCTCCTCATTCGCCATTTCGTCGACAAGTTCGCGGCCGAGCAGCGCCGGCCGATCCGTGGGCTGACCCCGGAGGCGCTCGCACTGCTCGAGTCGTATCGCTGGCCGGGGAACGTCCGCGAGCTGGAAAACGCCCTGGAGCGGGCGGTCGCCTTCGCCAGGTCGGAGCTGATCCTGCCGAAAGATCTCCCGCCCGGGCTGGGTGAGCACGGGGACGTCGTCGAGCTGGGGGCGGTGCAGGCCTGGAGCCTCCGAGAGCTGGAGGATCGCTACATCGACCGGATCCTCACCCTCGTGGGGGGGGACCTGGACCGCGCCGCGGAGATCCTCAAGGTGCACCCGCGCACACTCCAGCGCCGCGATCTGCGCCTCGCCAAGACCCGCCCCGATTCGCTCTCCATTCCCGCCTCCGACACCGCGTCGAACTAGCCGACAGCCTGTCCATTCCGGGGCGAAGCGCTAACCCGGCGCTTCATCGGAGCAGACCCAGGCCCAGCCTGCGTTTCTCGACGACAGGCTGTCGTCGGCCCTCGCCCGCCGCCATGTCTCGGCACACTCCCTCCGTCCGCTGATCCGCCGGAAAACAACCGCGTTCCGCGCATTCAGGGCTGCCAGACCGATCTCGGTACGGGCATTGCCCTACAGGCTCGCAGCGGCGGCCGTGGGCGAGACGACGGCCCGCCGCCCGTGGGAGCGAGCCATGCGGATCATCGTCGCCGTGGATCCGACTGCCGATGCGGATTGGGTCGAGAACGCCCTCCGGGTCTTCCCGCTGGGGGACCCCCTGGACGTCGTCCTGGTATCCGCACTGGATGTCCCGCGACCCCCGCTCACCTCTCCCGGCCCGGCGGCCCGTCGGCTCTACGGCAGCGCCATCGCCGGCCTCCTGGCGGACGCCCAGCGAGCCGCCGAGCAGGTCGTGAAGTCTCTGCAGGCGCGACTCGCCGACCGCGCTACCAGCGTGACGGCCAGGGTCGTGGACGGACGCCCGACGCCCACCATCATCCAGGCTGCCGCAGCCTGGAGCGCCGACCTCATCCTCACCGGCTCGAGCGGCCGCGGCGCGGTCAGCCGGGCGCTCCTCGGCAGCGTGTCCGATGAGGTGGTGCGCAGCGCACCGTGTCCGGTCCTCGTCGCCAAGCGATGGGTCGCCGGCCTCCAGCGCGTGCTGGTCGCGACAGACGGGTCCCAGCACGCCGAGGCGGCCAGCCGCCTCCTGGCCAAGCTGCCCGTGCCGGCCGCCACAGAGGTCCGGGTGTGCGTCGTCTCGGAGGCGCCCCCGCGGCCGCCGATCCCGCTCCTCTGCGGGCAAGGCCAGCGTCAGAGCCTGCTGCGGATTGCGGAGATGGAGAAGCAAGGCGCATTGCGGGCCATGGCCAGGGCGCAGGGCATCCTGGGGGACCTGTCGCGTGAAATCCAGTCCTGTCTTCGCAGCGGCGACCCCGGCCACGAGCTGACGGACGAGGTGAACCGCTGGGTTCCGGATCTGCTGGTCATCGGGGCCCGAGGGCGGACGTCGGGGCCGCATGTCTCGCTGGGGCGTGTGGCGGAGGTCGTGCTGCGCGCCACGAGATGCCCGACCCTGGTGGTGAGGGCCTGAGGGGCGAATCGCCATGGGGACCTGGCCGGGACGATTCCGGTGCGGCAAGTGCGGCAAGGTGCAGGGCGTCTGGCGGCGTGCCCTCCGCTCCCCCTTCCGGAGCCGCATCGGCGTGTGTCGAGACTGTCTGAGCCTCTGGGAGCGGACCGGGCACAGGTGCGGGCAGTGCTGGTATCCAATTCAGGCGACGTGGGATCTCGGTCTGCTGCTCGACAGGGAGGTCTTCGCCCACGTGGACTGCGGGGGCGCCCTGCTCCTGCCCCTCGGGTGGGGCGGCCGCTTCGCCTTCCCCGCCTCCGTGCCGATCGGGGGTGCGATCGGCTCCGCAGCTTCGAGTCAAGGCCGACCGGGAGGCGAGGTAGCGGGGGGCGAGCCGGCCGCGTCAACCATGTCACCGAGACAGTGAGGAGAAACCATGGCCGAGAGACTATGGCATCACCTGACGGTGGACGAGACCTTGCACGAACTGGGCGCCAACCCGCAGGGATTGAGCCCCACCGAGGCGGCCGAGCGACTCACCCGCTACGGGCCGAACAGGCTGCAGGAGGCCAAGGGGATCAGCCCCTGGCAGATCCTCCTGGCCCAGTTCAAGAACTTCCTGATTCTCTTGCTGATCGCGGCCACGGTGATCTCCCTCGTCCTGGGCCACACGCTCGACGCGATCATCATCTTCAGCATCGTCATTCTCAGCGCGCTGCTCGGATTCTACCAGGAATTCCGGGCCGAGCGGGCCATGGAGGCGCTCAAGGCCATGGCGTCTCCCACTGCCTCGGTCGTGCGGGGTGGCGAGCAGACGGAGATCGCCTCCGCCGAGGTCGTGCCGGGCGACATCATCCTGCTGGCCGCCGGGGACCGCGTGCCGGCGGACGCGCGGCTGCTGGAGGTGGCCAACCTCCAGGCGGACGAGGCGTCCCTGACGGGAGAATCGACGGCGGTGGAGAAGGTCGTGGACGCAGAGCTCAGCCCGGAGGCCGGCGTGGGGGATCGCCTGACGATGGTGTTCTCGGGCACCGTCGTGACGTACGGTCGGGGCCGGGGAGTCGTCACCGCGACCGGTATGCAGACGGAGTTCGGGAAGATCGCCAAGATGCTGCAGGACGTGGAGGAGGAGCCGTCCCCCCTGGCCGTGAAGATGGACTATATCGGCAAGCGGCTCGGCATCGCGTGCCTGGCGGTGTCGGCGGTGGTCGTGGGCCTTGGCATCCTGCGGGGCAATGAGATCCTCGAGATGTTCATCTGGGGCGTGAGCCTCGCCATCGCCGCCGTGCCCGAGGCGCTGGCGGCAGTGGTCACCGGGGCGCTGGCCATCGGCGTGCAGCGCGCCGCGCGGCGCAACGCCATCATCCGACACCTTCCCGCCGTCGAGACCCTGGGCTGCACCAGCGTCATCTGCTCGGACAAGACCGGGACGCTCACCAAGAACGAGATGACGATCCGGAAGGTCTTCGCCAGCGGGCGGATGCTCGAGGTGACGGGGGTGGGCTACGACCCCGCCGGTGAATTCCGGACCGACGGGGACCGGGCGGAGACCTCCAGCGATCCCACGCTGGTGCGGCTCCTGCAGGGAGGAGCGCTCTGCAATGACACGCACTTTATAGGGGAGAATGGGTCCCGCCGCGTCAAGGGCGACCCGACCGAGGCTGCCCTGGTGGTTGTCGCGGAGAAGGCCGACATAAAGATGGACGCCCTGCGCCGCGACTGGCCCCGGGTCGCCGAGATCCCCTTCGAGTCCGAGCGGAAGCGAATGACCACGGTCCATGCCGCCCCGGGCGGCAGCCTGATCGCTTTCGTCAAGGGCGCCCCCGACATCCTGCTGGACCGGTGCGTGGCGTGGGAGCGGAACGGGACCTCGCAGGGCCTGACGGACGAGATGCGCCGCCAGATCCTGGACGCCAATGACGGGATGGCAAGGCAAGCCTTGCGCGTTCTCGGGATCGCCTATCGACGCCTGGACGCCGTCCCGGCCGTCCGCACCCCCGACACCCTCGAGACGGACCTCGTGTTCCTGGGGCTCGTCGGCATGATCGACCCGCCGCGGGATGAGGCCCGGGCGGCGATCCGCTCCTGCCGCGAGGCGGGGATCCGGAGCGTGATGGTCACGGGCGATCACAAGCTCACGGCGGCGGCCGTGGCGCGCGAGCTGGGCCTCCTCGATGGGGTCGAGGGGGAGGGACACCGCGTTCTCGACGGCCGCGAGCTGGACCGGATGTCGGAGAGCGAACTGGCTGGCGTGGTGGAGCAGGTGGCCGTCTACGCCCGGGTCTCGCCGGAGCACAAGCTGAAGATCGTCGGGGCCTGGAAGAGCCATCAACAGGTCGTGGCCATGACGGGCGACGGGGTCAACGATGCCCCGGCGCTCAAGCGCGCGGACATCGGCGTGGCCATGGGGATCACGGGCACGGACGTGACCAAGGAAGCCTGCGACATGGTCCTCACGGACGACAACTTCGCCACCATCGCCGCGGCCGTCGAGGAGGGGCGGATCATCTACGACAACATCAAGAAGTACCTGGTGTTCCTCCTCTCGTGCAACGTGTCGGAGATCGTGGTCCTCGGCATGGCGGGCTTCATCGGCTGGCCGTTGCCGCTGGTGGCGCTGCAGATCCTCTGGGTCAACCTGACCACGGATGGGCTCCCCGCCCTCGCCCTCGGGGTCGAGCCGGCGGAGCCGGACCTGATGCGCCGCGCCCCGCGCAAGGCCGGGGAGGGCGTCTTCAGCCGATCCGTGCTGACCTTCCTGCTGAGCCTGAGCCTCATCATCACCGCGGGACTGGTCCCCATCTTCTACTTCTACTGGCAGGCCGAGGGCTTGCCCAAGGCCCAGACCATGACCTTCGCGAGCATGATCCTGTTCGAGCTGTTCTTCGCACACAGTTGCCGCTCGCTTCGGTTCACGGTCCTGCAGATCGGCCTGTTCGGCAATAAGTGGCTCTGGCTGGCCACCATCGGTTCGGCCCTGATGATGTTCGCAGTCGTCTATGTCGACGCATGGGCGGAGGCTTTCCACCTCGTGCCCTTGAGCGGGACGGAATGGGCCGTGGCCGTGGCCGTGGCCGGTGCCGGCTTCCTGGCGGTCGAGACGGGGAAGTGGGTGGTCAACCGCCGCAGAGGGTCTCGTGCATGAGGAGAGGTCTTCGGCAGCGCAGGGCTGTCCCCGCACCTTCTCGTGCAGGGACAGCTTCTGCTTGAGGAATGCCTCGACGCTGCGACGGCGTCCTTCCAGCGACGGGGGCCAATCTCGGGACTGCCTGGAGACACCCCCTTCCTGGAGGGCTCCATCGGATTGCAACACTCTTGCGGTAGTCACACGGTCGTGAAGTCCAGGTCGTAGCGCTTCCAGATGTCGAGCGCGATGGCGAGCGGTTTGATCATCGGGACCGTGTAGGTGTGCACGTCGTGCTGGGCCATATACTCGGTCGTACTCTGCACGTAGTGCGAGTACCCCCGGGGCGAGATGATGAGGGGCTTGCGCATCTCGCGCATGACTTCGACCAGGCGCTCGGCGATGTACTCGGACAGGTAGGGGACCTGGAAGTAGAGTCCCGCCACGATGACGTCGGTATTGGGATCGTCGTTGAGGATGCGGATGGCATCCAGCAGGCGATCGTCGTCCGCATCGCCGAACAGATCGAGGGGATTCGAGGCCACCCGTTCCGCGATGCGCGCCTTGTCGGGCTGGCTCGCCGCCCCGATCTTGCTGCCGAGTAGCCGGGTGAGCTGGACCTGCGTGTCGTCCGAGAACGTCGCCAGGCGCATGCCATTCGACGTGATCTGATCGGCCAGCAGGATGGCGGCGCCGCCGCCCACGCTCATCACGGCCACCCGGTTGTCCCTGGCGGGCTTCTGCGTCGTCAGGATGGAGAGGACGTTGATCAGGATCTTGGGGTCCTCGGTAAGCTCTTCGAGCAGGTAGAGGCCGGCCTGGTGGCAGGCGGCCTTGAAGGCCTGGAACGAGCCGGCCAGCGAGGCCGTGTGCGACATGGTGGCGGCCGCCCCGCCGGCCATGCCGCCCTTGATGACGATGACTGGCTTCCTCTGGGCCACCTTCCGCCCGACCTCCATGAACTGGAGCCCGTTGCGCAGCCCCTCCACGTAGACGGCGATGACCCGGATGCGCGGGTCGTCGCCCATGTGCGCCAGAAGCTCGGGGATGGAGATGCCGCTGGCGTTTCCGCAGGACACCCACTTCCCGATGGCCAGGTTGTCCGCAGCCGCCATCTCCAGGAGTTCCAGGCCGATGCCGCCGCTCTGGGACACCACGCCCACCAGACCGGGCTTGGTGCTGGTGTGCAGGCGCCTGAGCGGCAGGAAGAGCGTGTTCAGCCCGGAGAAATTGTCGAAAACCCCGAGACAGTTCGGGCCGATGTACACCACCCCATGCCTCTCCGAGATCGCCCGAAGCTCCTCCTCCAGGTCGGTGCGACCGATCTCGGCGAAGCCGTCGCTCACGACGATGGCGCCCTTGCCGCCGGCCTCGCAGAACTGTCTGAAGCTGGCGATGGTCGTTTCCGGCGCGACGGCGAACACGGCGATGTCGGCCGGGCTCGGAAGATCGGTGAAGTCCTTGTAGCACTTGAGTCCCATCAGCGTGTCGCGCTTGGGATTGATGGGATAGAGGATTCCCACGCGACTCGAGTTCTTCAGGATGATCCCGCCGATCGAGCCCGGGCGCGAGGCGCCCACCACCGCCACGCTCTTGGCCGCAAAGATGGCCTGGAGGCTTCGGAGCCGTGTCTCGGACAGATCATCGGCCCGGGGGTGCACGATCGGGTCGCCCAGGATCAGGCGGGCATCCACGATGCACAATCCCTTCGGATAGAGGATGACGGGATTCAGGTCGAGTTCGGTGACCTCGGGCCGCGCCTCCATCAACTGGGACACCCGGATGGTGAGATCGATGACGGCCTCCTTGTCGAGCGCGGGACCGCGGAAGCCGGCGATGACCCGGGAGGCACGAGTCTCCGAGAGCATCCGCTCGACGTCCTGTCGCGTCAGGACGCCAACGCCCGGGGCCACGTCCTTGAACAATTCCACGAAGCGTCCGCCATAGCCGATCATGGTCACGGGTCCAAAGACCGGGTCCTGGCGCGCGCCCAGGAACAGCTCGAAGCCGGGTCTCGCCTGCTTCTGCACCAGGACCCCATGGATGCGCTGCGCCCCCGCCTGGCGCCCGTTGGCGACGATGGTGTCGTAGCTGTCGCCCGCCATGGAGGGGTTCTCGATGTCGAGGAGCACGACGCCGGCGTCCGTCTTGTGGATCACATCCGGCGAGATGAGCTTCATGACGCACGGGAAGCCGACTTCCGTTGCCGTCGCCACGGCGTCCTCGCGGGTGTGGACCGCCCTGCCGGTGATGGAAATGCCCACCGATCCGAGGAGGTCTCTGGTCGTGGTGAAATCGGCCTGGATGCCCCTCATGCTCGTCTCCTCACGTGGCCAGAATGCCCCCTCCGCCCCCCGTTGGCAAAGGGGGGAACGGGGGGATGTGTTCGAACGCTGCGGTCATTGTTCAACCCCATGTGAACGGGATTGCGTCCAGGTCGGATGGAGCACCGGGCGGACATGGTGTGCGAGGAGCATGGCGCCGAGTAGGGAGGGCGGCCGCCGGACGTTCGGGCCGGAACGCGGGTCGACCTGGACCTGAGGGCAATGTTCCCGACCTGCCAGTCCCGGGGGTGGAGCCGGACCGCATGAGTTGTGGTCGCTCCGCGGTTCGCCCGGCCCGAACCCCTCGGGGGACGCCCCTCGACTCCCGGGCGAACCGCCACCCTCAGGTGGTGATGGACAGGACGGTGTGGCCGCCCTGCTGCAGGCTCTTCACCAGGGGGTCGGCGTGCACCCCTTCGAGCCTGAACACCACGACCTTCTTCTCCTGACCGGCATGGGTGGCGGTGGCGCTCACCACGCTGGCGATGTCGCCGCCCTGGTCCTGGATGATCCGGCACACCTCCAGGAAGGCGCCCGGCCGATCCTCCAGCACCAGCTCGAGCCTGGTCTGGTCTGCCTGCAGTCCCATCAGGTCCACGAAGGCGGTCAGGATGTCGGTCTCGGTGAGGATGCCGACGAGCATCCCCGACCGCAGGACCGGCAGTCCGCCGATCTTGTGCTGGAGCATCAGCCGCGCCGCCTCCTCGATGGGGGTCTCCGGCGTCACGGTGTGCACCTTGGTGGTCATGATCTCGCGGACCGTGATCTTCTCCAGCAGGTAGTGCAGCTCGTGGATCTCCAGGCTGGTGGCCGGCGAGGGGGAGGCCTGACGCAGGTCCCGGTCGGTGACGATGCCCACGAGCTGGCCGCCTTCCACCACGGGGAGGTGGCGGATGCCCCGCTGGCGGATGAGGGTCATGGCGCGCCGGAAGGAATCCCCGGGGCTCACGCTGATCGGGTTGGGCTTCATGCGCTTCTCGACGAGCATCCCGCACCTCCTTTTCCCGCTCTGGCCCTCGGCGAGGGAGACCGATCTACGCCGCGGCGCGGATGCTGACGACGGGGCACGGGGCCTGGCGAATGAGTCGCTCGGCCGTGCTCCCCATGATCAGGTGATCCAGCCCGGAGAGCCCTCTGGTTCCCATCACGATGAGGTCGACCTGATGCTCCCGGGCATAGCGGATGATCTGCTGGAACGGCGGACCCGCGACCACCGCCATCTTGGCCCGCGGCAGGTGGCGCAGCCTCCGGGTCACCAACTGCTGCAGCGATTGCTCGGCCACCCGGATCATCTCCGCGCGCAACTGCTCCAGGGGCGGGTGGGGGATGTGGGAGCAGGTGATCTCCAGGGTGTCGTAGACGGCATGGAGCACCGTCAAGTCGGCAACGAACCGCAGGGCCAGATCCCCCGCGTATTCCACGATCTCACGGGATCCGGGGGAAAAATCCACCGGACACAGGATATGGCGGATGAGGGCGGCGGCGGCCGGGACCTCGCCGGGCTGAAGGCGAAGTCTCTGCTCGGGCGCGGGAGCCGCCTTCTCCGCCGACGCCGCGGCAAGGGTGCGGACCAGGAGCACCGGGACCGGGGCCGCCCGCAGCACGTGCTCGGCGACGCTCCCCAGCACCCAGCGTTGAACGCCGCTTCGCCCGTGGGTGGACATGGCGATGACGTCCACCGCGCCGGTCTGGGCGTGATCCAGGATCTCCTCGGCGGCATGGCCGTAGCGGACCACGCTCTGCGCCTTGATCCCGGCGGCCAGGAATCGCTGGACCACCTCGGCCAGGTAGGCCTCAGCCTCCTCGACCGCCTGGACCTGTGCGCTGGTCTGATCCGAGCCCGGGAAGGCGTGGGCGAACGCCACACGCAGCAGCACGACCTCCGCCCCGTGGAGTGTTGCCAGTTCCGTCACCTGCGGCAGGATCGCTTCTGCCAGGGCGGAGCCATCCAGAGGAACCAGTATGCGGGCGAACATCGGAATCCTCCCTGGCGATGCCCTACGGCGTCTCCATCTTCAAGGCTGGCGGCTTGATGGTCAGCACCGGACAGGAGGCCTTGCGCACGACCTTCTCGGTCACGCTGCCCAGCAGGGCGTGGGCCAGCCCGGTGCGGCCGTGGGTTGCCATCACGATGAGGTCGATCTCGTGACCCTTCGCGTAGTCGATGATCTCGCGAAAATCCACGCCGATCTGGATCTCCGTGTGGCAACTGAGGCCGAGATCCTTGGCGCCCCGCGCCAGGCGATCCAGAGTGCCGGTGGCCTCCGCCCGGAGCGCCTGGACCAGGGCCTCCGGGTCGAAGTTCACCGCGTACGCTTCGGTCAGGCGTGGGGGTGGGGTGACGATGTGAAGCAGGTGGACCTCCGCCCCGAACTCCTTGGCGAAGGACAGGCCGTAGGACCAGGCGTACTCGGCATGCTCGGAGAAGTCGGTTGGAAACAGGATACGTCGGATGCGCAGCATGACGCTCCCTCCGTGCGGCGGGAGGTCCCGGTCGCTCAGGCGGCCCGGCCTGCTCCGCGCCCTTCCAGGGCCGCATGAATGGCAGAAGCCAGTTCTGCCATCTTCAGCGGCTTGCTGATGAATGCCACTGCCCCCAGCTCCAGGGCCCGGCTGTAACTCGCCCAGTCCCCGAAGGCGGTGATGATGATCACGGGCAGCATGGGCTGGGTCTGGCGGATGGTCTCCATGAGTTCGAGCCCGCCATCATGGGGCATCAACATGTCGGTGACGACGAGATCGAAATGGTTGCGGGAGAGCAAGGCGGTGGCCTCGTGACCGTCGGCGGCCAGCGAAACTTGATACCCGTCCTTTTCCAGGACCTTCCGGAGAAGGTCACGCATCTCCGGATCATCCTCGACGATCAGCAGTTGTGGCTTCATGGTTTTGGCTCCCTGAGCGTCTTTTCGAGTCCTGGAGCGATCAGGAAACGCCAAGAGTTTCAGTGCAAAGCCAATGCCACGTGACGGAGGCATCCTGCCTCCGAAGAATGAGCGCAGCGACCTCATCTCCGTGCGGGAAACAAGGAGAGGCACCGGATTTCAAGCACTTGGCTCTCCGTGGCGCCAACTTCCCGAATCCCTCAATTCCGACCCCCATCCTCCCGCGCGTCCCTCTGTCCCACCCCTGTAGGCGGCTGAGACCGATTGTCTCACGAACGATGAGAGGGTGCTGGCTCCAGGATACCCGGGATGCGCGGCTCAGGTCACGAGGACGCTCACCCCCTCCCCGTATTTCGCCTTGAGCTCGCGGGCGAGCGTATCGGCCTGCTCTCCTTTCACCCGGATCACAAAGTCCCGGTGCCCCGGCCTGGAATGCAGCGCCGTGCTCACGATGCTTCGAAAATCCAGGCGAAAGTCTCGGAGGACATGGACCAGCTCCTGGCAGGCCGTCGGGGTGTCCGGCACCTCGAAGGCGATGCGCGTCCCCTTCTCCTTGTAGCCCAGGATCTCCACCGTGACGGCCAGCAGATCCGTCTCGGTGATGAGACCCACCAGCGCTCCCGAGTCGTCCACCACCGGCAGACAGCCGATCTTGTGCTCGTGCATCAGGAAGGCCGCCTTCTCCACGCTGTTGGTGGGCTTGATGGTGATCGGCTCTCGCTTGACGAGATCCCGGACCTTCATCTTCAGCAAGAGGTAGTTCAGCTCGTACACATCCAGGGTCGTGGCACCCGACGGGGCCGCTTGTTTCAGGTCCCGATCGGTCACGACCCCGATCAGCTTCCCGTGATCCATGACCGGGAGATGGCGGATGTGCTTCTCCTTCAAGATGACGCGGGCCTCCAGGAAGGGGGTCTCCGCCTCGATCGTCACCACGTCTCGCGCCATCCAATGCTGGACCAGCATCGCAGCACTCCTTGCGCCGGCGTGACTCATCCCCGTCCCGCATTCGGCGCACCGGGGCAGGGGGCCTCGACCACGAGATGGCTAGAGGCCGAGGTAGGACTTCTTCACGTGGGGATTCACCTTGAGATCGGCCGTCGGGCCCGACAGGACGATACGGCCGTTCTCCAGCACGTACCCGGTGGTCGCGAGGTCAAACGCCGTGGCCACGTCCTGCTCCACCAGGAAGATGGTGCTTCCCTCCTGATGGACCATGCGCAGGGCGTCCACCAGGGTGTCCAGCATGATGGGGGCGAGCCCCAGCGACAACTCATCCAGGATGAGGATCTTGGGGCGGGCCATGAGCCCCCGGCCGATGGCGCACATCTGCTGCTCACCGCCGCTCATGCTGCCGGCGCGCTGGCGCTGCCGCTCCTTGAGGATCGGAAACAGTGCGTACATCCAGTCGAGGTCCCGCTGGATCTTGGCCCGATCCCGGCGCCGGTAGGCCCCCATCAGCAGATTCTCCCGGACGCTCATGTGGGGGAACAGCCGCCGGCCCTCCGGGACCTGAGTGATGCCGCGACCCACGATGGCTTCGGAAGTCCAGCCCGTGATGTCGGTCCCCTCCAGCCGCACGGCCCCGGCCCGGGGCCGGAGGATCCCGCAGATGGTGTTGAGGAGCGTGGACTTGCCGGCGCCGTTGCTTCCCACGAGGGTAACGATGTCGCCGCGCCCGACCGTCAGACTCACGTCCCGCAGGATCTGGATTTCCCCATAGCCGGCCGAAAGCCCCTGAACCTCAAGCATGGACCCGCTCCGCGTAGCGGCGGCCCAGGTAGGCGGAGACCACCTGCGGGTCGTTGAGGACCGCCTCCGGAGGTCCCTCCGTCAGCTTCTCCCCGTGGGAGAGGACCATGATCCGATCCGACACATTCCGGATGGCCTTCATCACGTGCTCGATCACGACCAGGCTGATCCCCCGGTCGCGGATGCGTTTGATCAATTCCACCGCGGCGTCGATCTCCGCCGGGTTCAGGCCTGCCATGACCTCGTCCAGGAAGAGGATGGTAGGACGCATGGCCAGCGAGCGCGCCAGCTCCATCCGTTTCCGTTCGGGGACGTTCAGGCCTTCCGCCGGAGCCTGGGCTCGCTGGGCCAGACCGACGAATTCCAGGATCTCCTGGGCCTCACGGCGCGCCGAGGGGAGATCCCGGGCGCCGCCCCTCCTCCCGAACAGGGCGCCCACCATCACGTTCTGGAGGACGCTGAGATTGCGGAATGGCTTCACCACCTGGAAGGTTCGACTGAGACCCAGCCGGCCGATCTCGTAGGCGGGCAATTCGCGGAGGGACCGTCCCTGAAACAAGACGTCCCCGTCCGACATGGAAAGTGCGCCCATGATCACGTTGACCAGCGTGGTCTTCCCGGAGCCGTTGGGCCCGATGAGGCCCAGGATCTCTCCCTGGTGCAGATCGAAGCTCACCAGCGACACGGCGGCAAGCCCCCCGAACAGCTTCGTGACCCGCCGCGCCTCGAGGATGACCATGGCTACCTCAAAGCAGTTCGGCCGTTCGGCGGTTCCGGCGGTCCCCAGTATTCGGGTACTGCCGGGCAGCCGAGCGGTCGAACTGCCGATCGCTTTTCCCCCATCAGATCCGATACTCCCGGAGGTTCCGGATGAAATAGCGAAGCCTGAAAGGCCGCTGCCGGATCAGGTCGGACAGCCCTTTGGGCATGAAGAGCACCACCAGGATGATGATCAGGCCGTTGAAGAGTTCGGCCAGGGTGATGAGGTGTGTGGACAGCCACTCCGAGGCCGAGGCCAGGGCCAGGGCCCCCAGGAGCGGTCCCGTGACTGTGCCCGTTCCGCCGAAGACGGCCATGATGATCATCTGGATGGTCGTCGTCACCTTGAAGACCGCCTCGGGATCGATGAAGGTGATCCAGTACGCATACACGCCGCCGGCCAGGCCGGCAAACGCCCCGCTCAGGGAGAAGGCGATGGTCTTGTAGAGGGGCGTGTTGATCCCCATCGAGGCCGCCGCGTCCTCGTCCTCGCGGATGGCGACCAAGCCATAGCCGAAGCGAGAGGCCGACAGCCACCAGTTCACCAGGGTGGCGGCGACGAGGATTCCCAGCATGATGTAGAAAAAGGGCAGGGCGCTGCGCACGATCGGCAGCGTGAGCCCCGTGCCGGCCCCGGTGATTTCGAGGTTATAGACGATCTCGCGCATCGTCTCGGCGATCCCCAGGGTGGCGATGCCGAAGTAGTGGCCCTTGAGCCGCAGGATGGGCATGCCGATCACCGCGGCGAATAGCATGGCCAGGAGACCTCCCATCGGGAGCGCCAGGGCGAATGGGAGACCCAGGCGGACAAGCAGGACGCCGGTCGTGTAGGCCCCGATCCCGAAGAAGGCGACGTTTCCGAAGGAGGCGTAGCCCGTGAAGCCGCCGATGATGTTCCAGCTCTCGGCCAGGATGGCCAGCATGAACAGATTGATCAGGAACTGTACCAGGAATGGAGACACGAGGGCGGGAGCGACCGCCAGCGGGAGCAGGGCCGAGAGGCAGGCGAGGAGGGGAGCCACGCGTCTTCCGCTCACGCCCGCTCCCTCCTGCCCAGGATGCCCGCGGGCCGCAGGATCAGGATCAGGACGAGGAGGCCGAAGCTGATGGCGTTGGGATAGGTGGGTCCCAGGTACGTGGCGCTGAAGGATTCGGCCAGTCCCAGGACCAGCCCGCCGACGATGGATCCCATCATCGTCCCCAGGCCGCCCAGGACGGCCACCACGAAGGACTTGAGCGTGAGGGGCCCGCCCATGATCGGTGTCACCGGAAACAGCATCCCCCACATGGCCCCCGCCGCCCCTGCCAGCGCCGCGCCGAGTCCGTAGGTGACGGCATAGATGTGGCCCACGGGGATGCCCGTGAGTCGGGCGGCGCGCAGCTCCTCGGCGGTCGCCCGGATGGCCCGGCCGAGCCGCGTGTGCTCCAGCAGGAGCAGGAACAGGACGGAGAGGACGACGGTGGTCGCGAAGACCCACAGGCGGACGTACGGGATGGTGACGCCCGCCACGGCAAAGTTGGCCCCCGCGTAGCGCGGGGTCACCTGCCGGAGGTCCGACGACCACAGGATGCGCGCCAGGTTCACCATCGCCACCTCGACGCCGAAGGTGATGAGCAGGGTGAGAAAGAGCTGGGCGCGGACGATGAGGTTGAGGATGAACCGCTGCAGGAGGTAGCCGTAGCCGAACAGCAGGAGGATCGTGACGGGAAGGGAGAGGAAGGGGTCCCAACCCCAGAGCGTGAACGTCCAGAACGTGATGTAGGCCCCCAGCATGATGAGGGCCCCGTGGGCGATGTTCACGATGTTCATGACGCCCCAGATCAGGGACATGCCAAGCGCCATGATGCCGTACAGCCCGCCCAGGAGGATCCCGTTGATCAGGACCTGTAGTGTCAGCATGCCGAATTCACTCGGGAGACAAGGACCACGAGGCAGCGGGACGGGCTACTTCCGCTGGCTCCACTTCGGCATGGGATACATCGGCTTTGCCGCGAATTTCCCGGCCGCGTACACGGGGACCACCTTGCCCTCCTGGATCTGGATGAGGACCTGCCCCATGGCGATCTGGCCGGTCGGCTCGAACTTCACACGGCCGTACAGGGTTTCCACGTCGATGCCGGCAATGGCATCGCGGACCTTCTTCGGATCCAGCGAGTTCGCCTTCTCGATGGCGTGCTTGTAGATCAGGACGTCCGCGGCCCCGGACGCCACATGGTAGTCCGCGGCGTAGCCGAACCGGGCCTGGAACTGCTGCGCGAATTCCTTGGCTGACTTGAAGATCTCGCCCCCCACCTCCATGTCGGCGAGCCAGGGCGTGATCCCGTAAGCGTAATCCGCCGTCCGGCCCAGAGCTGTCCGGAAGTCGGCGGTCGGCGGGCCCACGGTGAAGGCCCACATCTTCGGGCTGAAGTCGGCGGCCTGGGCCTGCCGGATGAAGTTGAGGGAGTTTTCCACGTGGCCCGCCAGGAGGACCAGGTCCGGATTCTTGCTCTTGAGCACGGCCAGGATGGACGTGAAGTCCTGGGTGGCCGGCTGATATTCCTCGTCGTAGAGCTTGTCAAGCTTCTGCTCCTTGAGCCACTGCCGAGATCCCTCGGCCACGCTCCGGTCGAAGGCCTCGTTGGAGTAGAGCAGGGCCGCCGTCTGCACCCGGGGCGTCAGCTTGGTTGCCGCCTCGATCACCGATTGGAAGTAGAACTCTGCCTTGGGCAGGGTGCCGAAGATGTACTTGTAGCCCCGGTTGAATATCTGCTCCGAGGCGCCGCCGCCCTGGATCATGGGGGTTTCGTACTTCTCGGCCACCGAGCTGGCGGGGATCGTGATCCCGCTGGAATAGGGTCCCAGCAGGAAGTTCACCTTGTCGGAGGTCACCAGGCGGGTGTAGAGCCGCACGCACTGGTTGGGATCGCTCTGGTCATCATACAGTTTCAGGGCAAGCTTGTAGCTCTTGCCTCCTACCTTGACCCCGCCCCCCTTGTTGATGGCGTCCACGGTCAGGGTGTAGGCGTCCACGTAGAACTTGCCCTCTCGGGCATACTTCCCGGTCTGCGAGATTGCAGACCCCAGGACGATCGTGTCGTCGGCGGCCCAGGCCGATCCGGCCCCCACCAGCAGGCCGATCGCGAACAGACCGATCCACTGCCGCAAGACCCCATGTCGTTGCATGCCCCCCTCCTCTGTTGTCTGTCCTCTGGGTGCGCCTTCAGCCAATGCGAGGCACGGCAGCCGCCGCGCATCCGCGTAGTCATCATTCTCGGGGAAAAGCTGGAGTTTTGCAAGCACCGGGGGCGGACCGGACGGAATGAGGAGGCGGACACTCGCGGACGGGAGGAACACCGCGGACGCCCCTGGCCGCCCCTCCCGAGACCATCAGGCAGTGCGTGGGTTCGTGGCGATCAGCTTCTCGGCGGTCGTGTGGCTCAGGCTGCACCTGCCAGGGCGAACCCTGCTTCCAGCGCGCGGCGGTTCAACTCTTCAGTGCCCTTGGGCACGCGGGCCATGACGGCCTCCTCGATGGCTTGCCGGGTAACCACCTTGGACAAGCCCACGATGACCCCCAGGGACACGATGTTGGCGACCATGGCCTTGCCCACCGTCTCTTTGGCGGTATCGATGATGGGCAGGTGGTGGACCGTGAAGTCCCCCTGCGGCACCTTAAGAACCTTGGAGGAGTCCAGCACCAGGATCCCCGAGGGCTTCAGGTCGTGGCTGAACTTGTCCGCGGCCGCCTGCGTCATGGCCAGGAGCAGGTCCACGGAGATGGCCTTGGGGTAGTCGATCTCCTCGTCGCTGATGATGACCTCGGCCTTGCTGGCCCCGCCCCGGGATTCGGGCCCGTACACTTGTGTCTGGGTGGCGTTCTTGCCGTCATAGATGGCGGCCGCCTCCGCCAGGATGACGCCCGCCAGGACGATGCCCTGTCCCCCCTCTCCGCTCAACCGGATCTCGTAATGGTATCCCATGCCGCCTCCCTGACGGGTAACGGAAAGGTTAGCCTAGCTCGCCGCCCCGGCCTTGGGCTGTGCCCGGGCCATCAGTTGGTCGTACAGGGCCACGTATTCCGGCCGGTCGATCTGGTGGAGGAGGCCCGTGACGATCTTCCCCTGGAGCTGCTCTGGCGTCATCCGCTCGGCCGCCTTGACGTTCACCGTGTTGTTCTTCTCCCATTCCAGCAACTCCAGCAGGCTGATCTTGTTGGGGCGGCCGTAGTAGGTATTGCAGTTCTCCAGGATCTCGATCAGGGCGAAGCCCTTGTGCTTGATGCCGCCCTCGATGAGCCGGTCAAGCTGCTGGGTGTGGTACGAGGTCCCCCGGGCGACGTACGTGGCGCCGGCGGCGATGGCCAGCTTGCACGCGTCGAAGGGGGGATCCACGCTCCCCATGCGGGCGGTGCTGGCCACCTTCCCGGTGGGCGTGGTGGGGGCGAGCTGGCCGCCCGTCATCCCGTAGGTCGCGTTGTTGAACAGCAGGACGGTCAGGTCGATGTTGCGTCGGGCGGCGTGGATGAAGTGGTTCCCGCCGATCGCCAGGGCGTCGCCGTCTCCCGTGACCACCAGGACGTTCAGGGAAGGCTTGGCCAGCTTCACCCCGGTTGCAAAGGCGATGGGCCGCCCGTGGGTGGTATGCAGCGTGTTGAAGTCCACGTACCCGGTGAGCCGGCTGGAGCAGCCGATCCCCGAGACCATGCAGACGTCATCCTTCTCCAGGCCCACGCGGTCGATGGCGCGGAGCAGGCTCTTCATCACGATCCCATCCCCGCAGCCCGGGCACCAGATGTGCGGGAACATCTCCAGGCGCAGGTATTTCTCGTAGCTGAACACGCGCATCCTCCTCGGGCGTTGGGGGCGGCCCTACGCCAGCTCGACGATCTTCTCCAGGATCTGCTCCGGCGGAATCGGCTCGCCGGTCACGCGGTTCACGCGGTGGATGGGGCAGGCGCCCCTGGCCACCCGTTCGACCTCCAGGGCCATCTGGCCCAGGTTCATCTCGACGACGATGAGGTGGCGAACCCGCCGCGATAACAGAGCCACGGCCTCTTCACAGAACGGCCAAATGGTCAGGGGGCGCAGGAGTCCGACCCGGATACCCTTGCCGCGGGCCAGCCGGATGGCCGCCTTGGCGGAGCGGGCGGAAGAGCCGTAGGCAACCACACCCAGGGTGGCATCGTCCAGGAGCATCTCCTCATGCTTCAGGATGTCTGGGGCGCCCAGCTCGATCTTCCGCATGAGTCTCCGCATCATGGCGTCCACCACGTCCGGGCTGTCCTTGGGCAGGCCGCGAACGTCGTGGTAGAGGCCGGTGACGTGATACCGGTAGCCCTCGCCGAAGTCGGCCATGGGCGGGACGCCGGTCGGGGTGTCGCCGTAGGGGAGATACTGGTCCGGCGGGACGGTGGGCCTCGGCCGCTCCCAGAGGGTGACCTCCGACCGGTCCGGTATTTCCACCCGCTCGCGCATGTGGGCGATGATCTCGTCGACCAGGAGAGTCACCGGGATGCGGAAGCGCTCGGCGATGTTGAAAGCCCGGATCGTCTCATCGTAGGTCTCACGGACCGAGGCCGGGGCGAGGGCCACGGCCGGGTGGTCCCCGTGGGTCCCCCAGCGCGCCTGCATCACGTCCGACTGCGCGGGGGAGGTGGGCAAACCGGTGCTCGGGCCGCCCCGCATCACGTTGACGATCACGCACGGGATCTCGGCCATGATGGCGTACCCGATGTTCTCCTGCTTCAGCGAGTACCCGGGTCCGCTGGTGGCGGTCATCACCTTGGCCCCGGTCATGGCCGCCCCCAGGATCGCGCCCATGGCGGCGATCTCATCCTCCATCTGGATGAACTTGCCGCCCACCTGGGGCAGGCGCAGCGACAGGTGCTCGGCCACCTCGGACGAGGGGGAGATGGGGTAGCCGGCGAAGAACCGGCAGCCGGCGACCAGGGCCGCCTCGGCGCAGGCCTCGTTGCCTTGCAGGAGCTTGACGACACGGGGCTTGAGTTGGGGACTCACGCGACCTCCGTTGGGAGACCCGGTACCGCATGTCCGCCGGCCCATCGGCCACGCGGGCGCGCCGCCCGGCCTACTTGCCGGATTTCCCGGGCTCCCCGTAGACGACGATGGCAAAATCGGGGCACAGTTGCTCGCAGCGCAGGCACTTGGTGCAAGCCTCCAGGGCCTGGACTTCCACCTTGTCCGTTCGGTTCATCACCAGGACGTCTTTCGGGCAGAACTCCACGCAGATAGCGCAGCCCTTACACCAGGCGTCATTGACCTCGATGGTGACGCCAGCGCTGACGTAACTCTTCGTGGCCGCTCGGGCCGTCGCCAGGACATCTTCGCGGGTGCGAAGGGGATGCAGTGTGGCCGTCGCCATGTCAGCCTCTCTCCCTCGGCCGTCGTGGATGGGGTGAGCTGGGGCGGTTGGCCTATGCCGCTCCAACCGTGGCGTCCGCGCCCGCCAGTGTGCCGCGTGCACCCGGGGGGGTCAGGACGCGAGCCTCTAACAGGACGTGCTGGATCAATCGGTGAATGAGCTGGATCGTGTCCTGCAGGCGCGCAGCCGACGGGGAAGCCTGCGCCAGCGTCGCGAGAGACGCGGAAAGGTCTGCATGCTCTGCCAAGAAAAACCCCACGAGCCTGTCCGCCGTGGGACTCTGCGCCAGCAGCGCACGGAAGACGTATTCTTCGGTCTCCCTCACGTGCCGCGCCCACAGGGTCCCGAGGTCGCCGAGTCCGTCATTCAGCCCCTGCAGCCGGATACCCGCCTCGGCCCGGGTCAGGGCTTGCACGAAATCTTCCGGGTCTTCGTAATGAGGCATCGGATTCACTTTCTGGCCTGGCATAATGGGCGTCGCGCTCCGGACGTCGTCGGGCCATTTGATTAAGAATGTGTCCGCCAAGGATGAAGTCCGTCGGCTCTTCCACGCATCTCCCGAAGGCGGCCTTCAGCCAAGTTTCCCGGACAAGACCACCAAGTTTGTGAGCAATGGCTGTGCCACGGGCCAACAACGCCAGGTGAGGCGGTGAGACTCCGACTGGCGCGGTATCTATTTGAAAACACGGGTGTTCATCGGTACGAGAATTTCCGGTGGGATTTCGCAGGGTCGAGGGAGGGATTCCAGGGGTCCGGGTTCGTGGGATTCCGGACTGTCATGTGTAGGATATGGCGCATTGACTGCAAGCCCTCGGGACCAGGAGAGAATGGGTTCGGCTGGATGGCTCCGGGGAAGGTAGAGGGGCGCAGTTCCGTGACGGTGGTACTCGAATCGTTGGTGTTTCATGGCTGAATTCGGGCGAAGGTTGAATCCTGCCGAGTGTTCTTGGATCGAATCCAGGGTGTGGGCAAAGGGATGCCAATCACCGAACCAGGGTTGAGGAGAACGACGAATGCCCCTTTTCGAGTATGAATGCCTGAGTTGTGGTCACGTCTTCGAGGTACTTCTCAAGCGAACCGAATCACCCAGCCGGCCTGCCTGCCCCGAATGTGGGAAGACGGACGTTGATCGCCTCTGGTCTCCATTCGCCGGCCGAGCGGGTGAAGGCGGGGGCTGTGGAACATCCCCCACCGGTTTCCGCTGAGGGTGATCGATCCGGGGCCGTTGGCTCCGCCGTCAGGCTGGAATAGGCCTCTGGCGAGACGCAAGAGCCGGGGGTTTGGCCAATTGAGATCGGATGGCCGAGAGCCGGATCGCTGGAGGACTTGTTTTCGAATCGAATGGTCGGCAAGAAGCATCTTATGATTGTCAAGGAGGTGTTGGGCCGATGAATGCCAAGGGAACCACGAGGATCGAACCCATCGAGGTGACAGACGCAAGCTTCGCTCAGGAGGTTCTGCAGTCCTCCCTGCCGGTGTTGCTGGACTGCTGGGCGGCCTGGTGCGGGCCGTGCCGGATGATCGCGCCGGTGGTCGAGGATCTGGCCACGGATCTGGCGGGCAAGGTCAAGGTGGCCAAGCTCAATGTGGACGAGAACCCCAAGACCGCCATGCGGCTGAGCATCCGGAGTATTCCGAACCTGCTGCTGTTCAGAAACGGCGAGGTGATCGGTCAGATGGTGGGGGCCATGCCACGGGCTCGAATCGAGGCCGAGATCGCTCAGAAGCTGCGGGATCAATGAGTCACTGCCCCCAACCTCTGTCAATTAGTAGGAGAGATACGCGAACCGGCGGCCGAACTTGGCCGCCGGTTCGTTGTGTCGGGCAAGCCCCGGCTCACTGTTGCCGCCGACTTTCTGCCCTCCCCTTGGCCGGACGGCGCTTCCCGGTGAGCCGATGTCTCCTCAGAGGGTCCGGTCGGAGCGGGGATGTTCTGTCGCCCAGAAGGTCCCCCGGCCCTCCCGGATGCCAACCTGGTGGCGCAAGATGAGATCGCCCAGGCCCATGTAGAATTGCAGCTCGGAATTGCCCAGGTCGTCCTTCATGGCGAGGACGGGTGCGTCTCCGTGGGCCTCGAGGTATCCCAGGATTCGCCGGGCCGCGGTATTGATCTCCTCCTGCCTTATCCTTTCCACAGCCGGTCCTCCCAGAACGATCGATGACCGATGGCCAGTGCGTTTCGAGAACCCATTGGGACCTGGCTTCGTCGTGAGCTCAGCCGAGCGGTCGTTGGTTCATTGGCCATTGTCCTGCGTCATGGGTGCTTGACCTTCCCTGTGAAGTGACAGCCGCCGCAATCCATCAGGCCGCGGCTATCCTCGACCGACCCGCCCTTGTCGTGACAGCCCCGGCAGGACTTCACCTCCGCCGAGAGGGCGTGGGCGGGCTTGAAGGAGGCATCCAGCAGCTTGGCGTTCAACATCTCGGCCGTGTACTTCGCCACCGAGGCGGTGAGCCACCCGCACCGATCTGAGCGCTCCTTCGAGAATGACTTGAGGCCCGTCGCCTTGGACCAGCGCGTGACGGAGACGTGACAGAGCGGAGAGCGGGCGACGGAAGTCTTGATCTCGAACTTCGGATTCTTGGGCCGGTAGTTGGGGAGGGCTTCCTGTTCGTACCAGGTGAACAGCTCTCGAATCAGCGGGAAGGCCGCCTCACGCTGCTCGCTCTTCAGGCCTCCCGCCACCAGGAATATGGCCGCGGAAGCACCGAGGAGGGCGCCGCAGAGCGAGGCGGTGCCCGCGACGCCTCCCTCCCCGAAGATCATCATCTCGGATGGCATCACGGTATAGGGGAAGCCCACCTCCTCTCTGAGCTGGCTGATGATCGCATCAAAGGCCCCGTAGCAGCAGGCCCCCTTGTAGTATCCCGTGTACCCGCGCTCTGCCGCGAGCTCCGGATTCAATTTCCTGTAGGGCCAGGCAACCGCAGGGATCGTGTCCACGGCCGCGACGGCACGCCCGCTTCTGCCCAGCAGGGGAGTGAGCGCAGCCGCCCCCGACGCCGCTGCAAACATCTTGAGCACGTCTCTCCGCCGACTCTTCATAGGTTCCTCCTCTTGGCTATGGGTGGCGTCTGCCCCCGGGTTCTCGCGACGCAGTGAAGCCTTGCCTGCGGATCACGGGTTATCGTACTGGCCGACGTCGATCCATTCGGCCAGAGTTGCCGCGTAGTCCGGATCGAGGTGCGTGGTGGAATACAAGAAAGTGTTGCTGGCGGAGGTCGTCGTCCGGGCGATGTCCTGGTAGGCCTCCAGACCGGCCATCCGGTCCAGGCAGTGCCGGATTTCTTCCCGGCTCATGCCGAAGGGGGTCCGCTCGAAGCCGCCCAGCGGGAAGGGCCGAGGGTAGAGGGAGGAGTTCTCCCGGACAATTTCCGCGATGAGCTGCAGCGGATCGCCCTCCTTCCGGACGAGCAGGCGCGCATACATCTCGGTCATGAATTGCGCCGAGTAGTGCCGCGGCACCCCTCCCTGGTCCTGGATTTCCCGGAGGTCTTGGCTCGCGGCCTTCGCCGCCGCGAGGATCTCCGCCAGGGCCGTCGGGCCTTCGCCCGGGGCCGCCTCGAACAGCTTCAACGCCGCCAGCTCCTCGAGGATGTCCTCCTCGGTGGCGAGCTGTCCCTGGCCGCTCCGGTGCCGGATGATCTCGGCCGCCGCGGTTGCCTCGGCCTCCCATCGGGAAGGAGCGCTGGCCGGAATTGAATCCTGGACCCCTGGCATCCGATCTCTCCGGGCCCGGCTCAGGGGAGGAGACCCTTCTCTCCCAGAGCCCGGGCGACATCCGCCAGGCCGACCTCACGATAGGCGGCCGCAGTGGGGGCGCCGGTGGACTTGTCCCAGCCCATTTCCTCGTAGAACAGATCCATGGCCTGGGTGATGTCGTCTCGATCCATCCGGTTCGTCCCCTTGCTGAAGGGGGACTTGCCCGCCGGGTCCTGAAACACCCAATCGGGCACCGTGTCGTGTTTCGCCCGCATGTCCCGCGTTCCCATCCCCCGGATGGTCAGGGCCCGGTGGAGCAGGAAAACGCGCTCGGCCGTCTGGTCCATCTCCCCCCGGCTCTTCCGATCGCCGGTCACGAGGCCGTAGAGCAGCGACTCGATCGAGTCGTCCCCCCGGTACCCGCGCTCCTTCAGGGGCGAGGCCACCCAGGGCCCCATCCAGTTGCAGAGCGAGAGCGAATCGTGCAGCTCTTTCCGGAGCACAGACCACTTGGCCATCCTGGCCTTGCTCGGGTGCATGGGGGTGTAGGCCTTGACCGGATCCACGGCCTCGGGCGCACCCCAGATCTCAGCCGCGATCCGCTTCTGCACGGCGATGGGCAAGCCGTTGCGGGTGAAGTTGGCGTGGGAATGGCACTGGGCGTCCCGGTTGTACTGCGTGTTGATGATGACCCCGCATTGCCCGGCGTCCTCGTTGGCATGGTGCTTGGGATGTCCCAGCTTCCAGTACTGGAGATGGTCATCCCGCTTCCAGTCGGCCTCGGAGAGCAACCAGCGGTCCAGGAGATACCCGGTTCCAAGGCCCAGCGCCGTCCCCAGCTCTCCGTCCTTTCCGGCAATCCTCGGGAGCAGCTCGAACAGGAACGCCGGGTCGCCCTTCTCATACTTGTCCCACGGGTATGCCTTGAACTCGTCGGTCCCCAGCTTCCGGCGGATGCTGCCGTCGTAGTAGAGCTTCTGGAAGTCCCGCTGGAGCTGGCTGTAGTTGCACCAGAGGCCCAGGTCGTCCGCCAGGTGCATTCCCAGCATGCAGGCCTCCACCGCCGTTTCGCCCTTCGGGCCGTCCGGAAAGCTCTTGAAGAAGGAGCGGCCGAAGTTCAAGCCGCCACAGGTGTTCTGTCCCGTTTCCGGGATTCCGTACTTGGCGGCCGCGGCGGGAACCCGGATCATGGTGTGACACCGGATGGGACAGCCGGTGCATCCGTTCCCCCGCACCGTGTACTTCCAGGCGACGTCACCCAGGTAGTGGACGGCGTTGTTGGTCCGGTAGGCGATGCGGTTGAGGTTGTGGGGGTCGCAGGCCCCCGTGTCGATGGGTGGCGCGGCAGCGCCCCACCTCCGCCCCGGCGCCGCCTTCCAGCGCGAACCCGGGTCGTAGTACTCGGACCAGGGCTGGGGCGAGTCGGGGACGACATGCTGGTTGTTCGCTCCCAGCAGGGAGAGGTGGAGCTTCACCAGCCGCTCCCATTCCTCCTTGGGACCGGCCACGCGGAGGCACCCAGTGCCGCGGACGCCGATGGCTTTCAGGTTCTTGGAGCCCAGGACCGCCCCGACGCCCCCGGCCGAGTGGGAGAAGGAATTCATCACCACCGACATGGGGACCAGGTTCTCTCCCGCCTGTCCGATGGCTGCCACCGCGGCCTCGGGGCCCAGCATCTCCGAGATCTCCACGGTGGCGCGGCGGATCCCCTGGCCCCACAGGGATCGCGCGTCCTGGATCTCCACCGACCGGTCGACGATGCTGAGCCACACCGGCGTATCCGCCTTCCCCTCGATCACGACGGCGTCGTAGCCGGCGTACTTGAGCTCGGCCGCGAACTGGCCTCCCATGTGGCCGGTGGCCACGAGCGGCTTCGGCCAGCACGTCGGCCAGAGCGTGGTGATGGCCGTCCGGCCGTTGCACGGCGCCCCGGTGCCCGCCAGGGGGCCCGTGGCGAAGATGATCTTGTTGGCCGGGTCGAAGGGGTGCACGTCCGGAGGGACCTCGTCCCAGAGGACCTTGTAGCCGATGCCTGTCCCTCCCAGATATGCCAGGTATCGGTCGAGGGTGTCCTCAGTCCAGATCCGGCCGCTCGAGAGATCGACCCGAAGGACCTTCCCCGCCCATCCGCCGAAGTCGGCCATGTTCCTCTTCCTCTCGTCTTACTTCTTGTGGCATTCATTACACAGCGCCGCCTTTTCCGGCGGGAGGATCGCCATGCGCGCCACCCGGGGCGGGACCTTGTCGGTCAGATCCCGCCAGGCGACATACTGGAGTGCCGCCGCGGGACAGGCCTCCACGCACTTGGGGGACCCGTCGCAGAGGAAACACTTGGTGGCCTTGCCCGTGTCGCCATCGAAGGCGATCATGCCCCAGGGGCAGGCCTTTTGGCACAGCCTGCAGCCGGTGCAGCGTTCCGCGTCCACGACCCTGGCATTGGTGGGGGGACGGATGACGATGGCATCGCTCGGGCAGGTATCCGCGCACGGCACGGGATGGGGACACTGCTTGCACAGCTCCTGGACGATGAGACCGTTCCCCCAGTTTCCCTGGGCGAGTTGGCCGGCCCCGGTCCCCAGGGGGCCGAAGTTGAGGTTCCGGGCGATCTTCACCCTGGCCATCGAGGGCGCCGCCTTCCCGTCGTTGAACTCCGTACAGGCCAGCTCGCAGCGCCGGCAGCCCACGCACTTCGTGGGATCGGAGAGGACGAGGCCCCGCGCCTGCTCCATGATGAGCACGGGCTTTGCCGCCACAGAGGCCAGCCCCGGGCCGAGCGCCGACATGCCGATGATCGAGATGCCCCCGACCCAGAGGAACTGGCGCCGAGAGACCGAGGGATCGTCGAGCGCGGTGCGGAGCAACTGCTTCAATGTGCTCCGATCCATCCCGTGGTGGTCCATGCCTCACCGGTCCTTTCTCGGAAGAGCGCCGGTCGGATATCGAGCTATTGGCGGTCGTTCCAGGGCCCTGGCCCTCCCAGGCGCACGCGCGGGCGAGATCCGTGCACGGTACTAATGCCACTCCCACTCGATGAAGCCGGGCCTGACGTCCTCCATGGCGTTGACGATCAGCTCCGCCAGGCCGCCGTAGAGGATCCGGTGGTTCTCCCAGAGGTGGTAATAGGCGAACAGATCGCGGAGCTGCCCCTTGCAATTGCTGCAAGGTGCGCAAACGTACTTGGGAGTCTCGGGCGCGAGACAGTCGGCAAAGGCGGTGAGGACCTGCTGGAGCTTCTTCCTGCCGGACACGTGGAAGCGCCAGTCCGCGAAGTTGTTCCCGCTCATGATGGCGAAGCCGCTCCCCCCGCCGCAGCAGTAGTTGTCCACCCCGTGGGGATGCATCTCCCGGAAGCGGGGGCAGATCACCCGCAGGATCTCCCGCTGCGGCTCCACGACACCCATGAGGCGGACCAGGTTGCACGGGTCGTGGAGCGTCACGGGGAAATCATTGCGGCGCGGGTCCAGCCGAAGACGGCCTTCCAGGACGATGTCGCGGAGCAGGGTCATGGCGCTCTCGCGGGGGATGTTGAGATCGCCGGTGAGGACCCGGTCGGCGATGACGGCCAGGGCCTTGCTGGCGTGGCCGCATTCCCCCAGGACGATCTTCTTCACCTTGAGCTTCCTGGCGGCCTCGGCGTGCTTGACGGCCACGCGCGCGAACTGGGCGTCGTCGTACCAGAGGCCGTAGTTGATGGCGTCGTAACCGGCCGCCTCGGAGGAGAGCGTCCACGAGATCCCGGCGGCGTTCAGGATGAGGGCGAAGGCGCCGGGGTTCTCGGGCCAGGCCATGATCTCGCCGGCATTGTGGATCAGGAGGACATCAGCGCCCTCCACGTCCCACGGGGTCTCCACGCGGACCCCGGTACGCTCGGTCGTGTCCTCGTCGATGAAGGCGACGTTGTCCTTGACCACGGCGGGGTTCATGCCCGTGGAGGAGCCCACCCTGAGCTGGAGCATGGAGCCGTTGTCGTGGATCTCCTTGGGGGCGATGCCCATCTCCATGCTGAAGAGCTTGCGGAGCTCGTGGGCCACGAGACCGTTGTCCGCCCCCATGGGGCAGGTCTGGGCGCAGCGCCGGCACAGGTTGCAGCGGTAGGCCAGCTCGATCAGGCGGGCCACCAGGGGCCAGCTCACCTCGAGGCGGCCGTGCTGCCAGGCGGAGAGGAGGCCGCCGCCCCGGACGTGCGTGAAGTACAGGCGTCGCATGATCTCCGAGCGATACGTCGGGCGGTACAGCTCGGCCTTGCCGCTGGCCTCGAAGACGTGACAGGCGCGGGAGCAGGTCTGGCACCTGGCGCAGTACTCCATGGTGAGCAGCAAGGGCTGGAGGAACGCCCAGTTGTTCTCCCCGGTGAAGAGCTTGTCCAGCCCCGAGAGGAATCGCTGGACGAGGTCCTGCTCCTCCTGCGGGGTCTTCGGGCGGGGGACGTTGACCGCGCAGGTGTCGTCCAGCAGGCACTCGTACTTTTCCTTGGCCTGCGGCGACAGGGTGGCCCACGGCCGATCCTTGGCGGGGGCATCCAGGGGGGGTGGCAGGGGCATCAGGTCCCCGTTCTCCAGGTGAAGGAGGGGCTCGCGCTCCTTCAGGGCCATGTCTTGCGGCCTGATCTTCCCCTTCATTTCTTCACCCCCTGTGCGGGGTTCTGGGTCACGAGGTCCGACCAGGTCTTCCTGCCGTCGGCGCCGATATGCATCGCGGCCCAGGTTGGCCGGTACGTCAGGCACTCGGCCAGTTTCTTCTCGAACGCCCCCCCGGGCAGGTTCGGCCGGTCGTTCCAGCGAACGGCGTGGTAGGTGAAGAATTTCCCGATGAAGTGGGACATGTGGGTGAAGGGAATGTAGGCGGCGAGGAGGGCCGAGAGGACAAAGCCCGCGACGAGTAGGCCTGAGATCCTGACGCTGGTGTCGAAGGTGAGGATGGCGCGGGCGATTCTCACGCCGCCTGGGTAATCTGCACCCTCGAGCAGGTACCCTGCCAGGACGCACCCTAACGACACGATGAACGCGCAGAGATTGAATAGGTCACCGGCGGTGGTGTAGCTCTTCAAGTCCCTTGCCGTCAAACGCCGGATGAGCAGCGCGATTGCCCCCAGGATGGTGAAGACCAGGCCGGCAAGGCCGGTGATCGTGTAGAGACGGTGGAGACCTAGTCCCAGGGAGCCCGCCATCGCTCCGGGGAGGAAGGGTTCGAGCAGGGCGACCAGTCCGACCAGCCCGGCCGTTCCGACCAGCAGGTACAGACCGAGGTGAAAGGGAAAGGATCTCACCCACAGGGCACGATTCCAGTCCCAGAGCCCCTTCATGCAGAGCATCTCCGGGACCATGAACCGCAGCTCTCCCAGCAGGTTGAATCTCAGCGGCCTTGTCCGCCAGTTCGCTTCCTCGAAGTAGGATCCGCCGTGCCTCACCCGGCGGGCCTCCTCGTGGGGAACGGGGTACAGCTCCCATCGGAGGTGCATGGGCTGGATGGAGTAGAGGATGGCCCGGACGACGCAGGCGACGATGCAGACTGCGATGGCCGCATGGATGATGGCGAACAGGACGAGCGTCATGGAAACTCCTCAATGACCAAATCCCATTGACAAAATCCAAACGACCAATGGGTTCTGAATTCTGATTGGGATTTTGTCATTGGTCATTTGTCATTGCTCTCAGTCGGCCATGGCCTCCCGAACCGACAGGGCGATCTTGTAGAAGATGGTGACCAGCAGGCACCCGACGGCCCAGATGGCGACGGTGATGGACACCTCCGGCAGCGTCGGGACGTATCCTGTGATATGGCCGAGCGGTGAGGGAACGAAGCCGCCGACGATGAGGCCGAGACCCTTATCGATCCAGAGCGACAGGAAGACCATCCCGCAAGCGATTGCCAGGATCCGCTCGTTTCTCCGGTAGCGGGGTGTGATGAGGCAGACCAAAGACAGCACGGCCAGGGAGACGGAGGTCCACATCCATGCCGCCAGCGGCGCGTGCCCGTGCAATCCCACGAACAGGAACGCGAAGTGCTCCATGTGCTCGGGGATCTGGCTGTAGAAGACGGTGAAGAGTTCCATCAGGACGAAGAACGCGTTGATGATCATGGCGTAGGTCACGATCAGCGAGAGCTTCTGGATGGGCTCCCGGCCGGGATCGAAGGCGGTCAGCCTCCGGATGGCCATGGTGAGGAGAATCAGGAGCGCCGGCCCCGCGGCGAAGGCCGACGCCAGGAAGCGAGGCGCCAGGAGGGCGGTCAGCCAGAAGCTTCGCCCCGGGAGGCCGCTGTACAGGAAGGCCGTGACGGTATGGATGCTGATGGCCCAGGGGATCGAGACGATGATCACGGGTCGGATCCAGCCGGGCGGGCCCACCCCCTTGCGCTCGGCCGAGAGCGTCACCAGCGTGATCACGGCATTCAGCAGGAGGTACCCGCCCAGGGAGAGCATGTCCCAGAACATCATGGAGTTCGGCGTGGGGTAGAGCAAGACATTCAGCACCCGCATGGGCTGGCCCATGTCCACGAAGATGAACAGCATGCACATGGCCACGGCGGCGATGGCCAGGAACTCGCCCAGGATCGTGATCTTCCCGAACGCCTTCCAGTCATGCAGGTAGTAGGGCAGGACGACCATGACGGCCGAGGCCGCCACGCCGACCAGGAAGGTGAACTGGGCGATATACAGCCCCCAGGTCACGTCCCGGCTCAGGCCCGTGATCGCCAGTCCGACCTGGAGCTGCCGGAGGTAGCACAGCGACCCCAGGAGCATGACGGCGCAGAGGGCTCCGATCCAGGCCCAGTACCTCCGGCTCCCCACGACTGCCTTCTCGAACATGAACATCAGCGGGGCCTCACACCAGGTAGTAGATCGCCGGACGGGTCCCGAGTTCAGGCCTCCGGCGGATGGTGTAGCGTGTCCGGAGGAGCTGCCGGACGGCCGACCCGGGGTCCTCCAGGTTCCCGAAGACCAGCGCCTTCTCCTCGCATGCGGCGACGCACGCCGGCGGCTCCCCTCTGGCCAATCGCTCCTCGCAGAGGTTGCACTTCTCCACGACCCCCTTGGACCGCGTGGGGAAGGCCGGGTTCAACGCCTGGATGTGCGGCCTGGGGTCCCGCCAGTTGAAGCTGCGGGAGCCGTAGGGGCAGCCCGCCACGCAGTACCGGCAGCCGATGCAGCGGTGCCAGTCCATCATGACGATACCGTCCTGTCGCTTCCAGGTGGCCTGGGTCGGGCACACGCGGACGCAGGGCGGGTTGTCGCAGTGATTGCAGAACACCAGGACGGGCCGGTCCCTGAGCGTCTCTTGGATGTAGGGGCTCTCCTGGTCGGGGAAGGCCCGCGCGAAGGGCTCCCGCCAGATCCACTTGACCTCGTGGGCCGGCTCAGGGAGGTGGGGCACGTTGTGGGCCGCATCGCAGGCGGCGATGCAGCCGGTGCAGCCTTCGGCCTTCTGGCACTTCCGCGGATCGATGACCATGGCCCAGCGCGTCCGCGGCAGGGTCCCCGCAGGCACCCCGGCCCCGGCCAGTGCCCCCAGGGAGGACCGACCGGCGAGGGCCAGCGCCGAGAGACCCGCGACGCCCAGGAAAGCTCTCCGGTCAAGGCTCATGCGCCGCCCCCCTGGATGGCCTTGGGATCGATGTGGCAATCCCAGCAGTACGGGGTGACCCCTGCGTACTCGTGGCAGCGATCGCAGAAGTCGGCCTTGGCCCCATGGCACTTCAAGCAGGTCCGGGTGAGGCTCATGTCGTAGGTCGCCCCGTCGAAGGCGACGAAGGTCCTGCCGGATCGCCGGACAACCTCGTCCCGCCAGGATGTGAGAAGCTCCATGTGCGAGGTCCGCATGTACCCCGCCGAGGCAACACAGCGCTTCTCCTGCACGGGACGCTTTGGCTCGGGGGCCTTCGGGCTGGTCCCGGCGGCAAGGTTCCACCACACGGGAAGCGTGACCAGGCCCACGAACAGGGCCAGACCGCCCAGGATCAGGCACCGATCACGCATGCGACGCCGCCTCCTTGGGGAGGAAGGCCTGCCCCCGGAGATCCGCGGTCCGCTCCCGCTCGCCCCGCATGACCAGGGCGTTCCCCACCAGCTCGTGAACGCCCGCCACCTCCACCCCCGGCACCCAGTATTCCAGGAGCGGCGGCAGCGTGGCCTTGTCGATGGCGCAGATGCAGGCCACCAGGTTCACCCCGAACCGGTCGCGAACGTACTTCACGGCGTTGGCCCTGGGGAAACCGCCCCGCATCCGCATCTCGATGTTCTCATCGGTCCCGAGACCGGAGCCGCTGCCGCAGCAGAAGGTCTGCTCCCGGATGGTGTTCTCGGGCATCTCCCGAACGTGATTGCAGACGCTCTTGAGGATCGCCCGCGGCTCTTCCAGGAGGCCCATGGCCCGGGACGGGTTGCAGGAGTCGTGGAAGGTCACGGTCCAGTGGTCGTTGCGGGAGGGGTCGAGCCGGAGCTTTCCGTGGTGGATGAGGTCCGCGGTGAACTCGCAGATGTGGAGCATCCTGGTGGACCGGGCGTGCTCGAATCGGGTTCCCGTGACGGGGGAGACGGGCACCTCCAGGAAATCGGCCGGTCCGTTCATGGTGTCCATGTACTGGTGCAGGACCCGCCACATGTGGCCGCACTCGCCGCCGATGATCCACTTCACCCCCAGGCGCCTGGCCTCCATGTAGATCTTGGCGTTGAGTCGCTTGATCATCTCGTGAGAGGTGAACAGGCCGAAGTTCCCCCCCTCGGACGCGAAGGCGCTGAAGGTGTAGTCCAGCCCGATCTCGTGGAACAGCATCAGGTAGCCCAGGAGGGTGAAGTAGTGGGGGGTGCCGAAGTAGTCTGCGGAGGGCACGATGAACAAGACCTCGGCTCCCTTCCGGTTGATGGGCGCCTCCACGCGGACGCCCGTCATCTCCGCCAGCTCGTCCACGGCAAAGTCGATGCTGTCCTTGAAGCCGTGGGGCTGGATGCCCAGATGATTCCCCGTGCGGTAGCAGTTCGCCGCCGGCTCCAGGACCCAGTTGATGTTGCAGCCCACGAGGTTCAGCAGCTCCCGGCCGATCATGGTCACTTCCGCCGTGTCGATCCCGTAGGGGCAGAAGACCGAACAGCGGCGGCACTCGGTGCACTGATAGAAGTAGTAGAACCACTCCTTGAGCACGTCCTGGGTCAGCTCTCGCGCGCCGGCGAGCTTCGGGAAGAGGCGGCCCGCCGCCGTGAAGTAGCGCCGATACACCGAGCGGATCAGCTCGGCGCGCAGCACCGGCATGTTCTTCGGGTCGCCCGAGCCGACATAGAAGTGGCACTTGTCCGCGCAGGCCCCGCAGCGCACGCAGATGTCCATGAAGAGCCGGAAGGAGCGGAACTTCTCCAGCCGCTCGCGCATCCCCTCCAGGACGATCCGCTTCCAGTCCGGAGGCAGCTTCCAGTCCGTGTCGAAGGGCTGCCACTTCCGGGGATTGGGGAGGCCCAGGTATTCCACGTTCTTGGGCGCGGCGCTGTAGCAGAAGACCCCTTTCCTGAACTCGACGGAAGGATCCCGCCAGTCCCTGCAGGGGGGCCGGTAATCGATCTGCGCCAGCGCCTCGGGCTGTGGGAGCTGATCCGCCATCCCCTAGTCCCTTTCCAGCGGCAACCCGGCGGCCTTCATCTTGTCCCGGAACTCCGCCTCCCACTCCTCATAGGCATGGACCTTGACGGGGGCATTCCAGGGGTTGACGTGTCGTCGGCGGCGGTTCGTGTTGGCCAGGTTCCTGGTGGGGCTCAGGAATACGCCGGCCATGTGCATCAGCTTGCTGAAGGGGAAGCAGACGGCCAGGACGCTGAGGAGAGAGAGGTGGACGAAGAAGAGCGCGCCCACCTCTTTGGGCACGACGGGGGAGAGGGTCGCGAGGCCCAGGGCGAGCTGCTTCACCGCCACGGTGTCGATCCGGGTGAGGTAACGCATGCTGATGCCCGTGGCGGCGAGCCCGAGCAGCAGGCAGAGCAGGAAATAGTCCGCGAAGAGCGAGACGTACCGCACCTGGGGATCCCGGAGTCTTCGCCACAGGAGAAAGCCCAGGGCGGCCAGGATCATGACGTCGGTCAGGTAGACGCCCGGGGCCCCGAGCTGGAAGAAGGCGTCCAGGCCAGAGAGCGCGCTCACGAAGGCGGGAACGGGCTCCAGGAAGAACCGGAGGTGCCGGAGGAGAATGGCGAGGAATGACCAGTGAAAGACCAGCGCGGCCAGCCAGAGGAGCTTGTTCTCGCCGAACACCAGCCGGGGGCCCTCACGCAGCTCGGCCCGGGTGTTGCGGAAGAGCGAGCGGAAGAGGCCGATCTCCAGCGCCATGCGTGCCAGGGCACCGAGGGTGGAGGAGGGATTCTCCAGCCGGCTGGCCTTGATCCACGGAAGCGAGTCTTGCTGCCCGCACGTGGTGGGGATGCGAAAGGGCACGGGCGAGCGCGACCACTGGAGGACGCGCAGGGAGACGCCCGCGAGAAAGACGGCGAAGGCCGCCCAGGGAACGACCACCCCGAACAGCGCGCGCAGGGACAGGGTCTGCCCCCCCACGAAGGCCAGGAGGCCGAGCGCCAGGACAGCGGCGAACGCCTGCGGGGCGTGCATGCATTTCACCTCACGTGCCCGGATTCCGGACGCCCATCACGGCAACGGCACGCTCCGACCGTCACCGCCTGCCAGCCGGCGCCTCTCGTGCATTCGCACCAGGAGGGACAGCCTGCGTCTGGCCTCGTTGGCCCTGACCTCGTACAGCCGCTCCCGGCACCGCATGTACACATCGAAGGCGAGCAGGGCCATCTCGTCGATCCGATCCTCCAGGTCCGTCAGGGGGTCAGGCCCACTCCCCCCCTCACCTTCATCCTCCCCCCGGGTACTCCGCGGGCGTGGGGCGAGGGGCGGGTCAGGGGGTGAATGCAGCGCGTCCCGGAAGATCCCCTTCAGCAGGAAGAGGAATCCGATCGCCTGGGACGGAGTGAAATCCTGCACGGCTCGGATGCGCACGATCCCGTCCAGGACGTCCGTGATCCTCCCGGCGTTCATACCCCCGAGCAGCTCGTCGAAGAGCGCCGCCAGTGCCGCCTTGAAGGTGTGGCCGACGGGGTTGTGGAATCGGTCCTGTTCCCGGTGCAGGAAGCGGGAGGTATGCTCGGGGTAGGTGTGAAGCGTTCGGGCCAGCCACTGACTGAGGACGTCCCCCTTGCGTCCCGTCAGGGTCTCCAGCGTCCGCCGGTCAGCCTCCCTGGCCATGCTCCTCATTGCCCTGATCCGGTCCGGACCTCGATGTCCAGCTCCGGGACCTTGACGAAGCTGTTGGGCAGGATCGAGAGCCGGGCCGCCCGCTCCGCCGCGGGGAGGAGGTCGAGGGGGATCCCGGGCGCCTCCACTTCGGCGTAGATGGTCGACACGCGCTTCCGGCCGTTCTGCTCGGCGAGCGTGAACGAGAGGTCCACGCGCAGGCCTGCGGGCGAGAGATTCATCTGCTCGCAGAACAGGGCCACGTGCATCCCGATGCACCCGCCGATGGCCATCACCAAGAGCTCCGTCGGGGACGGGCCAGCGTCGGCGAATCGCGGGTGCCCCCGCATGTCCATGCGGAGTGCGTGGCCCCGGACCGTGGCGCGGAAGGCCAGGTCATGCTCCAGGCTGACGCTGATCAGGTCCACGCGGCCTTCCTAGACGCAGCCGGTCGGCTTCGGCAGGCCGGCCACCTTGCAGGCGCCCTTGGCAGGGCCCGAGGGAAACAGGTCGTACATCTTCTGCAGGGAACACCCGGTCTCCTTGCAGAGCTTGCGAACCATGGGGGCGATCTTGAATTCGAGGTAGTAGTGTCGGAGGTAGTTCACAACCTTCCAGTGCTCCTCCGTCATCTCCTCGATGCCTTCCTCATGCTTCGCCAGCGCCTTCGCGACCTCCTGATCCCAGAGATCCGGGTCCTGGATGAACCCGTCCTCGTCCACTTCCATTTCCTTGCCGGCATAGATTACGTTGGCCATCGTCTGTCGTCTCCTCAGCCTGTTCCTTCAGATTTCCCGCTGGGTGCCGGGTATACGGCGCTCACCGTGGAATGCTCAATCCGCTCCCACAGGGACGGAGACTGGGCTCCGAGCCCCCGGCGTCGTCCGATCTGCCCACGCTGCCTGGTTACACAGGGCGGCCACGCGCCGGCGTTCCGTGTGGAACCAGGCCTGCCGGATGACGCCCTCGACCCACCCCGGCGCCCCCGCCGCATGGAAATGGGTGAAGGAGGCCAGGACGTTCTTGTAGGTGAGACCGTCCCGTGCCCCGTCAAAGCCGGTGCCGCGATCCATGCGGAAGACCGTGCGTAGCTCCTCGGTTCGCGCGGAGCGGGCATAGGAGTACCGGAATTCGTGTCCCCGGAGGATCGTCCCCGCCGCGAAAAATGGGTTGGGTCCGTCCACCTCCATCACGGCGTAGCCATGCCCCCACGGCCGCTTGCCCAGCTCGAAGGTCACGGGGAAGACCCCCACCATGGGGTGGGCGACCCCGTTCATGACCATCGCCTGGCCGAGATAGATCAACCCGCCGCACTCGGCGATGACGGGGAGCCCCTCCTCGATCTCTCTGCGCAGGGCGTGCCGGAATCCGGCGTTGGCCCCCAAGGCGGCGGCGTGGGTCTCCGGGTAACCCCCGCCGATGTAGAGAGCGTCCAGGGGCGGCAGGTCGGCATCCCTGAGGGCGTTGAGCTCGAGAATCTCGGCGCCGGCTCTCCGGAGCGCCTCCAGGTTCTCGGGATAGTAGAAGGTGAAGGCGCTGTCCCGGACGATACCGATCCGGACAGCGCCGGCCAGGGACCCGGTCTCCGTCTCCTCGCACCAGTCCAAGGGGGGGGCGCTTTCTGCCAGGCGCCGGATCGCCTCCAGGTCCACGTGCGCCTCCACCGCCTGGCGGGCGACACGGATGGGCTCTGTCACCGTGGGGTGCTCTGCCGGCGTGAGCAGGCCGAGGTGCCGCTCGGGAAACTCCAGGTCGGGGAGCCGCGGGATGCTGCCCAGGACAGGCAGGCCGCAGATCTCCCCCACGGCCGCCCGGACCGCCTTCTCCTGGCGCGGCGTGGCCACGCGATTCAAGAGGACCCCGGCCAGGCGCAGCTCCGGATCCATGTGCTGGCATCCCAGCACCATGGCCGCCACGGTCCGGGTGGTCTTGGTGCAATCCACGATCAGCACCACGGGCGCCTGGAGGAGCTTGGCCAGCTCGGCCGAGCTGGCCCTGGCCTCGGCCCCCACGCCGTCGAAGATGCCGTGGTTGGCCTCGATGAGGGCGAGGTCGGCCGTGCGGCCGTGCGCCCCCACCGAGCGGCGGATCTGCTCCTCGCTCATGAGGAAGGTATCGAGGTTCCGGCAGGGGCGCTTGCCGGCGCGCGTGTGCCAGGCGGGATCGATGTAGTCGGGTCCCTTCTTGAAGGGCGCGACGGAGATGCCTCGCGCCTCGAACGCGCCGATCAGCCCCAGGGCCACCAGCGTCTTGCCGGTGCTCCCCCGCAGACCGCACAGCATCACCCGCGGGCAGGCGGCGGTCCGGGTCCTCAGCGGATCCACGCTCTTCACCTCGCGATCGTCCCTCATGCCCCGGTGCCGCCCGACTCCTGCGAGGGCAGCTCGACGAAGCTTCCCCCGTAGAAGGTGTAGACGCAGCGCCCGGAGTCCATGAGCTGGCGGAGCGCCTCCTTGCACGTCTCCTTGCTGCAGCGGTCCGCCCCGAACCGCTCGATCATCGCCTTGGTCAGCTCCTGGGGACGAAGCTTCCGGCCGCCGACGCTCTCCTTCACCATGCCGTACATCGTTTCGGCCAACTCCTCGATGGTGACCGGCCCTGCCATGCGAGCCTCCTCACGCCTTGAAGTGCAGAGAGCGCTTCCAGGTCAGTTCGGAATGTCGGTAGTCGTCGATGTGCTGCTTGGTGAAGGGGATGCCGGTCTTCTGGAAGAAGCGCGGCCAGCCGATCCGCTCGATCCACTCGCCCATGCGCTCGAACTTCCTGGCATCCGCGGCCCAGACCTCGACGATGTTCTTCACCGCCTCCACCACCTCGGGCCAGCGCGGCGGGTTGTTGGGCAGGAAGGGGATGGCCAGCTTGGAGAACATGGGCTCGTGCCGCGCGTTGCTGACCTTGCCCCCCACCCAGATGGACAGCCCGTCGTTCAGCGCGTTGTTCAGCGGCAGCGCGGGGCAGACGGTGTAGCAGTTGCCGCAGAACATGCACTTCTCCTCGATGATCTCCACTGTCTCCGTGCCGTCAATCCGCGTGGGTCGGATGGCGGCCGTGGGGCAGGAGGCCACCACGTTGGGGATCTCACAGATCTTGGGGAGGCGGGAGTGGTCGATCTTGGGCGGCCTCCGGTGGATTCCCAGGACGGCGATGTCGGAACAGTGCACCGCCCCGCACATGTTGAGGCAGCAGGCCAGGGCCAGCCGCAGCTTGGCGGGCAGGTTCATGCTGGAGAAGTGGCCCACCAGCTCGTCCATCAGCGACTTCACGATTCCCGAGGCGTCGGTGGCGGCCACGTGGCAGTGTACCCAGCCTTGGGTGTGAACCATGTTGGAGATGGCGTTGCCGATTCCTCCCACCGGGAAGCCCTGGGCGGCCAGATCCGCGATGAGCGGCTCGATCTTGGCCGGATCGGTGAGCAGGAACTCGATGTTGTTCCGGCTGGTGAACCGCAGGTGGCCCCCACTGTACGTATCCGCGAGGTCGCAGATCTCGCGGACCGTCTGGATG
>DATIFO010000078.1:0-46815 GCA_035455275.1 Methylomirabilis sp. (SeqCode) | reverse complement strand
ACGTCTCACACGAGCTGCTTCAACTGCTCTTTGGAGTGCTCCAGGACCGCGGCGTGGAGGCTGTTGCCGTGGGCGTCCATGGTGACCACGGCCGGGAACTCCTTCACCCGGAAGGCCCAGATCGCCTCGGGGCTCCCGAACTGCTCCAGGGAGACCCCCAGGACCTCGGTCACGCACGCGGCCAGGACCTGGGCCGCGCCCCCGATGGCGTGCAGGTAGACGCAGCCGACCTGCTGGCAGGCCGCCAGGGTCTTTCCGCCCATCCCCCCCTTGCCGATGACCGCCCGGAGGCGGAACCGCTCGATGAGGTGGGCCTGGTAGGGCTCCTCGCGGATGGAGGTGGTGGGCCCCGCGGCCTTCACCACCCACCGGCCCCGCTCCTTGATCACCACCGGGCCGCAGTGGTAGATGATCTGGTGCTGGAGGTTCACGGGCGGCGTGCCCCCGTCGTGCAGGAACTTGTGGACGGCGTCGCGCCCGGTGTAGATGACCCCGGACAGGTGGACCATGTCCCCCTGCTTCAGGGCGCGGATCTGCTCCTCGGTGTAGGGTTCCACGAGTTGGATCATGCTCGCCTCCCCAGGCTAAATGCCCAAATCCCAATGGGCAACAAGCAACGGCACGCACCGTCATCGGTCATCGGTCATTCGCTAGTAGAGCCACTTCCGGATCGTCCCGTCCGCGTCCAGCACGACGCCCTGGCGCCGGTAGGCCCAGCACATGTAGGAGATGGAGACGAAGAAGCTCGCGGGCAGCCGGTTCAGCGCCCCGATCTTGCACCCGAGGAGGGTCGTCGCCCCCCCGAAGCCCATGGGGCCGATGCCCAGCTTGTTGGCGCTCACCACGATGTCCTGCTCCAGGGCGGCCAGGGTGGGGTCGGGGTGCGTGTCATCCAGGGGGCGGAGGAGCACCTCCTTGGAGTGCAGGTACCCGGTGGCCCGGTCCCCCCCGATGCACACCCCCAGGATCCCCGGGCTGCAGCCCTTCCCCTGGGCCTGGAGCACGGCGTCCAGGAGGACCTTGCGCACCCCGTCCAGGTCCCGGTTGGCGTTCAGGCGGGTCTCGGGGAGCGAGTACTGGGCCCCCACGTTCTCGCAGCCGCCCCCCTTCAGGATCAGGCGGACGTCCAGGCGGCTCCCCCGGTGCTGGGTGAAGTGCAGGCTCGGGCTCCCCGGACCCAGGTTGTTCCCGGTGTTCTTCCCGGTCACGGAATCCACCGAGTTCTGGCGGAGGTAGCCCTTGGCCGTGGCCGCGGCCACCGCGGCACTCGCGGCCTTCTCGAAGGCGCGCTGATCGAACCCGCGGGGGGCCTGCACGAAGAACAGGATGCTCCCGGTGTCCTGGCAGAGCGGGGCCGACTTCAGCTTGGCCAGGTCGATGTTCTGCGTGATGATGTGCATGGCGTAGCCCCCGCTGCTGCCCGCCGGCTCCTGGGTGGCCCCGCGCCGCACTGCCTGCACCACGTCCTCCGGCAGCTCGGCCGAGGTGCGGCGAACCAACTCCAGGAGATTAGCCTTGAGGTTTCGCATAGGAGAACTCCCTTCTGCCGGGCGAGGCCCGGCGACCGAGGACGCCGAATTCTAGGTCCAGCGCCGGGTCGCTGTCAACGGAGACGAGCGGGGGGCACGCGTTGGCAGTCAATAGCAGGTATGCTACACTCGGAGTGCGTTCGGATCACAGATCCTGGAGGAACGGGTTCGTCCGACGCTCCCTGCCGATGGTGGTCTTGGGGCCGTGGCCTGGCCAGACCTCGGTGTCATCGTCCAGCGTGAGCAATCGCTCCTTGATGGACCTCAGGATCTGATGCAGGTCGCCGCCCGGCAGGTCGGTGCGGCCGATGCTGCCGTTGAAGAGGGTGTCCCCGGCGAAGAGGATGTCCCGCGCACTCCCCGGGACGTGGAGACTCAAGCTGCCGGGGGTGTGCCCCGGGGTGTGGATGGCCTGGGCCGCGATCTTGCCGACCTGGACGCCGTCCGCGTCCGCGAGGTACTGGTCCACCCCGGTCATCCGGATGGGCCGGACACCGTACATGGCGAAGAGGGCGGCCTGCCGGGGGGCGGTCTCGTAGATGGGCAGGTCGGCCTTGTGGAGCCAGATCTCGGCCCCGGTTGCCTCCTTGACCTCCCGGCAGTTGCCCACGTGATCGAAGTGGGCGTGGGTGTTCACGATATACCTGGCCTTCAGCTTGTGCTTGGTCAGGACGGCCAGGACACGCTCGACCTCGTCGCCCGGGTCGATGACGATGGCCTCCCGGGTCTCTTCATCTCCCAGGATCGAGCAGTTGCATTGCAGGGGCCCGACGACCACCACTTCGTGAATCATGTCTCCTCCGGAGCACCGGGGCTTGCTGGTTGAGCCTCGCAAGGCTCGAGGGCCGAGGTAGCGTAGCACATCAACTCGGGGAAAGGAACGCGTGGGTCCATGGCTATCTTGAAAGTGGCGGTCCTTGGCAACCCGGTGCTGCGGATCCCCGCCGAGCCCGTGAAGAGTCCCCAGGCCCCCGAGATCCAGCGCCTCATCGACGACATGCTGGAGACCATGCAGGAGTACCGCGGCGTGGGACTCGCGGCGCCGCAGGTCCACCGGTCCCTCCAGATCGCGGTGATCGCGGCCGAGGCGGAGGATTGCGCCGCAGACGATCGGTCCGCCCTCCCCTACGTCCTGATCAATCCACGCATCACGCCACTCACCGACGAGGTGGAGGAAGACTGGGAGGGCTGTCTGAGCCTGCCGGACCTGCGGGGGAAGGTGCCGCGCCACACGGAGATCGAGGTCGAGGCGCTCGATCGGCGGGGACGCCGCCTCCACCGGAAGGCCAGCGATTTCTTTGCCCGGGTGATCCAGCACGAATGCGACCACCTGGCCGCCACCGTCTTCCTCGACCGGATGAAGGACTTCCGGACCCTGACCTTCCTGGACGAGTACGCACGGTACTGGGCTCCCCGCGAAAAGCGCGAGGATGTCGAGGCGTGAGCCACCATCCCGCCGACTACCGCTTCTGTCCCCGCTGCGGGGGCGCCCTGGATCTCCGCAGCCTCAAGGCCAGTGAGCCGGAGCGGCTCGTGTGCTCCGCGTGCGGGTTCGTCTTCTTCCTCGACCCCAAAGTGGCCAGCGGGGTCATCTTTCCCCTGAACGGCGGGATCGTCCTGGTCCAGCGGGCCATCGAGCCGCGTTACGGCAAGTGGGTCTTTCCCGGGGGCTACGTGGATCGCGGGGAGTCGCTGGAGGCCGCCGCCCTCCGCGAGGTCCAGGAGGAGTGCGGGCTGGACGTCCGGCTCACCCGGCTCCTCGGCGCGTACTCTTACCCTGGCAACGCGGTCATCGTCATCGTGTATGCCGGCGAGGTGACGGGCGGTGCCCTGCGGACCGACGACGAGAGCCTCGACGCCCGACCCTTTGCCCCGGCCGAGATCCCGTGGGATCAACTCGCCTTTCCCAGCACCGCGCAAGCCCTGCGCGACTACCTGGGGCTCCTGGGCTGAGGTCCCCTCCCCTCAATTCCGGGTTGTCCCCATCCCGTGTCGGTGCTATTGTTCCGCGGATGATGTGGTCCTATCTCGATCCAACAGCTTGTCCGCGCGGACGGCCGCTGTCGGGTCGGCCTGCCCGACAGTTGGCGCACCCCGACCGGCCATGCCTCTGGCGGGCCGCGGTCGGGTGGCGGCGAGCCGCCCTTGTCTCGATCCTGGCCCTCGCGCTCTTGGTGGGATGCGCGCAAACGGAGCAGGCCCGATCGCCGGAAGGTCAGGTCTTCCTCCGCGCGGGCGCCGATCGGGCAGGATCGGCCAGCGCCGAGATCGCCGGAGGTCCAACCCTTGGACGCCTGGGGATGCTCACACCCTCCCTCGACTCCGAGTGGCGGGCGGCCTGGATCGAAGGGGAGCGGAAAGGCGGGGGGACCGAAGGGGCCACGAGCGGTATCATCACGGGAATGGCGATCCTCCAGTCGGTACCAATCATGGTGCTGACTTGGCCTGTGGCCGTCGGGGTGATGGCGGGGACGACGGCGCTGGGAGCCCTCGGCCAGCACTTTGATAGCGGGTCTCTGTCTCGCGTGAGCGACGAGGATCGCGGAGCCCTCCTGGCCGCCTCCGCCAATCTTCACCCCGACCGGCTGCTGCGCGAGGCAGTGACGAAGGGGCTGATCCATCGCACGGCTCGGCCGCCGATCCCGATCCTGTGGTATCCCAACTCGGGACCCGACACGCCGGGGACCGATCCGCTGGTTGACGCCCGCAGTCAGGGGGCGGATGGTTTGCTGGAGATCGCCACGGAAACCTTTGGCCTGGCGGGGGGGGAGGACGAGGAAACCTTCGGGGTCTTTCTGCGGGTGCGTGCCCAGGTCCTGGACGTTGCCGGCGGCAGACTGCGATATCAGCGTGTTCTTGAATACGGGCCCGGGCGACGCCTGTCCGGAGCGCCTCCGGCCGCCTCCTACAGCATCGAGTTCCTGGCGTTGGACCAGGCGCGGGTGTTCCGGCAAGAGGTGCGGGAAGCGATCGAGCGGATAGCGCGCATCCTGGCGGAGGACCCTGCCCTCCCCCTGGCCCCGCGCTGATCGGCCGAAATCCCTCGCCACGGGGAAACGGAGATCACGGAGGCTCCTGAAACCCTACGATACTCTGCCGGAATGCTCCGCACCTCCGTGACGCGTTGGCGATGGTCGGGGTCAGCCGGCGGGATGGGCGTCGCGAAGACGGACAACCGTCGCACCCCAGCCCCCCCGATCCGGTGGCGCGTCGGCGAAATCCTCGACCAGTGGATGCCCGGTCAGGAGGGCCTGGACGATGGCCCGCTGGGTCCCCGTGCCCCGACCGTGGATGAGGCGCACCTCGCGGAAGCCCCGCCGGGCGCACTCCTCCAGGTAGTCGGTGACGACGTCCGGGATGTCCTTGGGCGCAAAGGTGTGGAGGTCGATCGCCTCCTCGATGGGAAGGAGGAACGGCGCGGCTCCCTCCTCGGGGAGATCGTCGGCTCCTCCCGCCGGGCCGGTCATGCCGGGGGCGCGGGGCGCCGATCCCGCATGGGGCTCACCGTCTCGAAGGCGGCGCCGATGCGGAGCAGCGTGGCCTCCTCGAAGTGCCGCCCCACGAGCTGTAGCCCGATGGGGAGGCCGCCCGCGGTGAGACCGCAGGGGACAGACAGGGCCGGATGCCCCGTCAGGTTGATCGGGCGCGTACAGCGGGTGAGCCATGCCCTCGGGTCATCGGTGAGTCCGTCCACCGTCACCGCCGGCGCGTCGATGTCGGGGGCCGGGATGGATGTCGTCGGGAGCAGGAGGGCATCCAACCGCGTGAGGAGCGCATCCACGTCGGCGCGGATGACCTGGCGGGCCCGCTGGGCTTTCAGGTACTGGCTGGCCAGGATGAACTGGCCGGTGGTGAGGCGGGCGCGGACGTCGGGCCCGTACTCCCCGGCGCGCGTCTTGAGGTAAGGCTCGTGATAGGCCATCGCCTCGGACGCAATGATGGCGAAGGTGGCCGGGCCGGCATGCTGGATCCTGGGCAGGCGCACCTCCTCTGCGGACGCCCCGAGGCCTTCCAGGGCCCGGCCCGCTGCCTCGACCGCAGCCCGGACCTCCGCGTCCAGCTTTTCGAAGAACAGATCCCGGAGGAGGCCCAGGCGGAGGCCGCGGAGGTCAGCCCGCATCGCCACCCGGTAGTCGGGGACCGGGACCTCCGCCGTGGACGGATCGGCGGGATCGCGCCCGGCCAGGACCTGCAGGAGCAGGGCCGCATCCGCCACGCTGCGGGCCATGGGTCCGATGTGATCCAGGGACCAGGCGAGCGGGATCACCCCGGCGCGGCTGACCCGACCGTAGGTGGGCTTGAGGCCCACGATCCCGCAGAGCGAGGCCGGGATGCGAACCGAGCCCCCCGTGTCTGTCCCCAGGGCGCCCGCGCAGAGACCCACGGCCACCGCCACGCCGGACCCGCTGCTGGACCCGCCGGGCATGCGATTGCGCCCCCACGGATTCCTGGGGGTGCCGTAATGGGGATTCACCCCCGTGGGGCCGTAGGCGAACTCGTGCATGTTCAGCTTGCCCAGGAGGACCGCGCCTGCCCGGCTGAGCCGCACCGCAACCGCGGCGTCCGCCTCGGGCACCCAGTCGCGCAGAATCCGCGAGCCGCAGGTCGTCCGGATTCCGCGCGTCATGACCAGGTCCTTCAGGGCGATGGGAATCCCGTGCAGCGGACCCCGGTAGCCGCCCCGGACGATCTCCTGCTCCGCCGCGGCGGCGGCCGCCAGAGCCTCCTCGCGCAGGACCGTGATGTAACTTCGGCAGTGCCCGTCGAGCTGCTCGATCCGATCCAGGTACGCCCGGGTGAGCTCCACGGGGGAAAGGGCGCCCTTCTCGAGCTGCTCGGCAGCAGCCGCGATGCTGAGATGGGTCAGCTCATCCATTGGCATGGGGTCCCTCCGACGGGGGCAAGAGCACGGTCGCCGGCTCCACGGTGAGAAGATCCAGCTCGTCGAGCCTGTCCAGCCCGTCGAGCTGCGCGTCGAGCTGGTCGGCGGCCACGGCCAGGTCGGCCGGGTCCGTGGGAAGCCTCGAGAGGTGACGACTCAGGGATTTCAGCATGTGGGTTGTGACCGGTGCCATGATCTCCTCCTGGGTTGGGTCTGTGCAAGGCGCTAACTCTACCAAGGCCGCCCTCGGGCTGTCCAGCCGAAAGGCCGCGAGTCCCGATAAGCTGCCTGCGACGCCTGGCCGCGGTTGATGGCGCACCCCTCGGAGCCCCGCCGGTCGGCCCGCTGGCAGGTGACGTGCCTGGCTCTTGGGCTTCTGCTGTTCGCCGCCCTGATTCATGGCGTCGGCCCCGGCTCGGTCCTGCGGGCTTTTCATCGGCTGGGCTGGCTCACACCGCTGATCATCCTCCCGTACTTCTCCTCCTACTTCGTGGACAGCGCGGGCTGGTGGTGGGTCCTGTCCCGCTGTTTCAGCAGTGGCGCGGAGGGGCCCGCGCCTACCCTCCCACGGCTCTTCGCCATTCGGGCCGGCGGCGAGGCGGTCAACGCCATCACCCCCACCGCCTACCTCGGCGGCGAGCCCGTGAAGGCGTGGCTGCTCCGGCAGTACGGCGTCCCCATCGTCCCGGGGCTGGCGTCAGTCCTGGTATCCAAGACGGCCCTCATGCTCACCCAGGGCGCCTATGTCATGCTGGGCCTCCTCAGCGCGCTCCACAAATGGCATCCGGCCATTCCCCTGCCCCTGGCGGCAGCCCTTGGCCTCCTGTTGGGCATCCTGACATGCGGTCTTCTGGTCGGGGCCCAGCGGCGCGGCCTTTTCGCCTCCCTCTTGGGTCTCACGCGCCGCTGGACCGGCCGCAAGGCCATGCTCGCCTCGTGGGAATCCGACATCCTGGCCCTGGACCAGGTGTTGCGGGAGTTCTACGACACCCGCCAGCGCGATTTCGTGACCTGCTGCGCGTTTCACTTCCTGGGGTGGGTCGTGGGATCCCTCGAGGTGTATGTGATCCTGTGGATGCTTGGACGCCCCGCGGACTTCCTGGACGCCTTCTCCATCGAGGCGCTGTCGGGCGTGGCAAAACTTGCCGCGGTCATCGTCCCGGGGAGCTTGGGGGTGCAGGAGGGGGGGCAGGTGCTGATCTTCCTGGCCTTCGGCCTGGAGGCGCCGGTGGCGATGACCTTTGGACTGCTGCGGAGAGGCCGGGAGCTGCTCTGGATCGGCTTCGGATTGTTCGTGTTGATCCGCCATCACGCGCTGGGATGGCTGCGGGGGAGATCGGAAGCGGACCGTGAGGGATGAGGAGTGAGGCAGGATACGCGCGGGCAAAGAAAAAGGCCTCGAAGGTTTCACGGCATGCTGCCCGCCCCGGTGGACAAGGCCGGGGGCTTCGAGGCCCGGCGATTGCGGGGATTCCGTAGACGAAACCCCGGGCGTTCGCCTGCGCGAGGATGCGCCTACGTTACAATCACCTCACCTGTCCAGCGTAATATACCCACTGGATCACCTCCTTTCTGGTGTACTTTGAACCTACATGCAAGACTCCCCGGACGCAAGCAAAAAATTGCGTCACCACTCAAAGACCATTCACGCCGGACCAATGGAGGCCACCCATGAGCGATTGGACGGAACGCGTGGGGCGAAAGAAGCGACTGAACGCGAGGATCCTGGAGAGTCGGATGCGCGTCTTCCCGGCTTTCCACCAGGTCGGCCGACAGGTCTTCGCCGACGGGGCCATCAGCCGGAAGCACAAAGAGCTGATGGCGTTGGCCGTGGCGGTCTCCCAGAACTGCTTCGACTGAATCGAGCATCGCGTCGAGGAGGTCCTCGACCTGGGTGGCACCGACGCCGAGTTGGCGGAGGCCCTGGACGTGGGGTTGCTGATGGGCGGGACGCTCGCCGCCAAGTCGGTCCGTTTCGCCTTTGAGGTCCTGGGGGAGATCCGGGAGGCCAAGGGGAAGCCCTGAGACGGCCCGGTATTCGCCTCCGGGCACATTGACGCGCGGCCCTTCGAATGGTATCCAATCACCCGGAGCGCGGGATCGGCACGGGGCCGGTTGCCGGGTCCGGAAAGAGGGCCGGGAGAGAGGAGGAATCCATGCCTAGACTCGTGAAGCACGAGCGGAACGCCCCCTACAGGATTGATGAAGGGCAGGCCAAGTTCCCCATCTGGATCTGCGGCTGCGGGCTGTCAAAGAACAAGCCGTTCTGCGACGGCACCCACAAGAAGACCCGGGACGAAGAGGCGGACGGGATGTACGCGTATGACGATCAAGGGCGCGTAAAAGTGCAAACGGAATATTAGGATCCAGGAGCCCTCTTCCTGCGCCACGCCTTCGGACGCCGACGGGAGCATGAAGATCGCGCCCGCCGGCGTTCTCCTTTCCGGCGGGGGACCGTCCCCCGCGCCTGCGGGGCTGCTGCCCGCGCCGGCCCTGCGGGAGACGGGCGACCGACCACTGGCGCAGGGAGCAGACCAACCCTGGTGCCCGAGCGGGAAGGCCAATTCACCGCCACCTGCCCATCCCCTTCACGGAGGAGGAACATGGGTTCAGCATGGGAACGCGGCGCCAAGTCCTTTCAGTACCTCGAGGTCCCTGGGGCGGCCACGGAGCGGCATCACGTAAACAATCCGCGGTTCGGTCCTCCCAGGCCGAGAACCGCGCGAGTCCCGCTGATGCAGGTCAACGGGGCCCACGAGGGTCCGACACTCTGCATCATCGCGGGGACGCACGCGTGTGAGTACCCATCCATCGATGCGGCCATCCAGACATACCGGCATACTGATCCGGGGACGCTGTCAGGACGCCTGATCATTGTGCCGGTGGTGAACCTGGCCGCATTCTGGACCCGCGCCCCGTACATCAACCCGGACGACGGGATGGATATCGGGGCCACGTACCACGTGGAGGGGAGCACGATCAGCTACCTGATCGGGAAGCTGATGCGGGAGCAGGTGTTTTCCCAGGCGGACTACGTCGTGGATCTCCATGGCGGCGATGTGATGGAAGATGTGGTCTCCCATGCAGGCTTCACCAGAATTGGCGAGCCGGGGATCGATGAGGCCTCGGAGATGCTGGCTCGCTCCTACGGCACGAAGTACGTTTTTGAGCGACTCGAAAAGGGTGCCTTCGAGAAGAGCGGGATGCGGATACCCAGGACCCTGGCGGAGGCGGGTCGAGAGGGCCGGCTGGAACCCGAGTTCACCGCCATCCATCTCAAGGGCATCTCGAACATCATGAAGGCCCTGAAGATGATCGATGGGACGCCGGAGATCCCTCCCGACCAGGTGGTCATGCACGGACGGTATGAGATCTTTGTTCGGTCGGCAGGCCTCTTCTACCCATCCGTTCGGATGGCGGACCACATCCGGCAGGGAGATGTCCTGGGAGAGGTACGGGATCTCGAGGGCCGGACCCTCGAGCAGATCATCGCCCCCATGGATGGGGTCGTCCTGCTGGCGATGACCAATCCGGTCAAACACCCGGATGACCTGGTCTTCAAGATCTGGATGTACTGAGAAGCGCCGGAGCGATCGATTTCACTCCCGCGTCATCCGCTCCGCCGCAGCTTGGGGTCCAGGAGATCCCGCAGGCCGTCCCCCAGGAGGTTGATGAAGATGACGTTCGCCGACAGCGCCAGCCCGGGGAAGAGAAGCAGGTACAGGCTCAGGTGGAGCGTCCGGCGGGCATCGCTCACGAGCTGACCCCAGGTCGGGGTAGGTGGGGGGATGCCCAACCCCAGGAAAGACAGGCCGGCCTCCAGCAGGATGGCCGTCGCCAGCATGACGGTCGCCTGGACGACGATGGGGGCGAGGATCTGGGGGAGAATCCCCTTGCGGGCGATCCGCAGGATGCGCGCGCCCAGGGCCCGCTGGGCCTCGACATAGGTGGCCTGGGAGACCTCGAGGACTGCGCTCTGGACGATCCGGGCCATGCGGGGCGCGTACAGGAAGCCGATCACGAGGGTGAGGGTGGGGACCCCCGGTTTGGCCATGGCCATGAAGAAGATGGCCACGATGATCGGAGGGAAACAGATGACCACATCCACGAGGCGCATGAGGAGAAAGCCGAAGGTTCGCGACAGTCCGCCCGCGACGCCCAGCACCACCCCGCCGACGACGGCGACCACCACCGCCCCCGCCGCGACTCCGTTGGAAATCCGCGTGCCCACGATCACCCGGGTGTAGGTATCCCGTCCGAACGAGTCGGTGCCGAACCAGAAGTCCGCGCTCGGACCCTCCAGGCGCCGGCTCGGATGCATCTGGGAGTAGGAGTACCGGGCGAACCACTCGGGGAAGAGGGCCACCACCAGGAATACGGCGATCACCCCTGCCGGCACCAGCAGCTTGAGGGACCTGGCCCGCTTCCGGTTCCGCAGCGCCTGAGCCTGTTCCCCATCCATTTTGCCTCTCCTGCCGCCACGCCTAGTCGTACGCGATCCGGGGATCCAGGACGGCGTAGGCGAGATCGGTCAACAGATTGATGAGGATGAAGATGGCGGCGATCGTCACCAGGATGCCCCGCACGACCGGGAAATCATGAAATCGCGCCGCGGCCACCATGGCCGACATCATCCCCGGCCAGCTGAACAAGGCCTCCACCAGGACGGTGCGGCCGAACATCGAGCCGAACTGCAGGCCGATCATCGCCGCCACCGGCAGGATCGCATTGCGCAACGCGTGCTTGAACAGCACCATGGATTCCGCGACGCCCTTGCTCCGGGCGGTGGTGATGTAATCGGCCCGGAGGGTCTCCAGCAAGCAGGAGCGCGTCATCCGGGCGATCTCGGCCCCCTGCGCGATTCCCACCGTGACCGTCGGCAGGAGGAGGCGCCTGAGGAAGTCCACCGGCTTCTCGGAGAGCGGCACGTACCCGCTGGCCGGAATCCATTCCAGGTAGATGCAGAAGAGGTAGATCAGGAAAGTGCCGGTGACAAAGACGGGCGTGGAGATGCCAAAGGTGGCGAACACCGTGGCACCCCAGTCCACCCCCGAGTTGTGCCTGACCGCCGCCAGCATGCCGAGCAGCATCCCGAACAGGATGGCAAAGGCGGTGGCGCTGACCACCAGCACGGCGCTCACCGGAAAGCTGTCCGCGACGATCTTCCACACCGCCCGGCCGTCCTCGAGCGAGTTGCCGAGGTCGAGTCGCGCGAACCCCCACAGGGCCGCCAGGGCCTGCACGTGGATCGGTCGGTCCAGACCGAGGTCCTGCCGCAGTTTTTCGAGAACCTGGGGATCCGGAGTCGTTTCCGAGCCGAGGATGATGTAGGCGGGATCGCCGGGGATCATGTGAATGGCCAGTTGGCCGAGAATCCCCACGGCGGCAACCAGAAACACCGCAACGAGCAGACGTCTCAGCGTATATCGGAGCATACACCTCCGCCTGCCGGAGCCTGATCCACTCGCCAAGCCGGCCGATCACGCGGGGCAGCCCGGCGTTGCTGCCGGGCCGCCCCGTCTCCGCTTCCGTCCCCCTGTGTGGCCGTGAGCTACCGGTGTTTCGAGGTCCTGTCCAGCCAGGCCCGCTCCAGCCCGTCGGTGCTCGCCGTCCGCGCAGCCCCGGGATAGAACTCAAACCCGTGGACGGCCTTCTGCCGCACCCCGCCGGTCTGGCGATAGACCAGGAAGATCACGGGATTCTCCTCCAGCAGCAGGTCCTCCCATTGCGCATAAAGCTTCTTCCGTGCGTCGCGGTCGGTCAGCAGCCGCGCCTTGTCCAGCAGTGCATCCATGTCGGGATAGCTGTAGTTCGCCGGGCGGTGGTAAAACCCCGGGAGCTTGCTGTGGTAGTACTGGCTGACCCAGTCCGGATCGACCATCCGCGGCCCCGTCCCGTTGATGGCCAGGAGGTAGTCCTCCTTGTTCCCGGAGTTCACGCGGCGCGTCCACTCCTCCAGGCGGATCGTGATATTGCAGCCAATGGCCTTGAGATCCTCCACGACGACCTGGCTGGTGTCGATGTGCATCTGGTCATCCGCCGAGGTGAGGATGGCCGCGCTGAAGCAGTTGGGGTGCCCCGCCTGGGCGAGCAACTGCTTGGCCTTCTCGGGGCTGTATTGAAAGCGATCCCGGCTGGCCGGATTGTACGCCCAGCTCCAGGGTTGGCTGCCGAGGATGCCCCCGTAGATCGGCGTGCCGAACCCGTAGAAGGCGAGCTTGGTGATCTTGCTGCGATCGATGGCATAGGCAAAGGCGCGCCGGACGAGCTTGTTGTCGAAGGGGGGCTTCGCCACGTTGAACACCAGGTTCATGTAAGCTTCGTTGGACAGATCCACGGCCACCTTCGGATCGGCCGTGAATTCTTTCAGGAACTCCCAGGGAACGAAGGCGTCGATGTCCACGTCGCCCGCCTTGAGCGCTGCCACCCGCAGGGCGGTGTCGGTGTAGCCCACGAACTCCAGCCGCTCCAGATAGGGGAGGCGGTTCTTGTCGGCGTCAACGCGGTAGTAGTTCGGGTTCCGCTTGAGCGTGACCTTGACGCCGGCCGTGAACTTCTCCCACACGAAGGGCCCGCTGCCCATGTGCTCGGTGAAGTCGCGGGGCTTGGCCTTCATCCACTTTTCGGAGAGGATCGGCGCCTCCACCTGGGAGGTCATCTCTTTGAACCAGTCCACGGTGACCGGGTCCTTGAAGCTGAAGAGCACGGTGAAGTCATCCTGGGCCTTGACGCTCTCCAGGACCTGGAATTGCGCGCGGAGCTGCGCCCCGACGGCCGCATCCAGCAGTCGGTTGAAGGAGTAGGCCACATCGCTCGACCGCACGGGCGTGCCATCGTGAAAGGCGACGTCCTTGCGGATCGTGACCTTGAACACCTTGGGCGACGGGACCTCCAGGGACGTGGCGAGGTCCTCGGCGATCTTGCCGTCCAGCGTGTACTGGTACAGGGTGCTGTAGACCGGGGCAAGCATCTCGCGCGCGGCGCTCCCGCGATACTTGTGGGGGTCGTTCACCGGGTAGTGGTTTGCGTTGGAGAAGACCAGGGTCCCGCCGTACTTCCCCGACTGCTGGGCCAAGGCGCCGCCGGAGGCGCCGAGGAGCAGGATCCCCAGAGCCAGACAACCGATCATGAGTCGCATCCGTTTCATCGTTGCTCCCTCCCCGTTGGACAGGACTGACGACAGCCCGCGCCGTTTCACGGCTCTGCCAGCGGGCCTCAGCCCTCCAGCGCCCTTACGAACTCGAGCAGTCTCCCGATCCCATTCCGGTAATCCGCCTCCGACACCGACAGGCTGATCCGCAGATATCCATCGCAATGGCGCCCATAGAAGTATCCGGGCAGGACATACACCCCCTTCTCCTCCAGGAGCCGCATGGCGAACTTGAGAGAGCCCATGCCGTATTCCCCGATGCAGGGGAACAGAAACACGCCGCTCTCCGGCTCGGCGCAGCGGAGCCTGCGCAGGCTGTTCATCTGCCGAGCCGTTTCCCGGACCCTCCGCCGCAGCTCGGTCTTGCGCCCCTCGAGCCAGGGCCCGGTCTCGGCGAGGTCGAGGGCGCGGGCGAAGGCCACCTGGCCAATCGTCGGCGCGGTCTGGACGCTGAACCGCACCACCTGGTCCACGGCTTCGATGAAGTCCGCGGGGCCCAGGATGGCGCCGACCCGATACCCGCTCATGCCGAAGGTCTTGCTGGCGGAAAACAGAACCACCAGGCGGTCCTTGATCTCCTCGAAGGCACCCATGGACACGAACTCGAGGCGCTCGTCCAGGATCAGCGTGGACCATATCTCATCGCTGAGCAGCCAGCAGCCACGCGCCTTCACGATGCGGGCGATGGCCCGCAGCTCCTCCCTCCGGTACACGTGACCCACGGGGTTGTTCGGGTGGCTCATCACCACGAGCTTGGTGCGCGGCGTGACCGCCTTTTCGAACGCCGCCAGGTCGAACCCCCACGTCGTCCCGTTCAGCACGAGCGGGCAAAAGGTTGCCGTCCCCCCGTAGAAATGGATCATGGGCTCGTAGGTGGCGTACTCGGGCTCCCCCATGAGAACTTCATCCCCGGGGTCGATGAGGAGCTTGAAGGCGCTGTCGAGTCCAAGCTGGCTTCCAGCGGTCAGGAAGATCTCCGACTCGGGATCGAAGCGGGCGCCGCGGTCCCGCTCATAGAAATCGCAGACCTTCTTGCGCACGGAGAACACGTTCTTGATGTAGCCCCCCTTGAGGGCCTGCTCGGCGGCCGCGATCCGGACCGCGGGGGGCGGCGTCTGGTCGGTCATGATGGACAGGTTGATGATGTCTCCCGCCCTCTTGCGTGTCTCCGCCATGCGGTGCAGCTCCAGGTTCCCCTGCACGGGGGATGGGAGTCCCACCGCCGCGTACTCCTTCACCAGCAGGGATTGGTCAAACCGTTTGAACGCACGCATCAGCTCTCCTCCCTCCTCCTGGCTCTCCACGGGCGAACGGGCAGTCTGGTCGGTCCACTCCAGGGCGGCCCCCCGAATCCCGTGTGGCGTGCTCCCGTCAGCCCGGCGATGTGCTCCCGGTCGCGCGGGTGGACAAATGCGATCATGAGACGCAGGGGCACGTGGCCGCATCGGGCTGAGGCGGCCAAGCCATTCGCCCTACGGGGGCGCGGGGAGAAAGCGATGAAGGAAGTGTCGGCGATACTCACCACGCATCCAACTGGAAAGAACTCGGAGGGAGCCAAGGACGCAGCCTGCCTGCTCCCACATGATTGGGATCCGTCAGGGGGTCTGCGATCCAGACCGGGCGCTGCACGAAGGCACGATCGATACGCCGTGCCCGGCGGATCAACTCGAGGCCCGGATGCCCTGTATGGAGCCAAGGAGCAGGTGGCGGCAGCCTATCAGGCCGGGTGGACCGCGTCAAGCGCCCTGGGGGCCGCTGAGCCGAGCGGGACCCGAGGGTCGGGGCTTCAGCCCCCCTCGGGGATCCGGGCGTGCTTGCCGGGCTCGGGCGGGATGTTGAGGGTCTCGCGCGGGAAGTGCTCCACGATGTAATCCACGATATCCTTGACCGACAGGATGTCCAAGGGATGTCCGTCGGCATCCACCAGGGGAACGTGCCGGAAGCCACCCACACTCATGAGCTGCATGGCAAAGGCAATGGGATCCTCCGGGGTGAGCGTCTCCGGATTCCGGGTCATGACCCCGTCCACTCGCACCCGGGCCGGGTCGTATCCGGTTCCGACGAGCTTGGTGAGGATATCCCGCTCGGTGAAGATCCCGACCAGCTTGCCCTGCTCCTCGACCAGGACGCAGCCGATGCGCCGCTCTTTCATCACCCCTGCCGCCTCGCCGATCGTGGTCCCCAGCGGGATCGCCACGTGACCCGCGCGACGGCGCAGGATCTTGATCGGTTCCATGAAGAGCTGCTCATCCAGGACCTTGTGGGGCCCGGACTCGTCCTCGTAGCGCAGGTCTTCGTCGAAGATCGTTTCTTCCGCTTCCATTTCCATCGGTCCTCTCCCCTGGCCGATCCATTGCCGGCCACCCGAGATCCCACGGCCTGTGTCAGGCACTGCATGCGGCCGGTGAAGCTGCGATCACCGCCCCGGCTCCCCACACTCGCGACGAAAGTGGAGGTTCCTGCCAGGGTCCGATCATAGGTCGCTTGCCGACGAAGCGCCAACGAAAATTTGGGCAAGACGGCTTTCCGGGGCAGAATTTCTAGGGTAGAATACCGTCTGCGGCGGGATCGGGACTTGCCGAACCTCCAGGCGTCGCGGATCCCGCAAGTCGGCCTGCAGCGCGTCGGACCTTCAGCCGAGGCGGTGCGGTCTGCGAAACCCGCGATGCACTGTGGCTTTTGTCTGCGCCTCAGGCTCGCAGAGCGACCTCGAAAAAGAGGGTCCACGCCCATGCGGTAGCCATGGCCAGGGAACCCCCAATCATCGGAGGTGCAGCGTGTGTCGGCATTGCGATCCACAGGGCAGGGATGCGGAAGGCGGATCAATCGATGCGGCCGTCGGAGCCGCGGCGCGGCAGCAGGCGTCGCGCTGGGAGGTGTCTCGACGGCTGCTCTTGCGGGCTGGGCTGGGTATCCTGGCCGCCCCTGCGGCGCAGCTCCTGCCAGCCTGCGCGACGGTTCCGGTCACTGGCCGGTCACAACTGCGCCTCATCTCCGAGCAGGAAGAGGCCCAGGTCGGCGTGCAGGCCTTCCAGCAGCTCCGCCAGGAGGAGGTGCAGAAGGGCCGCCTCCTGACGGAACGGGAGGATCCCGTCGCCCATGCCTGGGTCAAGCGCGTGGTCGACCGGGTCATCCTGGCCTCCGGGCTGGGGAACGCCTACCGCTGGGAGCACATGATCATCAATGCCCCCAAGACGGTGAACGCCGCGGCCATTGCCGGCGGGCGCATCATCGTGTACTCCGGGATCCTGCCGGTGTCTCAGAACGACGCCGGCCTCGCCACGATCCTGGGCCACGAGGTGGGGCACGTGATGGCCCACCACACCGCGGAGCGCATCTCTCAGGACCAACTGGTCAACGTCCTCGCCGCGGCCGCCGGCGCGGCCGGCGGGGGCGAGCTGGGGGTGGCTGCCGTGGGCCTCGGGGCCCAGGTGGGAATCCTCCTGCCCTACAGCCGGGCGCAGGAGAGCGAGGCCGACCACATCGGTCTGCTGCTCATGGCCAAGGCCGGATACGACCCGCGAGAGGCGGTCGCGCTGTGGCAGCGGATGGAGCGGAGCAGCGGAGGGGCCGGAAGGGGGCCCGAGTTCCTTTCGACCCACCCCAATCCCGGGACGCGGATCACGAACCTGGAGGCCTTGATCCCCCAGGCCTGGCCGTATTACCAGAACAACGCCCTGCCGCTGCCAAACCTGCAATAGCCCTGGCGGTGTGACAGGCGGGTGGAGCGGTAGCCCGAATGAGTCGGCCCGGCTCAGACATTCAAGCCGGGCCGTTCTCTTTTCGGAGGGAGACCGGATCAGCTCTTCCGGGACGTCTTGGCAAAGAAGCTGCCGATGAGGCTCTCCAGCTCGGTGGAGCCGCAAGCGGGACAGACAGGCTTTTTTTCCTCTCGTTCCTTGATGGTCATCGTCACCATGAATTCCTTCTGACACTTCGTGCACAAAAATTCGTACGTCGGCATTGTCAGCCCTCCTTCCCGGGATCGGCCGATCTCGGCCCGGATCCGCCCGCTGACAATCTAGTGCCGCGGGCCGAACCTTGCCAGGGGCTCTCCCCTAGCCGGCCGGGCCGTACCGGCCGGCTTTCGCAGGAGGTACAGGTAATACAGGCCGCCGAAGCCGAGGAGCCTTTCCTGGACGACCTCCAGGGAGGTGGCGGCCAGGATCGTGTGAAAGTTCCGGTTCACGGCCGTCACATACCCGCCCAGGATCGCGTTGGCCATGCGGAGCGGGAGCGGGGGCCGGCCGGGTCGGTTCCAGAACTTATCCAGGACCACCATGAACCCGCCGGGCTTCGTCACGCGCTCGGCCTCCTGGAGGGCGCGGGCCGGATCCGGCACGACGGCCAGGATCAGGTGCAGCACGGCCTTGTCGAATGTGTCCGCGGGATAGCCCAGGTTCAGGACATCCATCTCTTCCAAACGGATGTGTCGATCACCCATCTTGGCGGCCGCCCGGCGGAGCATGGCGGGCGTCAGGTCCACCGCGGTGATCTCGGCCTCCCGCGGGAGAAACTCGAAGTCCGCTCCCGTCCCACACCCGAGGATGATGACCGAATCCCCGGGACGGATATCCAGAAGGGCCAGGGACCGCCGCCGGCTCCAGCGAAGAAAGCGGACGACGGGATCATAGATTGTCGCCCAGACGGTATAGGCCCGGCGCAGGCCGCGGTTGGTTGCCATGGCTCGGAGACCCGGGGTCGATCGGAGAGATGCACCCCGACCATAGGGAGGCAATGCGCGGACGTCAAGTCTGTAGCCCCCGGCCCGGTCTCGCCGGCTGCCGGCCGCCAAACGACTTGACTTCCCGTCGCGCCCGCCTACAATCGCCGCGCGGTGGCTCGGGAATCGGAGAGGGCAGTCCACGTCGCCACAGGAGGGACCCATGACCCAAGACTCGCTGACGGCATTGTTCCGCGGACGGAAGGTCTTCGACCTGGGGGTGGAGCTGTACCACGGCATGCCGCACCATCCCCTGCACACCCCCTTCATGTACCAGATGCTGCGGACCCACGGGGATCTCATGTACGGGGAGGGCGTGACGGCGGCACTGGACATGTTCGGGATGAACTGTCACACCGGGACCCACCTGGATGGGTTGGGCCACTTCGCCAAGAACCTCTGCCTGCACGGGGGCGTCCCGGCGGAGCAGGGGCAGAGCAAAACGGAAGGTATCAAGACCTGCGGTATCCAACAGGTGGCCCCGATCCTGCGCCGGGGTATCCTGCTGGACGTGGCCGGGACCCAGGGCGTCGAGATACTGAGCCAGACCCAGACTGTCGGTCCGGCCGAACTGGAGGCCGCCGCCAAGGCCGCCAAGGTGGAAATCCGCCAGGGCGACGTCGTCCTGGTCCGCACGGGGTGGATCCGGCATTGGCCCGACTCACGCAAGTACTACAGCATCCAGACAGGGCAGCCCGGCCTCAACGTGGAGGCCGCCCGGTGGGCGACCGATCAGGGCGCCTTCTGCATCGGCAGCGACAACTTCGCCGTCGAATACGTGCCCTCGCCGGGCAACACCATGCCCGTCCACATCCACTGCCTGGTGGAAAAGGGAGTCCACCTGCTGGAGGTGGTGAACCTGGAGGAACTGGCCCGGACCCGGACCCCCGAGTTTCTGCTCCTCCTGATCCCCATGAAGATCCGCGGGGGGACCGCCAGCCCGGTGCGGCCCGTGGCCGTGGTGTGACCCGGGGCACGCCCGGGGGGATCTGTCTCGCCGGATGGGCCTCGACGGGCCCCGGGGTCCGAGCCGGAGATCGATCGGGACTCCAGACAATTCTGTTCCACATATGGAACTGTGATCAGGATTTGGAACTGTGGCTTGACACCTTCCGAGGCCGATGCTAGCGTCTGGTCCGCGCTCATTTTTCCAGGCGTCGTGGAGTGAGGCCAACGCCGATCGGGAGCCGGGGCGCACCGGGCTCAGCCCGACGCCCGGTCGGCGTCAGACCTCAGGCGCCCTCGAAGGTGCGGGCGCCCTCACTGAACCCCCGACAGGAGGACCAGCCATGCAGACCCGTCGCGAGTTCCTGGTGCAGTCCGGTGCGTTGGCGGCCGGGGCCCTTGTGCTCGGCGCGCCCGCCCGGGTGGGCGCCCAGCAGAAGATGGTGATGAAGGCGGCCGACGTGCATGCCCTCGGTTACCCGACGGTCGAAGCGATCGTCCGGATGGGGAAGAAGCTGGAGGCCGCCACAAACGGCCGGCTGTCCATCCAGATGTTCCCGGCCATGCAGCTCGGCGGCGAGAAGGAGATGATCGAGCAGGCGCAGGTGGGCGCCCTGCAGATCGCCCGCATCTCGACGGGCCCCATGGGGCCGGTGGTCGACGAGCTGAACGTCTTCAACCTGCCCTTCGTTTTCCGGGACGAGGCCCACATGCGGAAGGTGATCGATGGGCCCATCGGGCAGGAGTTGCTTGACAAGATCAGCAACAGCCCCGCCTCTCGCCTGATCGCCCTCGGCTGGATGGACTCCGGCACGAGGAGCCTCTACACCAAGAAGCCCGTCCGTACCCCTGCGGACCTCAAGGGCTTGAAGATCCGCATGATGGGGAATCCCGTCTTCGTGGACACGATGAACGCCATGGGCGGGAACGGCATCTCGATGAGCTTCAGCGAGCTGTACAGCGCGCTGCAGACGGGGGTCGTGGACGGCGCCGAGAACAACCCGCCCAGCCTGCTCACGCAGAATCACTACCAGGTCACCAAGTTCTACAGCCTGACCGGGCACCTGATCATCCCCGAGATCTTCATCTTCTCCAAGAAGAGCTGGGAAGCCCTCTCCAAGGAGGATCAGGCCCTGATCAAGAAGTTCTCGCGGGAGGCCCAGCTGGAGCAGCGGGAGTTGTGGGACAAGATGGTCGCCGACTCGGTCCAGAAGCTGAAGGCCGCCGGCGTGGAGTTCATCGAGGTGGACAAGAAGCCCTTCTACGACCTGACCAAGCCCGTGCGCGAGAAATACGGCGCAAAGCACGCGGCGCTGATCAAGCGCATGGAGGAGACCCGCTAGAGGTGTTTCACCCGGCCTGGCCCCCCGGGGGCCAGGCCGGTGCCGCATCGGCCGCCAGGGAGTCCATGCGTGAAGCTCCAATACCAGAAGTTCATGGAAGCGCTCTACGTCGTGTGCATCGTGCTGTCGGCGGTGGCGGTGGTGGTGATGACAGCCATCATCCCCTACGGGGTGTTCATGCGCTACGTCATGAACTCGCCGCTAGGCTGGCCGGAACCGCTCTCGGTTCTCCTCATGATTGTCTTCACGTTCATCGGGGGCGCCGGGGTGTACCGCGCCCAGGTCCACATCCGGATCAACGCGCTGCTCGACATCGTCGCGCCCAACGTCAGGGCGAAGATGCTCCTCGTGGCCGACGCGCTCATGATCCTGGCCTGCCTGTTCATGGTCGGATACGGTGCGATGCTGGTGCAGACGACGTGGTTCCAGAGCATCGCAGAGTTTCCCGGCCTGTCGGTGGGGATCACGTACCTGCCCATACCCGTGAGCGGGTTCGTGACCCTGCTCTTCGTCGTCGAGTACCTCTGGATCGGGCCGCCGCCCAAGACCTCGGTCATCTACCAGGACCAGCCGCGATCGGAGTAGCGCGCCATGACAGACGTGGTCGTCTTGCTCGGTGCCTTCACTGTGCTGTGCCTGGTCGGCGTGCCCATCGCCTACGCGCTGGGACTGGCGGCCATGGTTGGGGCGTTCTGGATCGACATCCCGCTCGAGGCGGTGATGCTCAAGATCTCCGACGGCTCGGACGAGTTCGCGCTGCTCGCCATCCCCTTCTTCGTGCTGGCGGGGGCCATCATGGCGGAGGGCGGAATCGCCACCCGCCTGGTCAACCTGGCGCGCCTGTTCGTGGGCACGCTGCGCGGGGGGTTGGCGCTGGTCAACATCATCGCCTCCACGTTCTTCGGTGGCGTGTCCGGCTCGTCGGTGGCCGACACGGCATCCATCGGCTCCGTGCTCATCCCGCAGATGATCAAGAAAGGCTACCCGGCCACCTTCGCGACCAACGTGACGATCTGCGGATCGGTGCAGGCGGTGCTGATCCCGCCGTCCCACAACATGGTGATCTACTCGCTGGCCGCGGGCGGGAGCGTCTCCATCGCACACCTGTTCCTGGGGGGCGTGATCCCGGGGCTGATCTTCGGCTTCTGCCTCATCGTGCTGTGTCTCTACATGTCCTATCAGCGTGGCTACCCGCGCGACGAGGTGGTCAGCCTGCGCCAGGCGGGGAAGATCGCCCTGGATGCCTTCTGGGGCCTGGGAACCGTCGTCATCATCCTCGGCGGGATCCTTTCAGGCATCTTCACCGCGACCGAGTCGGCCGCCGTGGCATGCGTGTACGCGTTCATCGTGACCATGTTCGTCTACCGTGACTACAAGTGGCGGGACCTGCCGCGCCTGATGCACGCCATGGTGAAGACCGTCGCCATGGTGATGATCCTGATCGGCTTCTCTGCCGCCTTCGGCTACTTGATGGCCCTGATGCAGGTGCCAGCCAAGATGAGCGCATTTGTCTTGGGAATCACGCAGAACAAGTACGTCATGCTCTTCATGCTGAATATCTTGCTCCTCGTGCTGGGGACCTTCATGGACATGGCCCCGATGATCCTGATCTGCACGCCGATCCTCCTCCCCCTGGTCCTGAAGTTCGGCGTGGACCCGGTGCACTTCGGGCTGATCCTGATGGTGAATGCCGGGATCGGGCTGATCACGCCGCCGGTCGGCCCTTCGCTGTTCGTCGGATGCGCCATCGGAAGGGTATCCATCGAGGAGGTGTCGAAGGAACTCTGGCCCTTCTACGTGGCCATGGTCGCCGCGCTGCTGATCGTCACGTACGTGCCGGCCGCCACGCTCTGGCTGCCAAGCTTCCTCAGGCTCTGACGCCGCACCGCCGCACGCACGCCAGTCTGTCAGTCCCGGGTGTTGACGGACGACCCGCGGATGGGGGTCGCCCCGCCTGGACGGTTCCCCTCCGCCATGGACAGGCCGCGTCAGATGGGGTTGGTCGGGTCCCCCTCGGACAGCATGTCGGCGAGGACATCCCGGCCCCGGTCGGTGGGCAGGTGTCCGGTCAACTCCGCGGTCGCGACCTGCTCGCCGTGCTGGTTGGTGAAGGCGGCTGTGGCCCGCGCCCTTCCCCGTGCATCCATCTCGGTGATGGTGAGACGGCACACCACGGTGTCCCCCGGGTACACGGGACGTCGAAAACGGAAGCTCATGCCGGTCGCGAGCCAGGCGATCTGCCCCCCCACCTCGCAGATCATGCTTCCGGTGAGCAGGCCGTGGCAGACGACCCCGCAGAAGCCCTTGACCCGAGCGAATCGGGGCTCGTAGTGCACGGGATTGTAATCTCGGGTCAGCGCACCGAACGCGAGCGTGTCCTCGCGGGTGAAGGTGCGCGTGATCTCGAAGCTGTCCCCGGCCGCCAGACCCCGGACGGCTCTGCGTCGTAGCTCCGACATGGCTGCTGTCCCTTCCCGGGCGGCACTGCCCGGCCTGTGCGTCCCGCACTGGCCCGGTCCGGTCCGGCGCCCTGCGGGAACACCCGGTTCACAGCACGATCTCCCGCGCCACGCCCCGCACGTCCATCTCGAAGTCGATCCCGACCACCGGCGGGCGCGCGAAGTGCCACGTGAGCCCCCCGGACGCCGCCCCCCGGCGGACGATCTCCTCCGCGAGGATCGGGTGCACGTCGTGGACGGTATAGAGCTGGGTGGCCGTGGCCTCCGCCCAGCCGACCCCCAGGGCGCGCATCCGCCGCTCCATCTCACCCAGGACGTAGCGTGCCTTCTCGCGCAGGCCCCCGGGCGACGTGTCCCCGCGGCGGATGATGTGCGCCTGGTAGCTGCCCTTCCCTTCCGGGGCCTCGCCGCTGCCGGCGATCTGGAAATTCGGCCGCGTCTCGACATGGGCCGGCAGCGTGTAGGCGAACGCGTGAAAGCTCGGGGAGGCCGGCGGGTCGACGGCCGGACAGACGTTCGAGCGGGCCACCGGGTTCGCCTCGTTGCGGACGATCTCCCACCGCGCCAGCGTGCCGACGTACAGGCGATTGAAGGCCGCGAACCCCTCCTCGCTGAAAGGGGCCGGCGAACGCAGCTCGCACGCGCAGAGGGCCGCCAGCGGCCGGCCGATGGCCCGGAGATGCCCCGGGATGGCTCGAAACCCCTCGTCCAGCGGCACGGGGTGTCGGAATCGGGCGCGCTCGATCTGGAAGCCCGGCTCGGCCGCGACACCCGCCGAGTACTGGAACACACCGGAGAGATAGCGGTAGCCGGCGAGCGGCAGCGCGATCACTGCTCCCATGGGGGTGCCCTCCTGGAGACGCAGGCTGGCGGGCCCGGCGCCCGGGATGACCTCACGCAGACGTCAGGTCAGAGGTCGATCGAGGAAGGCAAGGTAGTCCTCGGGGGCGGCGTTTCGCGACAGCCCGCCGTCCAGGACCGCCTGCTCCAGACGTCTCTTGAGCTCGCCCACCTTTGGGCCGGCCGCTATCCCAAGGTGCCGCATGATCGCCGCGCCTATGCCCTTGGGCAGGAGCGGCCCCTGGCCGTCCCTCTCTGCCACGTCCGCCGCCCTGTCCCTCAGCTCGACGAGCCGCGCCAGGACAGCCTCGCGAACCCCTGGACGATGGGAGGTGACGTCCGCCCGGCTGAGGTCCAGCAGGTCCTCCAGCGAACCGGCGGCATCGCGCAGCAGGCGCCGGACGGCCCCGTCCGTCCACGTGTGCTCGTAGAGTGCCGGCCGCTGATGCAGGAGCACCAGGGTCCGGACGTGCCGGTGGAGCGCCTGGGGGAAGCGGAACCGGCGGGCCACGTCGTCCACGAGCGAGGCCCCGACCGCCTCGTGCCCGAAGAAGTGGACCTCTCCCGCCGCGTCCACCGACCGGGTCGTGACCTTGCCGGCATCGTGGAGCAGCGCGGCCCAGCGGACGGCCACGCGGGGTGGCGCCTGGCTCACCACGGCCGCCGTATGGGGCCAGAGGGCCTTGTGGTGGTGCCGCCCTTGGCCCGCCTTGAACTCCACCATGGCCTGGGCCTCGGGGAGCAGGTGAGCCAGGAGGCCGGTGTCCGTCAGGAAATCCAGAGCCGACTCAACCCTGGGGCCCGTCAAGAGCTTGTTCATCTCCAGGAGCCACCGCTCCCGGCTGACCGTCAGGATCTCGTCGGCCACTTCCCGCACAACCTGGGTCAGCTCCGGCTCCGGGTGCATCCCCAGGCTGGCGATGAAGCGGGCGGCGCGCAGCGTGCGGAGCGGATCCTCGCGGAAGATCGTTCGGGGCTCTCCCACGGTCCGGAGGACGCGCTGCTCCAGATCCCTCTCGCCGCCGTACGGATCCACCAGCTTGCGATCCATCGTCATGGCCATGGCGTTGATCGAGAAGTCCCGCCGGCTCAGGTCGGCTTCCAGATCCTCGCCAAAAGTGACCCGGGGCTTCCGACTGCCGTCGACGTAGATCTCCCCCCGGAATGTCGTCACCTGGACCTCACGGCGAAGCCCCGCATCCTCCAGCACGGTCCCGACCGTCCCGAACCGGCTTCCCACCGTGAAGACCGGCAGCCGTGCCGCGCGGAGGATCCGCGCGCTCTCGGCGGGCAGCGCACTGGTCGCAAAATCCAGGTCGCGCAGCTCTTCCAGCGGCGCCCCCAGGAGGTGGTCGCGAACCGCGCCTCCCACCAGATACAGCTCGTGGCCTGCGCGGGTGAACAGATCGAAGAGTCGAAGCATCGGTTCCCCACCCCAGCCGGCCCGCTGGACGCGCCGGCGTCGCATCTCTGAAAGAAAAAGCCCCGAGGCCGTGGGGCCTCAGGGCTTGAAGGATCCAATCGCGGACCTGGAAGCGCCTAGGCCCCTCCCCTCACCGTCCGGCGGTGCACGGTCGAAGGGATAGACAGCGCGGCTGCATGGCTATCCGCTCCCCTGCTGGGTAGTCGGGGGCTGTGTGACCTGTACTGCCAGAGCCAATCCATGTGCGATGCTTCCCTCAATCTGCGTGACTATCCGACAGGCACCCGCACTTGTCAAGCAGAAATGCCGGCGACATCGCGACGCCTTCCCACCCTGCCCGGGCTAGGCGAACACCTCGGGGTTGATGACCCCTTCCGGGCGGCGACCTTCCAGCACGTCCATGATGGCCTGGGCGGCGTGGGTTGCCATGCGGATCACGCACTCGACCGTGAGGCCGGCCGAGTGAGGCGTGAGCACCACGTTCGGCAGCGCGAAAAGGGGGTTGTCGGCCCTGGGTGGCTCCGGGTCGAACACGTCCACCCCGGCGCCGGCGATCTGCTTCGCGCGGAGCGCCCTCGCGAGCGCCGCCTCATCCACCAGTGGCCCCCGCGCCGTGTTGATGAGGAAGGCCGTCGGCTTCATGAGGGCGAGTTGCTTCTCGCCGATCAACCCCTTCGTCTGGGGCGTGGACGGCACATGCACCGTCACCACATCGGCGGCCCGGAGGAGCGACGCGATATCCGGGACCACCGTGGCCCCCGCCTGTTCCATGACCGCGGCAGGGACCAGCGGGTCGTACGCTTGCACCTGCATGTTGAAGGCCCCGATCGCCTTCTGGCACACCAGTGTTCCGATTCGCCCCATGCCGATGATGCCCAGGACCTTGCCGTCGAGGTCAACGGCCCCGTAGCTGTTGCGGACCTCCCACTCGTGCTGCCGCGTCGCGCCGTCGTACTCCACGAGGCGCTTGGCCAGGGCCAGCATCAAGGCCAGGACGTGCTCCGCCACGGAGAGGGCGTTGGCCCGGGGTGTGATGCACACCGGGATCTTCCGGCGGGTCGCCGCGGCCACGTCGATGTTGTCGTAACCTACCCCATGGCGAGCGATGACCTTGAGTACCGATCCGGCCTTGATCACCGAGGCCGGGATCTCGGCCGTGCGCACCAGGAAACCCGTCGCGTCCTGGACTTCCTGCTTCAGGGTCGCCTCAGTGAAGTCCGGGGCCACCCGGGCCTCGAAGCCGCGGCTCGTGATGAAATGCATCCCCTGCTCGTGAATCGGCTGAGACATCAGGATCTTGGCTTTGGCCATGCTCTTCATGCCTCCGCAGCACGGCCGCGCCTCCGACGAAGCCCGGCCGTCGTGTGTTCCTGCGATCGATCGCCTGGGCGCGACTACTTCGTCTCGATTTCCAGTGACTTCACCAGCTCTCCGAACTGATCGTAGGCCTGCTTGAACCAGACCTTGTACTCCTCCGCCGTCTGGTACATGACTGGCTGGCCGAGGTCCTTCATGATCTTCTGGAACTCGGCGTCCACGGCGATATCCTTGTATTTCTTCTCCAGGTAGCCGATGATCTCCTTCGGCGTGCCCTTGGGAACGGCCACACCTTTCACCGAGCCGGCCGTCACCACGTCATAGCCGCTCTCGCGGAAAGTCGGGATGTCGGGCACCGACGCATCCCGCTTCTCGAAGGCCACGGCCAGGCCGCGCAGGCGCCCCGCCTTGATGTGCGGCAGGACCTCGCTGGGGTGTCCGCCGCCGAAGTCCACATGTCCGCCCACCAGCTTGGTGATGGCGTCCGATCCGCCGGAGCCAGGCACAGTCGTCACCTTGATGCCGGCCGCCTTGCCGAAGAGCAGGAAGGTGATATCCACAGAGCCGCCCTTTGTCGAGACCGCCGCGGTGACATACTCCTTGGTCTTGGCGAACTTCACGAGGTCCGCCAGCGTCTTGTGAGGCGAATTCGCCGGGACCGCCAGGACGATGGAGTGCACCGAGATCCTACACACCGTCTCGAAGTCTTTGAAGACGTCGTACGGCAGCGGTCGCTGGTGCGGGACGACCAGGTCCTCGCCCGAGCCCCATCCGAACAACTGCGTGTAGCCATCGTTCTTCGCCTTGACCACATCCACCCGCCCCGGGATCCCGCCGCCGCCGGCCTTGTTCACGATTACAACCGGCTGCGGGAAGAACCGGGGCGCCACCTGACCAATCGCCCGCGCCAGAACATCAGTCGAGCCGCCCGCCGAGTAGGGGACGATGAGTTGGATGGGCTTGTTGGGAAATTCGGCCGCCATGCCCGCGGCCGCACCGAGAACGACCACCAGTCCTACGACGAGAGCCAGACATCCCTTGCGCATTCTCGCACCTCCAGACTTACGCCATTCCGGGTTAACGACGTGACGCACCGCAGTCTCGGGGTGTGGACGGGCAAGCGGCCCCAACACCTCCAAGCTCCAGCCCCCTATGCCGTCCTCGCCTTGCGGTGCGCGACCAAGAAGTTCCCGACCACGAACAGCATGGCCACGACCATCAGCGCACCCGAGATCGGGCGCCAGAAGAAGATGCCAAATGATCCGTGACTCATCAGGAGGGCCTGCCGGAGCGAGCGCTCCATGATGGGACCGAGAACGAACGCCAGGAGCAGCGGGCCCAGATCGAACCGCAGCTTCCGGGCGAAGTAGCCAAACACGCCCATGACCAGCATGACCCAGATGTCGAACACGCTGTTGTTGACGCTGTACACCCCGACCAGCGTGAGGACCATGACCATCGGGGCCATGTAGGCGTAGGGCACCTTGAGAAGCTGGGCCCACATCCCCACCAGCGGCAGGTTGAGGATGAGCAGCATGATGTTCCCGATATACATGGAGGCAATGACGCCCCAGAAGACGCTTGCATGCTCCTTGAGCAGGAACGGTCCCGGTGTGATCCCGTGGATGAGCAGCGCCGCGAAGATCATCGCCGTGGAGGCGTTCCCGGGGATTCCCAGGGTCAGCAGCGGAATGAATGAGGAGGAGGCGGCCGAGTTGTTGGCGGCCTCGGGTCCCGCGACCCCCTCGATCGCTCCCTGACCGAACTCCTCGGGATGCCTGGAGCATTTCTTTTCCACGGCGTAGGAGATGAGCGACGACAGCACGGCGCCGCCGCCCGGAAGGATTCCCACCCCAAACCCGATGAACGAACCCCGGACCATGGCCCACCCGCTTCGTGCCAGGTCCGCCATCGTCGGGAACACATTCTTGATCTTCGTGGTAAGGATACTGGCGGCCTCGGCCTGCTCCAAATTGATCAGGATCTCGCCCACGCCGAAGAGTCCCATGGCGACGGTGACGAAATCGATGTTGCTCTGCAGATCGGGGACGCCAAAGTCGAAGCGGACGGCGCCCGACAGCGGATCCAGCCCGACCGACCCGAGGATGAGCCCAAAGATCGCCATGGTGAGGCCCTTGAGCGGGGAATCGCCCGTCAAGTACGTGGCGAGGAGCAGGCCCAGGACCGTCAGCGCGAAGTACTCCGGTGGGCCGAACTTCAGGGCGAACTCGGCCAGCGGCGGCGCCATCACCGTCATCCCTACCACGCCGAAGGTGCCGGCGATGAACGAGGCGATGGCGGCCACGCCGAGGGCCGGACCCGCGCGGCCCTTCCTCGCCATCTGATACCCGTCGATGCACGTCACGACGGAGGCCGCCTCGCCGGGAAGGTTCAGGAGGATCGACGTGGTAGAGCCCCCATACATGGCCCCGTAGAAAATCCCGGCCATCAAGATGATGGCAGTGACCGGAGACCCCATCTTCATGCTGATCGGCAGCAGGAGCGCGATCGTGGCCGCAGGCCCGAGCCCCGGCAGCACCCCGACCGCGGTGCCGAGCACGGAGCCGATGAAGCACCAGAGGAGATTAACCGGGTTGAACGCGACCTGGAATCCCAGCAGGAGTCCCGCGAAGTCGAACATGGGTGCGCGATCCTCTATGAGGCTTGCAGACTAGAACAGCAGACCCCGAGGGAAGGGAGTCATGAGCAGGCGCTCGAAGAGGAGGTACACGACCAACCCCGTAAGCAGACCCGTGGACGCGGCGACCAGTATCGATTTCCTCTCCAGGAGGAGCAACCACGCCATCACTAAGATCACGACGCTCGCCACGGCACCCAGGTCATCGAACGCGATGACGTACACCCCCATGATGAGGATGCCCAGGAATGGCCGGAGCCACGCCCTCGACGGCCAGAATGGCACCCGCTCCTCATCCGGCCCCAGATGCGTGAAGATTATCAGGCCGGAGAGTATGGCCAGGACGACCCCCAGGCCAAAAGGCATGAACCCCGACCCGGGCTGGCCGTGGTCGAAGAGGCGCAGGACGAAGATGGACTGCTGAATGACGACCGCCGAAACGATCAGCAGAAAGACGCCGGCGATACGCTGCCAGGATTTCACCCTACGTCCACCTCCGTTCCACGAAAACCTGCACCCCGATTTGCCCAACTTCGGGCATCCCTGATCCGGACATTTTCCCACAAGGCTCCACCGGATCAAGTCTCAATCGCTCCTCGTGAGGTTCAGGTTCGGGGTCCCATACATCCTACAGGATGGGCCCCGGAGGGTTTCGGATGGGGATGCAGATCCCCAGAGCGACGTGATGCCCGCTCCGCCTGGTCAGACGATCGAGTCACCCGCAGGTGCTTTCCCCCCTCTCAGACCCAGGGGGAGTCCGGGGATTGGAACGCTACGCGGGCCTGGGTTCCGTGCTGGGGAGAATGCTCGAACCTTCAGCGGGGTATCTTGAGGGTAGCGACTGCGGCGGGCAAGCTGCGATGGAGGTCATGCCTTCGCATGCCGGCCGGTCGTCCGAGATGGCTTGTCGCGGCAAACGAGGCAACTGCGAGGGGCAATCCGCGGAACGGCGGCACGAGGTCGGATGGTGCGCCCTGCCCGCGTCGAGATACGTGAACTCTCCGCTCGACGCGGGCAGGGCGAAGCGTGGAATCCTACTGCTGGGTAGAGCCGGAATCGACGGCTCGCTGCGCCACGGGCTGCGGCTTCGGGGCTCGGTCCGCCTGGGAGATGTCTTGCGCGTACCACCACGCGAACGAAAGCAGCATCGCACCCACGGCAACGATTGGCCTCCAGGTTCCTTTCATGGCCAGGACCTCCTCATGCGGTTAGAAAATGCTTTGAGTGGAAAAACCATTGCTGACTTTTACGATCCAGATTCTGTCAAAAGGATCCGTCTTCGAAGTACGCCAGCAACTTCAAGGAGTTGCACGTCAGTCAGACGACCCAGGCTCGGGAACCCGCTGAAGCCCCTCTGAATTTCCACCATCTCCGTGAGTGAGAGAGTTCAGAGAGTGTTGTGTCGGTGAAATTCATATTTAGCCTGCCCTAATATTCCCGATTATTCCGGACTTGTCAAGTCCTTATTTACGATGCCGCTTTATTTTCGTTCCGTGGCTCAGGAGGAATGGCCGGTAGGTCTCAGAAGGACAAGCTGGAGGAGGAAGATTCGACGAGGGCCGTCGGAGGGATCTTTCTCGGAGGGTGCCGAGCAGGGGAGAGACTGCGCGAGGCAGTGTCGGCTTGGCTCCGGCAGGAGGCTAGAGTCCCGGATCGGGATCTCCGCCTGGCTTCCGCGCGATGTAGAAAGTGGCCTGCGTGTGGGGCGAGGTGCGGTACGCCCCGCTGCCAACACACCGGGCGCCGGTGAAACCCGCATCCTCCAGCATCGCGAGGAAAACCTTCCTCGCCACGGCGCCGGCAATTCAGTCGGACCAGGGGGCCTTGTCCGGCGGGGGCGTATCCCCGACCAGGCCGATGTCGCACGCCTGAAGCCTGCCGTCCGGGCGCAGCACCCCGAAGATCTCCCGCAACGCGGCCGGCTTGTCGGGCACGAGATTCAGGACGCCGTTGCTTATGGCGACAGCGAAGGAGGCGGCCGGGAAGGGCAGGGCTTCGATGGCGGCCTCCCGGAATTCGACGTGCGCGAAGCCCGCCTGCATTCGCCCCGCCTCCGCAACGGCGAGCAGCTCACGAGAAAGGTCAATTCCCACGACCCGTCCCGTTGGCCCGACGATCTGGGCAGCCACGAGGGCATCCAGGCCCGCACCACAGCCCAGATCCAGCACGCTCTCGCCGGGGCGGATCGCCCCCAGGGCAAGGGGATTCCCCACGCCGACGAACCGCTCGCGGATGGCGGGCGGAATGGCGGCGAGCCGCTCGGGTGGGTACCCCAGGCCAAGAGCGCTCGCCTCCCCCGTCGGGTAGCGAAACAGTCCCGCGGGCGAGGCGGCAACCTTCCGGTACCTCTCGGCGATCCCCTGCCGGATGGTAGCCGCCTCGCTTTCTCTCATGCCTGCCCTCCCCATCTTGCCCGCGGGTGAGGTCCCCCGAGAGGCCCGGAGCCACGTAACACCAGCCGCGTTACTTCTTGGCCCTGGAGTCGGCGATGGCCTTTTCCAGCAGCTTGATCCCGTCCTGGGAGGCGTTGAGCGACCTCGCGAGAGATTCCCGGGCCAGGGTCGGGTTGTGGAAGCCGTCGGAGTTCTCCGCCGTCCACCATTCCCAGAGGATATGGGCGCTGTCATGGGAGTCCCGCGCCTGCTTCAGGACATCCTCCGGCACGCCTGCCGCTTTGGCCTCTTCGAACTTGTCGATGAGCTGCCCCAGCCAGAATTCCGCCTTGGTGATCTTGCCGCGGATGTAGCTCTGGACGGCATCTATCTCGTACTCGGCCTGCCGCTCGTTCCAGTAGGCGTGACACTTGACGCAGGTGTCTTTCTTCATGTACCGGGCGGAGCGCTGCCCGTGGAAGGTGTACGTCTTCCCCGCCTTGTTCTTCACCTTCGGCATGTGGCAGTCCTTGCACTCGACCCCCGCCCGCTCGTGTGTGCTGCCCCAGAACGTCTCGGTCTCGGGGTGCTGGAGCTTGGTGAGCGGCGCCCCGGTCGCCGCATGGCGGAAGTCCTTGAAGCCGATCTCCTCGTACTTCTTCTTCAGGTCCAGGACGTTCACCCAGGGGAAGAAGTTCGTCCGTCGATCGGCCATCCCGATGCTCTGGCCGGTCTTGGGGTCGAAGCCGGGATTACAGTTGTACTCCACATGGCACTGAGCGCACATCAGGTTGGAGTCGGGCGTGTTCAAGACGCCGATGGCCCGGAAATCCCGGAACGTCACCTTCTTCAAGCTGACCTTCTGGCTCTTCTCCTTGTCGTACGGATACGTCCCTTCGCCCCGGTCGACGACGGCGTTGATCAGGGCGTCCCGCACCACCCGCGGCTGGGCCGAGTGTGGATCGTGGCAGGTGAAGCAATTCAGGGGATGCTTCAGATCCCTGGCCAGCTCGACCACCTTGGACGTCCTGGACCACTTGGCGTCCGGGTCCGGGTCCCCCATGTACTTCCACTGAAGGATGTGATCTTGGCTCTTGCAGCTGAAACACACAGGATTGGCGGCGATGGCGGTCTGCGGCAGGAATGTCTTCTGATCGCTGGTGGAGGGCTCCTTGTCCGTCAGGACACCCCAGGCATCCCGCTCGGCGCCCTTGGCGTCCAGGATCTTCGACCAGTCCTTGAACTGGAAGCGCCCTCCATACGCCCGGTCAACGACCAGGTGGTCCACCAGCATGAAGACGTGGCTTCGCGGCTCGTCGTGCTCCTTGCTGAAGCCGTGCGGCATGATCAGCTTGTCGAACAGCGGCGACCGGCTGCGGTAGGTGGCCTTCTCCTGCTTGGCCTTGGACTCCAGATTCACTGCGACCAGCGACTCGTACTGGTCCTTGTGGCATTCGCCGCAGACGGCGTGCTCCATCCGCGTGCCGGGCTTCGTGCTGGGGTCCTGGAGGTGCTTGTCCAAGGCTTCGTGGCACACGGTGCAGTTGAGCCTGGCGTGTTTGCCCTTGGCGTGAAACGCCTCGATATCCGCGTGGCAGCCGTAGCAGCCCTTCACGTCCACGGGCTTCACGGCCGCGGGCCTGGGGGCGGGACCGCGGGCCTTGGCCGCCACGGCGCGATCCGCCATGAGGTACAGCCCCATGGCAAAGGGGAGGGACAGGACCTGACACAGCAGAAAGCGTCTCCACAACATGGGGCACCTCCTCGGTGCGATCAGGAACCGTAGCGTGCACATGCCCAGGATCCGACCCCTCCCCCGGCGGATTCTGCCACAACCCACCCTTCCATTGCAAAGTGGAAAAATGATCGATGGCGGATGTCGGACCACGGCGAACGATTGACCACGTTTGCGAATGCGTGTAGAGTGCGCCACGCCACTGGGCCGCTCTTGTGCCGTCGGTCAATCTTGCGTGCGGATGCAGACAGAATAGACAGCCCCGGAGAGGAATGGCAAATGCTGGAGGAAGTATTTCCTGACATCCATCGCATCGAGGTCCCGCTCCCCAGGAACCCCCTGAAGTCCATCAACTCCTACGTGATCCGCGGGGAGGATCGGTTTCTCGTGGTGGACACCGGTATGAACCGGCCCGAGTGTCTGGATGCGGCGCGTGCGGCCCTGGAGGCGCTCTCCGTCGACCTCAGCCGCACCGACTTTTTCATCACCCATCAACACTCGGATCACATCGGTCTCGTGTCGGCGCTCAAGACTTCGGCGTCGCGTGTCTTCCTGAACCCGCTGGAGGCTGCCCACATCCTGGATCCGGACCTGTGGGCCGGACTGGCCGCGGCCGCGCGCCCCCACGGCTTTCCGGATCCCGAGGCAGCCACGGAGGCGCACCCGGGGCGGAAGTATCTTTTCAGCGGACGCCCCCACTTCACACCTCTCCAGGAGGGAGACACCCTTCCCGTCGGGAAGTACACCTTCCGATGTGTCGCCACACCGGGACACACCCCAGGCCACCTGTGCCTGCATGAGGCCGAAGCCAGGATCCTGTTTTCGGGAGACCACATCCTCGATACCATCACCCCCAACATTTCGGGATGGGGCCATGCAGGCGACCCTCTCGGCGAGTTTCTCGAGAGCCTGGAGAAGATCGCCGCCTACGACATCCGGTTGATCCTTCCTGGACACCGGAATCTCATCCCGGATCATCGCCGGAGGATCCAGGAGCTCAAGGAGCATCACCGCTGCCGGCTCCGGGAAGTCCTCGACATTCTCGGACGGGAGGGGCAGACTGCCTATCACGTGGCGTCGCAGATGACCTGGGACATCGACTGCGCCCGCTGGGAGGATTTTCCGATACCTCAGAAGTGGTTTGCCACCGGCGAGGCCCTCGCCCACCTCCTCCATCTGGAGCGCACAGGACAAGTCACGAAGGTCTGGCGGGAAGGAACGGTCTATTTCTCACGGACATAGGTTTCAAGGGACAATCAGGTGGCTCCGGGAGGTTGCAGCCGACTCAGCTCGATCTTCCGGTCCGCTGCGGGACCGTCTAGAATCCCCTGTCGCCCAAACCGAGCGCCAAACTACATACGTGGTTGCCATTCCGCTATACTGTGACCCCGGCAAGAGCCGGGGTCCAGGACCCCTTGAGAGCCAGGATTCCGGGGCCTGCCCCGCAGATCCAGAAGGCGATCGAGGCCCCCGGGCTGAAGCAGGCCCAGTCGGCCAAGCTGCTCGGCGTGACGTGGCCCCGGGTCAGCGACCTCGTCCGAGGACGTCCCGACCTCTTCGCGTAGTCAGCCTGATTGACATGCTCGCCAAGCCGGGGATCCGCGTCAGGCTTGTCGTCGTCCCTCCCAAGAAGCGCCTCCGCATCGCCTGAGGCGACCGGCGATCGGGCCTGCTGGGGCGAGAGCCCGGTTCGTGATTCGTCCGGCCGACAGCAGGATGGCTGATCCACTCGGATTCTACCCGGCGGCCGTCGCCGGGGTGGGGCCTCGGGGAGGTGAGCGCGCCCCTCAAAGCAAATGACTATCATCCCCACCATCACCCCATCGAACCGGACGGGCGGCTCTCCCGCCTCCGGCCCTCCGATCATCCGCAGCGCGGCTTGACGCCGGGCTCTCCGGTTTCCTCGCCGGTTGCATCGCGTCCGACGCCGTGCTGACCGCGCTGATCTATCGGCTGAGTCAAGGCCTTCCTGTTCTCCTGACAGAAATGAACGTACGCTCCGTCCGAGCTTCGCACCTCTTGTCGTGACGTGAAATACATGCGAAGCGCCAGCACGCCGCAGGCGATCGCAGAGACTCCTGCGTAGAGCGCCTGATCCTGCTCACCGCCAATCCATCGCAGCCGGACGTAGACAAGCAGCCAGAAGAAGAATGACACGAAGAACAGGGTGCCCGAGATGGTCATCAGAACCCATCGGGTATGACTGAAGAAGATCGCACCTCCCCCCTGATCCCTTTCCATGGCGACGGCCTTGCCAAAGTAGTACGGAGCCTCTTCCTTGGTAACCGAGAGCGCGGTGGCCACCCCCGCGAGTAGCCTCACTTTTCCCTTCCGATAACCGGGCGACAATTGATACAGCTTCAGCGCGTCCAGGGTAAACCCGACCATGACCCCAACGGTCAGCAGTCCTGTCACGCCTCCGAGGGTCTCCAGGCTCTTGAGCAGGCTCGGCTGAAACATGGCGGCCGGCCAGATGGCCAGCAGCGCCACTGCCAGCAGTCCTGTGAGCGCATATCGAAGAATGTAGGGAACTGGAAACTTGTCCAGCATCCTTCGTTGTCCCCCACGACGTGAAGGAGGAAGGAGCCGAGTGGGAGTGGGAGCCTGACGGGACGCTATGGCAGGAAGCATCGCCTGTCAAGCGCGGGGGAGTGTATGGTTTGACCCTCCACGTGCCGGGTGGGAGCACTACAATCCCGATCAGGCGGCCTTGAACCCTCGCCTGGCCCCATGCGGGCTGCCGCTCCGCCTCGCGCCGTTGACGCGCCACCTGCGGTCGACCTGCGCGTGGCAGACGATACGGGACGTCATAAGGACGCGCATCCCGATACCGTTCGCCCGCAAATTCACTGGGGACCCTGCCACCTTCGTCACCTTGCGAGCGCTCACCTGCTCCTCCCGACTTCCTGCCCTGTCAGAGGAAACCCGGCCGTTTCAGCAAGCTCCGCTGGCCCGGGCCGAAATGCACAACAGCTCAGCACAGTTGGGAATGACCCCTCTCCCGTTTCGTCGTCTCGACCTTGCCAGTACAAGGATGCTCTCGAGCGAGTCAGATATCATACCCGGCCTGAGAACAGAGAGCTGCGCTGGCGAAGGTGAACGCCTCGACGGGACCCACCTTGTGGGCAGAGGCTCCGCCGTATGGGTGCAATCGAGAGGGTAGGCGGTGAGGATCTGGAGACAGGTCGCAGCCCCGACACGGGGTAGAAACCAAGGTCATCCTTCGGGGGAGCGGCGGGCCCGTGTGGATTATACAGCTTGAATCTCGACGACTTCGCTGGATGAAGAGGGCTCCGGAATCGGACGGCGGTCTTCCCGAAGCCCTTCGAGGTGAAGCCCAATCGCTTCGCGGATGAGGGTCATCACCACCTCACGGGTTTCTCCCACAACTGCGCAACCCGGGAGATCGGGAGCATGCGCGCCAAGCGAGGGAGGGCCCTCTTCCACAACGACCAAGTGGCGCATGGCAGCCTCCTCCTTCCTGGAATTGGCGGTGGCTGCCTCGCATGCGGACCTGGAACCAGCCGTCAGAATGGACGGGTCGCCTGCTCCAGCAGGTAGAGGTAGGAGCGGTAGATCTGGCCGGTGGCGCGGGTCATGCCGATCTCGCAGGTGCGGCTGCTGGAGAAGCAGCCATCGTGGCGGCCGGCCGTCACCTCGGCGGCCTCCCGCCGGGTGGCGGATTCGGTGAGCTCGGGAAAGAGGAAGCCGCGGTCGCCGGCGAAGCCGCAGCAGCCGGTCTGGAGCGGCACCAGGACCTCCTGACTGCACGCGCGGGCGATCCCCTCCAGCTTCGGGGAGAGGTTCATCTTGACGACCGAGCACACCGGATGGAGCGCCACCGATCCCACCTTCCGCTTGATCGCCAATCGAGGCAAGAGCTGGTCGTGGACGAAGGCCGTGCTGTCCAGGATCTTGAGCCGGTCGAACCGATCCTGGTTCTCCGGCGTGAGGGACGGCCGGCAGGTCGAGAGTCCGTACGTGCAGGGGCTCGTGTCGATCACGACCGGCAATCGCCCCTGATCCGACCATTCCCAGAACCGGGCCACGGCGCGGTTCACCGTCAGGTGATGCGCCTCGTCGTACCCCTTGGACGAGAACGGGACGCCGCAGCAGGTCCCCTCGACGCCGGCGGGAATCCAGACGGGCGACCCCGCCCGCTCCGCGACGGTGACGAATGCCTCCACCAGTGACATGGCGTCCGGCTCGCCCGGCAAATGACCCATCACGCGCGAGATGCAGCTCGGGAAGTAGACCGCCTGCGCGCCGGGCTTCTGCGTGGCCGGCCGACGGGTTCGCGCGGCGCGCGGCATCTCGCGACTCCACTCGGGGAACGGGCGGCGGAGGATCGCCCGCATCCCCTGGGTGAGGCCGGCCATGGCAGCGGTACCGAACACGGATTGGACCAGGTGCCCCGCGTGGAGGCCGAAGCGGGCCGCGGGCTCGAGCAGCGCGAAATTCGAGGCGAGCCACCTGGCCAGGGATTGCGCCCAGGCCGGGTGACGGAGCCGGCGGAAGCGCTTGGTGAGCTGTCCGGTGTCGATGGCGACCGGGCAGGCGGTGGCGCAGAGCCCGTCCACGGCGCAGGTGTCGAGGGCCATGTAGGGAAAATCCGCCTCCAGCGCCGCCAGCAACCTCCGGTCCCCGCCGCGCTCCTTGAGGCGCGCCATCTCCCGGCGCACCACGATCCGCTGGCGCGGGGTGAGCGTGAGATCCTGGCTCGGGCACTTCGACTCGCAGTAGCCGCACTCCATGCACTTGTCCACCTCGTCCTCGACCACCGGCATTGGCTTGAGGTCGGCGAGGTGGGCCTTCGGGTCCGGGTTGATGATCACGCCGGGGTTGAGGAGACCCTCGGGGTCCACCAGGGCCTTGAGACGCTTCATGATGGCGTGGGCCTCGGGGCCCCACTCGGCCTCGACGAAGGGGGCCATGTTCCGGCCCGTGCCGTGCTCCCCCTTGAGTGCCCCATCGTACCGCTTGACCACCAAGTCCACCATGTCGTCCATGAACCGCGCGTACCGGTCCACCTCGGACCGCGCGTTGTACGACTGGGTGATCGTCAGATGCAGGTTCCCGTCCTTGGCGTGGCCGAAGACGATCGCCTCGTCGTAGCCATGCCGTCCGACAGTGCGGATCAGCTCCACGGTGGCGTCGGCCAGGCTCTCGATCGGGAAGACCACATCCTCGATGATCACCGTCGTCCCGTTCTTCCGCACGGCCCCCACGGAAGGGTACAGTCCCTGGCGGATCTTCCACAGGAGGGACTGCTCGCCCGGATCGTGGGTGAAGCGGGCCGGCTCGAGGAGCTGGAGCCCGCCCACCGCCTCGCGGGCCAGGGCCTCCAGGGTAGGCCGCTCGGCCTCGTCGGCGTCCTGGAACTCGGCCAAGAGGCCGGCCGCCGCACCGGGCAAGGCCTGGATGGACAGCGGGATCCCCGCCTGGTCCTGGACGGAGCGGAGCGAGGCGCGGTCCATCAACTCCAGGGCCTTGGCCCCCGCGTCGCGCAAGGGGGCAATGGCGGCGCAGGCGGCGTGGACCGTTGGAAAGAGCAGGAGTCCCGTGTACTTCACGGGAAGGTCTGGGACGGTGTTCAGCACCGCCTCGGCGATGAAGGCGAGCGTTCCCTCGGAACCGATGAGCAGGTTCCGCATGATCTCCACCGGCTTCTCGAAATCCAGGAAGGCGTTCAGCGAGTAGCCGGTGGTGTTCTTCATCCTGTACTTGGATCGGATCCGCTCGGCCAGCCTCGGGTTGGCCAGGATCTCCCGCCGTAGGTCCAGGAGGCCCTGGGTGAGCTGCGGCTCCTGCTCACGGAAGGCCCGGTCGGCGTCCGGGTCGGCCGTGTCGATCAGCGTGCCGGAGGGCAGGACGAAGGTCAGCGAGTGCAGGGTATGGTAGGCGTTCTGGACCACGCCGCAGCACATGCCGCTGGAGTTGTTGGCCAGGATCCCGCCCATCATGCAGGTGTTGATCGAGGCCGGGTCCGGTCCCATCTTGGCCCGGTACGCCTTGAGGGCCTGGTTCACCTGGCCGCCGATGACACCGGGTTGCACCCGGACCCGCTTGCCGTCCTCCTCCACCCTGATCTGACGCCAGTGCCTGGCGACCTCGGCCAGGATCCCGTCGGTGACGGCTTGACCCGAGAGGCTCGTGCCGGCGGCCCGGAAGGTGAGGGGGATGCGGTGCTCATGGCTGAACCGGAAGAGCGCCTGCACCTCCGTGGTCGAGCGCGACAGCACCACCGCCTGGGGGATGAGGCGGTAGAAGCTGGCGTCGGACGCGTAGGCGATGCGATCGATGGGGCGGGTGAGGATCCGCCCCCGGTCGACGATCCGGGCGAGCTGGTCCGCGAGGGCGGACGGCACCGCGGTGGCAGTGGGCATGAAGAGACCTCCCCTGGGAAGCGCGCCGGAGGAGCCGCCAGGCTCAGGCCCCGTCCAGGAGCCAGACGTAGAGCGACTTGGGGCCGTGGACGCCGAGCGTGAGGGTGAGTTCGATGTCGGCCGTGCGGCTGGGGCCGGTCACCAGGACGCAGTAGCCGTCCTGCTTGACCTCGGTGAACACCTGGTGCAGGTCGGCCCTGAGGGCCGCCGGACGCAGGATCGCCAGGTGGACTCGCGGCAAGAGCGAGACCACCCGGGGTCTTTCCGGTGAGGACCGGAGGAGGAGCGTGCCCGTCTCCGGCAGCGCGCCGTCCACGCCGGTCACCCCCAGCTCGCATTCCGCCACCTGCCGCTTGTCCGCCTGCGGCGAGACGAGCCGGACGCCCAGGGCGCTCAAGGTGCCAGCCACGTCCAATGCCCGCAGCTCAGGCGTGCCCCACACCGTCGCCCTCTCCACCGCCTCCACCTTGACCAGCTCTGCCAGAGCCGCCTGCAGCTCGTCGCGGCTGGCGAGGCGCCGGGTGGTCCCGTTCAGTTTCCCGATCTCGGCGAAGAGTTGCTCGATCTCGGCCTCGGGGGAGGCAGGGGTTCGGGGCGGAACGCGCGTCGTGGGGGGGACCGGGGCAACCGGCGAATCCGGGCCCCGGCCGAGCGATGCCCGCAGCCTCTCCAAGACTTCATCACGCGCTGACGCCATGGTCCGCTTCCAATCTGCGAAGTCTGCGGTTAGCTTCGTCTCTTCGGCGTCCGGCCCCGCCACCACGCCCGGAAGCCGCCGGAAAAGGCCGGGAACGGCCGGGTCATCGTCCAGCGGTTGAAGGGCGGGGGGAGCCTGGGCAGCCAGCCGTCGCGGCGGAGGGGGACCTGCGCGATCCTGAGCAGTCGCGAGCCGAGCCGGTAGAGCCACGGCGTGCGTAGCGCCATGGAGCCGGCCCGCGCCCCTGCCCGCAGGACGGCCGGCGCCACCGGTCCCTCGATGGCGTCTCCCTCGAAGACACGCCGCCGCAGGTGCAGCAGGATCTGGGTGATGGGAATCTTCACGGGACAGATGTCGTTGCAGGCCCCGCACAGGGTCGAGGCGAAGGGCAGCGCCCCGGCGGCCTGCGTGCCCAGGATCTGCGGGGCCAGCATGGCCCCCGTCGGGCCGGAGATCGGCCAGCCGTAGGTGTAGCCGCCCACGCTGTTGTACACGGGACAGATGTTCAGACACGCCCCGCAGCGGATGCAGAGGAGCGTCTCCCTGGTCTCGGGCGACTTGAGGATGCGGAAGCGCCCGTTGTCCAGGAGGACCAGGTGGAATTCGCGCGGACCGGTCTCTGCGGGGCTCCGCGGGGGGCCGGAGATGAAGGAGGTGTAGCAGGACAGCTTCTGCCCGGTGGCGCTCCGCGCCAGGAGCTTCAGCAGGACGGTGAGGCTCTCCCAGTCCGGCACCACCTTGTCGATGCCGACCACGGCGATGTGGACGGGCGGCACGGTGGTGCACATCCGACCGTTCCCCTCGTTCGTGACCATGACCACCGTGCCCGTCTCGGCCACCAGGAAATTGCCCCCGGAGATGCCGATGTCGGCGGCCAGGAACTCCTCCCGGAGCTTCATCCGGGCGACCTGGGTGAGCTCCTGCGCCTCCGACGGGGCATCGACATTGAGCTTGTCGCGGAAGACGTCCGCGATTTCCTCCTTGGAGAGGTGAAACGCCGGGACGACGATGTGGGCCGGGCCGACGCCGACCAGCTGGACGATGTACTCGCCCAGGTCGGTCTCCAGGACCTGGATGCCTTCCGCCTCCAGGGCGTGGTTCAGGCCGATCTCCTCCGAGGCCATGCTCTTCGACTTCACGACCTTCCGCGCCTGGTGCTGGCGCGCGATGGCGAGGACGATCCGGTTGGCCTCGGCCGCGTCCCGCGCCCAGTGCACGTGGCCGCCCGCCTGGATCACCGCCCGCTCCGCCTGCTCCAGGTAATGATCCAGGTGGGTGAGGGCGTGCAGGCGCAGGTCGTGGCCGGCCTGGCGGAGGCGCTGCCACAGGTCATCCCCCAGGAGCTCCACCAGGGCGGCGCGATTCCCCAGGAACTTGGCCGTGGCCTTCTGCACCGCGGCCGGCATCGCCGGTGGGATCTGCTGGGCGTTGGCCCGGAAGTCGATGGGGTTAACGGCCTGGCTCATTCCCCCCTCGATCCGCCGTCAGCACCTCGATCAGGTGCAGGGCCTTGACCGGCGAGCCCGCTTTGCGCAACCCCCCGGCGATGTTCATGAGACACCCTGCGTCGCAGGCCACCACCACCTCGGCCCCGCTCTCCTGGATGGACTTGACCTTGGCCTCCATCATGGCCCGGCTGACCTCGGGGTAGATCAGGCTGAAGGTGCCGCCGAAGCCGCAGCAGGTTTCCTCGCTGGACAGGGGGACAAGCGTGAGGCCCTGCACCTGGCGGAGGAGCGTCTTGGGCTCCTCGCGGACGCCCAGGCCCCGCAGCAGGTGACAGGAGGCGTGGTAGGTCACCCTGTGGGGGAAGCGGGCCCCCAGGTCGGTCACCTTCAACTGCTGGATCAGGAACTGGGTGAACTCGAACGTGCGAGCGGCCGTCTCCTCGGCCAGGCGGTGCTCCGGCGTGCCGGGCGGGAAGAGATGCGGATAGTGATGGCGGACCATGTCCACGCAGGAGCCGGACGGGGAGACGATGAAGCCGTCCGTCTTGCCGAACACGCCCAGCCACTGGAGTGCCAGGGCGCGGGCCTGCGTCCAGGCGCCGCTATTGAAGAAGGGCTGCCCGCAGCAGGTCTGGGCTTCCGGAAACACCACCTGCACGTCCAGGCCCTCCAGCAGGCGCACCATTCGCTTCAGGGCACCCGGGAAGAACTGCTCCGCCAGGCAGGTGATGAAGAGCTGCGCCGTGATCGCCATGCCGGTTCCTTCCGTGTGGACCCGATACTCTCTTACTTTGGGCTCTCTTGCAAGAGGGCGATGGGGAAACAGGGGGGCGAGATTTCCACCCCCCGGAGTGCTTGGTGATCCGTTGCCTGTCCCCGCAGCATACGCGGAGATGGATGGTCGAGTGCGGTCATCCTGTCATCGGGAGAGACATGACGCGAGGCGTCGCGCTGCGTGCGGGCTCTCGATCGCACGGGAGGGTGTGGATCACTGCTAGAGAGCGAGGCGTGCCCGGCCTGTACCCGTGAGCGTGAACCTCCCGTTCGCTTCTTCGACGAGGCCGGCGCCTCCGAGGTCCCTGAGGCCGCTCCGGATACGGTACAGCGGAAGGCTGACCTTTCCTGCCAGCTCTTCCGCTGTTCGTGGCTCCTGGAGGGCCTGGAGCAGGGCCCGGGCAACTGGCTCAACCGTCCCGTCGGGGGTGATGCAGCCCATGCGGCCTTTCCCTCAGACCGCCTTCTTGCAGAAGTACCAGTCTTTGCACTCGAACCCCGCCCGCATCCGCTCCTCGGCACTGTCGGTTGTCTTGGGCGGCGGGACGATGACCTTCTGCCCGGGGCGCCAGTTGGCCGGCGTGGCCACTCCATGCTTGTCCGTCACCTGGAGGGCGTCAATCAGGCGCAGGATCTCGTCCATGTTGCGCCCGGTGGTCAAGGGGTAGTAGATCATCGCCCGCAGGAGGCCGTTGGGATCGATCACGAAGACGCACCGGCTGGTCTCCGTCTTGCTTTCGCCGGGCATGATCATACCGTAGAGAGAGGCGACCTCCTTGTTGAGGTCTGCAATGACCGGGAAGGGGATCTTGACGCCGAAGTTCTGCTCGATGTTCCGCACCCAGGCGATGTGGGAGTAGGTGCTGTCGATGCTGAGGCCCAGCAACTCTACGTTCCGTTTCCGGAGCTCGGGCGCAATCTCCGCGAAGGCAATGAACTCGGTGGTGCACACCGGCGTGAAATCCGCCGGGTGGGAGAACAGGATCAGCCAGCTCCCTCGAAAATCTTCCAGCCGGATCGTCCCGTGCGTGGTCTCGGCCTGGAAAGCAGGCGCCGGCCCTCCCAGGCGCGGCATCGTGGGTAGGCTCTTACCTTCTCCGCCGATCTCCATGGCGCATCCCCCCTTCGCCTGCTGTGCTGGCAGCCAGACCCCACCCGCGCTCGGCCCACCACCCCGCCGAGGCCCCAGCGGGGCGGCGGGTCCTTCAGTTCACCGGCCCGCCTCCCGCAGCGCATAGGACCGCAGCACCTTCATGTAGTTGGCCCGCTCGAAGGCGGCGGGCTGGGCGACCGACTTCTGGCTCATGCTGCCCTGCATCTGGCGGATGGATTCATACTCGTGCTCCTCCATCCAGGAGACCACGCCGGCCTGCAGAGTCGCCAGGTGCTCCACCCCGTGCATCAGCAGGGCCGACGTGGTCATGGCAACCCTGGCTCCCGCCATCATGCATTTCACCACGTCCTCCGCCGTGTGGACGCCGCCCGTGACCGCCAGGTCGCACCGGACGTGGCCGTGAAGGATGGCCACCCAGCGCAGGCGGAGGCGCAGCTCCTCGGAGGTGCTCAGACGCAGGTTGGGTGTCACCTCCAGCTTCTCCAGGTCGAAGTCGGGCTGGTAGAAGCGATTGAACAGGACCAGGGCGTTCGCGCCTGCCTGGTCCAGCCGGCGCGCCATGTTGGCCATGGCGCTGAAGAATGGGCCGAGCTTCACCGCCACCGGGATCTTGACGCTGGCTTTCACGTCGCGCACCAGGTCGAGGTACATCTGCTCGACCTGCGCCCCGGTCATCTCCGGATCGGTGGGGATGTAGTAGATGTTGAGTTCCAGCGCGTCGGCGCCTGCCTCCTGGATCTTCTTGGCGTAGCTGATCCAGCCGCCGGTGGACACGCCGTTGAGGCTGCCGATGACCGGAATCCCCACCGCGGCCTTCACCCGGCGCAGGTGCTCCAGGTAGCCGTCGGCACCCAGGTTGTAGTGCGTCATGTCCGGGAAGTACGTCAACGACTCGGCGAAGCTCTCCGTGCCGTGGGAGAGGTACCTGTCCAGGTCGTGGCTCTCCAGGGTCAACTGCTCCTCGAAGAGCGAGTGCATCACCACCGCGGCGGCGCCGGCATCCTCCATCCGGCGGATGGTGGCCAGATCCTCGCAGAGGGGCGAAGCAGAGGCGACGACCGGATTCTTCAGAGTGAGGCCCAGGTAATTCGTGGTGAGGTCACTCATTCTGCCTTCTCCTCGGGCTTCCCGTTGCCCGGCATGGCGGCCCAGTGCTCGTACAGGCGCCAGCGCGACTTCACCTCGGCCTGGGCGATCTCCAGCAGCCGCTTGGCCGCCGCAGGATCGCTGTGGTTCAGCATGGTGAATCGGGTCTCGTTGTTCTCGAACTTGTCCAGCGTGATCGTCGGAGCCTTGCTGTCCAGGATGAGCGGGTTCTTGCCCTGCTTGACCAGATCCGGATTGTACCGGATCAGCGGCCAGTGGCCCGACTGGACGGCCGCCTTCTGCTGGTCCAGGCCGTGCTTCAGGTCATAGCCATGGGCGATGCAGTGGCTGTACGCGATGATCAACGAGGAGCCCTCGTAGGCCTCCGCCTCCTGGAAGACCCGCACCGTGTGCATGTCGTTCATGCCGAAGGCCACCCGCGCCACGTAGATATTCCCGTACGTCATGGCGATCATGGCCAGGTCCTTCTTCGGCCGGGGCTTTCCGCCCGCGGCGAACTTGGCCACGGCCCCCAGCGGCGTGGCCTTGGACATCTGCCCGCCCGTGTTGGAGTACACCTCGGTGTCCAGCACCAGGACGTTCACGTTGTAGCCCGAGGCCAGAACGTGATCCAGCCCGCCATACCCGATGTCGTAGGCCCAGCCGTCGCCGCCCACGATCCAGATGCTCTTCTTGACCAAGGCGTCCGCCACCCCGAGGAGCCCGCGCGCCTCGCTCGTCTTGATCCCGGAGAGCTTTGCCTTCAGGGCGGCCACGCGGTCGCGCTGTGCCTTGATGCCGGCCTCGGTGGACTGGTCCGCGTCCAGGAGACCCTTCGCGAGCTCGTCGCCGATCTCACCGGCCAGCTTCCGGACCAGCTCCGTCGCGTACTGCCGCTGCTTGTCCACGGCGAGGCGCATGCCGAGCCCGAACTCCGCGTTGTCCTCGAAGAGCGAGTTGTTCCAGGCCGGACCCCGCCCGTCCCGGTTGAACGTCCACGGGGTGGTGGGCAGGTTCCCCCCGTAGATGGAGGAACAGCCCGTGGCGTTCGCCACCATGGCCCGGTCGCCGAAAAGCTGCGTGAGCAGCTTGAGGTAGGGCGTCTCGCCGCAGCCCGCGCAGGCGCCGGAGAACTCGAACAGCGGCTCCAGAAGCTGCACGTCCTTCACCTGGGCCAGGTTGAGGGCGTCGCGGTTCATGTCGGGCAGGCCCAGGAAGAAGTTCCAGTTCTCCCGCTCCGTCTCACGGATGGGGGGTTGGGGCGCCATGTTGATGGCCTTGAGCCGGGTCTCCTGCTTGTTCTTGACCGGACACACCTCCACGCACAGCTCGCAGCCCGTGCAGTCCTCGGGCGCGACCTGCAGGGTGTACCGCTCCTCCTTGAACTCGCGCCAGCGCGCGGGCGCCGACTTGAACGTGGCCGGCGCATTCGTGAGCAGGTCCGGCGAGTACACCTTGCCCCGGATCACGGCGTGCGGGCAGACCAGGATGCACTTTCCACACTGGATGCAGATATCCGCGTCCCACACCGGGATCTCCAGGGCGATGTTCCGCTTCTCCCACTGGGTGGTGCCGGTCGGGAAGGTCCCGTCCACCGGGAAGGCGCTCACCGGCAGGGCATCCCCTTCGTTGGCGATGATCTTGGCCAGGGTCTTGCGGACGAACTCGGGCGACTCGGCCGGGACTGCCAGCCGCAAGTCGAAGGCGCTGGTCACCTGGCTCGGAACCTTCACCTCGTGCAGATGCTCCAGGGCGGCGTCCACGGCGGCGAAGTTCTTCTTCACCACGGCCTCGCCCCGCTTGCCATAGGTCTTCTCGATGGCGTGCTTGATGGCGGCGATCGCTTCCTCGCGCGGCAGCACCCCGCTGATGGCGAAGAAGCAGGTCTGCATGACGGTGTTGATGCGCACCCCCATGCCGGTCTTCTCCGCCACCTTGTAGGCGTCGATCACGT
>DATIFO010000077.1:0-26131 GCA_035455275.1 Methylomirabilis sp. (SeqCode) | reverse complement strand
CCTACCGGGAGTTGTCAAAACAATTTCGGGCGCGGGCCACGAGCGGATGGCGGTGACCGGCTGAAGAAGCTGTGCCTGCTGCGCAGTTAACCCTTCATCGCACCGGCGGTCAGGCCCTTGATGAGGTGCTTCTGGAGGAAGGTGAAGAGGATGGCCACGGGGACCGTGCTGATCATGACGCCGGCGGAAAGCTGCCCCCACTGCACCTCGTACTGGCCGGCCATGTACAGCAGACCCGCGGAAAGCGTCCGCATCTCCGTGCTGCTGGTGAACGTCGTCGCGAACAGCAACTCGCTCCAGGAGGACACGAAGGCGAAGATGGCGGTGGCGGCGATCCCCGGCGCCGCCAGGGGCACGATGATCCGGAGCATGGCGCCGAACCGGCTGGAGCCATCGATCATGGCGCTCTCCTCCAGTTCCCGCGGGATGCTCTCGAAGTAGCCGACCAGCATCCACACCGTGAAGGGCACGGTGAACGAGAAGTTGGAGTAGATGAGCGCCTGGTAGGTGTCGATCAGCCCCAGCGCGTACCACTGCGAGAGCAACGGCGCGATGAGCAGGACGGCGGGGAACATCTGGGTGGCCAGGAACACCAGCATCAGGGTGTTCTTGCCGATGAATCGGAAGCGCGCCAAGGCGTAGCCGGCCGAGGTGGAGATCACGATGGTGGCCACCATGGTGACCGAGGAGACCCACAGGCTGTTGGCGAAGAAACGGCTGAACGGGGTGAGGCGCGAGGTCCAGGCGTCCACGTAATTCGCGAAGGTTGTATGGACGGGGATGTAGCTGATCGGGGTGGCGTACAGCTCCGCCCGTGTCTTGAGGGACGCCGAGAAGGCCCAGAGGAACGGTCCCATGGCAAACAGCGTCATGACCGCCAATCCGGTCCACAGGACCGGGCCCCCCAGGATGCGCTCCATGAGATCGCCCGACCGACGGTTCCTCATCCCGACACCGACTCCACGCCTTTGGTGAATTTCAGGTAGAAGGCCGTAAAGACCAGCATGATGACCAGGAGGATCACCGACAGCGTCGCGGCGTAGCCAAAGTCCAGATCCGTGTACGCCGTGAGGAGCGTGTAACTCGAGGTGATCTGTGTCGCGTTCGCCGGGCCGCCGCTGGTCATCACGAAGATCAGGTCGGCGTAGTTGAATGTCCAGATGATGCGGGTCGCCGTGGCGACCACGATGATGGGTCGCAGCATGGGCAACGTAATGCGCCAGAACCGCTGGGTGACGCTGGCCCCGTCCACCGTGGCCGCTTCATAGACGTCGTCCGGAATGGCCTGCAGGCCCGCCAGGATCATGATGGTGAAGAAGGGGATCCCCCGCCAGATGTTGGCGAAGATGACCCCGACCATGGCAAAGGTGGGCTCGCTCAGCCACGCAATCGGCACGCTGAGCAACCCCACACGCCTGAGGATGTCGTTGATCGGCCCGTAGTTCGGCTGATACAGGTACTCCCAGACCAGCCCCACAACCACGCCCGGTATGATCCAGGGGAGCAGGTTCAGGGTCCGGTAGAAGGTCCGCCCCTTGAACTCGGCGTTCAGGAGGAGGGCGCCCAGGAAACCCAGCACGAACTGGATGCTGACCGAGAAGAAGACCCAGACGAATGAGTTCTTCAGCGTCAGCCAGAACGTCGGGTCATGGATCATGCGCAGGTAGTTGCCGAGGCCGATGAAGCGGTAGTCCTGCGGACGGGACAGGACATTGTGGTACAGGCTCATGTGGATGGCCTTGAGGATCGGGAAGAGGACCGTCCCGCCCAGGCAGACGGCCGCGGGCAGCAGGTAGGCGTAGTTGGCAAGGGTCTCGCGCGCGGGGCGGGAGACGAGGGCCCGCGGGGCGGGCTCGGCCACGCTGACGTGCTGGTTCCCCACGTAGGCTCCGGTGAAAGACTGCGGAGCGACAGGCGGCCCCGGGCGCCCATGGGAACCCGGGGCCGGAGAGCCGCCGAGGACTGGCTTGCCTACATGATGTTCCTGGTCAGCATCTCGGCAAACTTGTCCAGGCACTGCTTCGGCGAGAGTTGACCGACAAACGCCTGCTGGAACAACGGCACCCCCTCCGAGTCGAGCTTGCCGCCCCACCCCGGGTGGGCCAGATACGGGCTCACGATCGAGAAGGGGAAGGAGCCGACGAAGCCCGCGTACGCGGCCCCGGTGTAAGGCGGTCGCTTGGTCAGGGCCTCACGCGTCGGCAGCAGCCCGAGGGTCTTGCAGTAATCGAAGTGGGGCTCGTCGTCCATCAGGAAGGTCATGAACTTCCAGGCCCCTTCCTTGTTCTTGGCCGCCTTGAACATGGTGAGCGTCTCGGAGAAGAAGAACGAGGCGCGCTTCTTGGCAGGGCCGACAGGGATGGGGAGCGTGGCGAAGTTCGCTTCGCCCACAAATTTCTTCTGCTCTTCGATGGACCCGGAGTTGTGGAGGTACATGCTCGTGACGCCACGGCCGAAGCCCTCGACGATCTGGCGGTAGGCGTCGGTCGGAGCGCTGGGCGGGGTGACCTTGTGCTTCCGCAACAGATCGATGTACCACTCGAAGGCCTCGACGGCTTCCCTGGAGTTGATGGCCACCTTGCCGTCCTTCAGGACCTGGGCGCCGTTGCCGTACATGAACTCGGTGGCATACAGGACGGCCCACGTGCCCCCGCCCCGCATCCCGAAGCCGTACTGATTCTTCTCCGGCTTGGTGAAGCCCTTCGCCAAGGTCAAGAAGTCGTCCCAGGTCCAGTCCGCAGTCGGCGTCTTGAGGCCGTACTCCTTGGCCCGGTCCGTCCGGACGAAGATGGCGTCATTGGTGATGGCCCACGGGAAGGAAACGATCTTCCCCTTCACCGTCACCGTCTGCCATGCGGTGGGTGTGGTGCCGGCGTAGTGCTTCCAACCCTTGATCTGGCTGGTGAGGTCCTCCAGCGACCCCATCCCGTCGAACTCGCCCAGCCAGTTGTCCCACATCATGCTCAGGTCCGGCGGGTTTCCCGCGGCGATGGCAGTGATCAGCTTCTGCCGCGCCTGGGCCTGCGGGACGAACTCGACCTTGACCTCGACTTCCGACTGCGCCTTGTGGAAGCGCTCGATGAGCGATTCCACCAGCGAGATCCGCAGCGGCTCGGGGACGCTGAACTGGAACCGGACGGTGGAGGCGGCGGACGCCTTGCGTGGCGAAAGATACGGGGCCTCCCACCAGGCCAGGTCGCTGGCCGCGATGGCGCCTGAGGCAGCCAGTGTTTGCAGGAACTTCCGCCGAGATGCGCAGTACTCTTCGTGTGTCATGATCCTACCCTCCTCGTTTGGGAGCCAAGCCCCTCGTCTGATTCCCCCTCGCCTAACACAGCCTTGGCCGGGGTGTCAAGGAGAATCCCCGGGGCCAAGTTGGTCCTTGACACCTGGCCTCCTTCCCGATACAAGTTGTCCGCCCGCTTTGAGCCCTCCTTCGCGATCGGCAACCGGATGCACCACCAGGAGGAACCGAATCCGTGGAGATCCTCCCCGGCGTCCATCGCCTCTCGTTCCGGCACCGCGACCGCTGGCTGTACGTGTATCTGCTCGTGGGGGACTGGCTGGTCCTGGTCGACACCGGAACGGCCGCGGTGCCAGAGGAGGTCATACTCCCCGCCCTTCACAGCTTGGGCATCGATCCGGCCCGTCGTCCGTTCCTGGCCCTGAACACGCACGCCGATGCCGATCACTCCGGCGGCAACGGGGAGCTGCGGCTGGCCTGTCCGCAGGCGTTGCTCCTCTGCCACGATCGAGATCGGTCCCACATCGAGGATCACGAGCGCCTGTGGCGGGAGCGATACACCGGCTACCTCACGCCGCACGGCCTGGCGTACCCTCCAGGCCTGACCCAGAAGATGCGGGCCTCCATGGGGCGAGCGGTCCCCGTGGATCTGGTCCTCACGGGGGGCGAGACCATCCGCATCCGATCAGACTGGGAACTGCGTATTTTATTCACGCCGGGCCACACCCCCGGTCATGTCGCGGTCCACGACCTCCGCCATCGGACGGCCTACATCGGGGATGCGGCGCTGGGCCGAGGGATTCCGGCAGCGGAAGGAGACTGCCTGGCCCTGCCACCCAGCTACGAGGACGTGGAGGCCTATGCCGGGACGGCGCGCGCCCTGCGGTCCCTCGACCTGGACATCCTCTGCCCCTCGCACTTTCCCCTCCTGCGGGCAGAGGCGATCCCGCGATTCCTGGACGAGACGGAGGACTGGATCGCTCGAACGGATGAGGCGATCCTCGCGACGCTCCGGGAGGTCCGGGCGCCGATCGGGATGAAGGCCCTGATCGCCGCCGTGACCAAGCCCCTGGGCGGCTGGCCGGAAGAACCGGCCTTGACCCTCGCCATGAGCCTCACGGCTCACCTGGAGCGACTGGAGCGGCTGGGCCAGATCACGCGGCTCCCCGATGAGCGGCCGCCCGCTTGGGAGCTGCGATCATGATTGCCGGCAGCCCGGCCCGCTGATTGACAGCCTTCCGGGATCAATGCTAGGCTTTTCCAGTCCCTCCGGTTTTCGCGATCAGAACAGATCCAGACGGAAAGGACCGTGACCGATGCATCTGCTGAAGCACTACACCCCGAGGGACGGGTATACACCCCTGGTCAAGCCCGGAAAGGATGGGATTGAGTTCCTGGAACTGGGCATCCTCCGGTTGCCCGCCGGCGGCCTCTACCGCGGCACCAGCCAGGAGTGCGAGGTCTGCCTGGTCCTGCTGGGGGGCCTGGCCAACGTCACGGCCGGGGAGGCCGGCTTCAACTCCATCGGGGGCCGGGCCAATGTCTTCGCCGGCCGGGCCACTGCGGTTCACCTCCCGCCCGGCCTGAAATTCAAGGTGGAGGCGGTGGGTGCCCTGGAGGTGGCGATCGCCAGGGCCCCGAGCGATTTGTCCGGCGAGCCGCGCCTCATCGGCCCGGAGAGGGTGAAGGTGTCCACGCGGGGCAAGGAGACGTTCGAGCGGCAGGTCCACGACATCCTGGACGCCAGTTTCCCGTCGAAGCGGCTCCTGGTCGGCGAGACGTTCAACGCGCCTGGCCGGTGGTCCAGCTACCCTCCCCACAAGCACGACACCATGGCCCCCCCGGATGAGACCCGCATGGAGGAGGTGTACTTCTTCAAGCTGAATCCCCCGCAGGGCTTCGGTTTCCAGCGGGTCTACAGCCCGGAGAAGGGCTTCGACGAGGCCTATGTCATCCGGGACAATACCCTGACCAAGCTCCCCTTCGGCTACCATCCCACTGCAGCCGCCCCGGGCTACGCCCTCTACTATCTCTGGGTCCTGGCCGGCGAGCCGCGGAACTACGTCCTGTTCGACGATCCCGATCACAAGTGGGTGAAGGATTCGTAGATGCCGGCGCGTCGCGACGGGCAGGCGATTCACCACGCAGGAAGTCGCCGCTTGACCCGGAATCGAGTCATGCACAGCGACGGGTCAGCCTGAACGCGGAAGCCGCGAACCTGCGCACGGCACGGTGGCGGAACGGAGGGGTGCGTGGGTGCGATGGGGGTGCTGGAAGCCGGCGACATCCGATCATGATTTCTTGGTCACTCCATCAATCTCCGCCAGGTCCGCCGGCGTGAGCACCTGTTCAATGGCCCGGGCATTCTGCTCCACCTGCTCGGGGCGTGTGGCTCCCGCGATGACGCTCGACACCCGCGGTTGTGCCGCGAGCCAGCTCATCGCGAGCTCCAGCAGACCGCAGCCTCGCGCGGCGCACTGCTCTCCCAGCCGATCCAGGATCCGCCAGTTCGCGTCGGTCAGGTAGCGATCTGCCAGCCGCTGGGTGGTGGTCAGGCGCGCCCCTTCCGGCATGGGCCTGTCCCGCTGGTACTTGCCGGAGAGCAAGCCACACGCCAGCGGAAAATACGGCAAGAGGCCGAGCCCGTACGCCTCCATGGCCGGGAGCAGCTCGCGTTCGGGATCCCGCACGAGCAAGCTGTACTCATCCTGGCACGAGACGAAGGCACTGACACCCAAGTGCCTGGCTGTCCACAGCGCGTCCACGACCTGCCACGCCGGGAGATTCGAGCAGCCGATGTAGCGCACCTTCCCCTGCCGGATCAGATCCTCCAGGCTCCGGAGCGTCTCTTCGATGGGCGTCAACGGGTCCGGCGTGTGCAGCTGATACAGGTCGATCCAATCCGTCTTGAGCCGCCGGAGGCTCGACTCCACGGCCGAGAGCACGTAGCGCCGTGAGGCCCCCTTGAGGAACCCGGCGTCATCCATCGGCATGCCGAATTTGGTCGCCAGGACGACGTCCTTGCGCCGGTCGCCCAGGACCTGGCCCAGTATGGTCTCGGAACCACCCCGCTCGCCGTAGATGTCCGCCGTATCGAACAGGGTGACGCCCAGGTCGAGGGCCTTGTGGATGACCTTCCGCGACGCCTCCAAGTCGATGCGTCCCCCGAAATTGTTGCATCCCAGGCCGACCAGGGACACCTGGAGGCCACACCTTCCGAGCGTCCGCTGCTTCATCGGTATCTCCTTGTCCTGTAGACCCGGGGTCAGACATTGCCCATCCTATGTTTGCGGAAAGCAACCGACAACTGTCTGACCCCAGGGGTTGGAAGGGCGGGTCAGGCGGGGCCGGAGCGGGGAAGGCGCCGGTGGAATGCCACGATGGCCGGGACGATGTCGGCGGGAGAGCCGCAGCCGGCCAGGGCCTTGGCAAGGCGGCGACCGGGTTCCACGACCTCTCGGACGGCTCGGGGGTAGGCGGGACTCGCAGTCTCACCCCGGCCCCGGAAGAGCTGCGTGAAGGCATAGGCAATTTCCGGCACGGTGGAGACCTTCACAAAGTGGCCGAGGCCTGCCACCAGCGGGTTGTCGTTCCCCTGGATGAGGCTGCGACTGTCGGACTTGTAGAGGACGATGGGTTTTCCCGCCATCCACGCCATGGCGCCCTCGGCCGCCGCCCCCTCGTCGGGCACCCGTCCGTTCATGTTCAGAACCAGACCATCACAGCCGGAGACGACCTCGTAGGTGTCCAGGCAGAAGATAGCCCGCTGGATCATCCGGCTCGCCTCGGTGTCTTCGTAACCTGCCCGCAGGAACTCGCGGTGAACGTCCGCGAAAACGAACCCATCCCGGTGCGGGAGGAAGGTCGAGAGCCCTACCCCCTCCAGGGTGCGGGCGATCTCCGCCATTTCCTCTCGCTCCGACCGGTTGAACAGCGGGCCGGCACAGTAGATCCGATGACGGGCCGGCCGCTTCGCCGCCGCCTGTCGCGATCTCATGCGAATGGATGTGGGCATGGCTGATGGGGGTGAGACGGTGCGCCTCGGTCAGTTGTGTCGGCCGCCGGATCGCTCGGCAGGCGCGTTGCGGTCCGAAATGCGTGTCAGGACCTCCAGAAGCTGCTCCTGCACCCGAACGAGACGCATGGGGACCTCCACGGCCTCCAACACCTGCTGGCGGATCTCGGCCTCGGGGATGGCCGCGCCGGCGATCCGGTCCAGGATGATCCCGGGATCCTTCACGCCGCTGAAGATCTTCGCGACCTCGCCCTGCCCCTTCTGCACCTCGGCAAGGATCCGCAGGTAGAACACCTTGAGGCGCTCCACCCGATCCGCCAGGCTCTTGGTGTCCTCGCCCGAATACCGATCCGGCAGGGGGCGCGCGCGAACCATCCGATAGGGCTTGTCCGGCGGGAGCTCCGACAGGATGCCGATGCGCATCGTCCCGCGCACGAGGATGTTGAACCGCCCGTCCGCCAGCTCCTCGTGGCGGACGATCTCGCCCGCGCCCGCGATGGGATGCACCGGCGGCCGCCCGTAATAGTCGTGCTCCCAGCCGGGCTTCAGCAGCGCCATGGCCAGGCGCTTGTCGCCGGCCAGACACTCTTGCACCATCTGCCGGTACCTGGGTTCGAAGATGTGGAGCGGCAGGAGCGTGTGCGGAAACAGCACCACGTCCGGCAGCGGAAATATCGGGGTGTGGATGACGGCGCTCATCAGTGGTCCGCAGTCCGCATCGCTACTCCGAGGGGTTTCAAGTTGCCATACGATACCATGACAGGCCAACACAGGGAAGGCCATAGGATGGCCCTGGCCGGCCCGGGGGGGCCGGGATCCAACCTCCGGACCGATCTCGGAGGACCGGTGCACGGCCGCTGGGATGGGTCACATGAGGCTCCGCACCGCCCCCCCGTCCACCTGGACCGTCACCCCGGTGACATACCGGGCCCGCTCCGATGCCAGGAAGACGATCATGTTCGCCACGTCCTCGGGATCCCCCAGCTGGCCCAGAGGGATATCCGCCTCCCGGGCGCGCCGGATCTCCTCGAAGACCTTCCCCAGTTTCTGGGCCCTCCCCACCATGGTGCTCCGCAGTCGATCGGTGAGGATGGCACCCGGCAGGACAGTATTCACCCGGATGCCGTCCGCCGCCAGCTCCTGCGAGAGGGTCTTGGCCAGACCGATGACCCCGCTCCGGATGGAATTGGACAGGATCATGTCCTCCAGGGGAACCTTGACCGAGGTGGACTGCAGGTTGACGATGGCGCCACCACCGGCCCGCTGCATGTGCGGGCGAACCTCGCGAACCATGCGAACGACGCTCAGGAGGGTCAACTCGAACGCCGCCTTCCATCCGGCGTCATCCAGGTCGGCGAAGCTGCCTGGCGGCGGCCCGCCGGCATTGGCCACCAGGATGTTCACCGCCCCCCACCGCTCCACCGTTTGCTCCACGAGGCGTCGGATGTCCGCCTCCTTCGTGACATCGCCCGGGATGGCAAGGACATCCGCCCGATGCCTGTCCCGGATCTCCTCTGCGGCCTTCCGGAGCTCGGCTTCGTGCCGGGCCAGCATGGTCACCCGGGCACCCTCGGCCGCGAAGCCCGCAGCCGCGGCCCTGCCGATCCCCTTGCTCGACGCCGCGACGATCGCCACCTTGCCCTGCAATCCCAGATCCATCTCGCGCTCGCCTTTCTGGCCTCAGCCTATCCCACCCCGTCCCAAGCGGCCCCTGGACCGCTCCGCAAGAGACGCGGCGAGATTATACTCGACGGCGGGCCATCCGACAAAAGCCAAACCGCGCCAGAGGCGCACACGGGGGGACGCAGACGCGGGCGCAGGATTCGATTCCTCTCCTGTTGACCGGGGAAGCATCCGTTGGAGGATTTCCGCTTGACGGCGCAGTGAGCAGGCGATACTGATGGGTCCCGGGAAAGGAGTCAGCTCCGTGACACGCTTCGAGCAGGTCCTGGTTTCGGCCAACCGGGGAGTCGTCTTCGTCATGATGGCCGTCATGGCGACCCTGGTGTTCGTCAACGTGATCTGCCGGTACGTCTTCAACTTCTCCATCATCTGGGCCGAGGAGGTGTCCCAGTACCTGATGATCTGGATCGCCTACCTGGGGGCCGGCCTCGCTCTCCGCGAGGGGCGCCACGTGGCCCTCGAGATCCTGCACGATGGCCTGCCCGTCGCGCTGGGTCGCAAGCTGAGGATGGTGGTTGGCGGCCTCGTGCTGGCTTTTCTCGGAGTGGTGACCGTCCTCGGCTTCCAGTTCGCCGTCTTTGTCTGGAACCAGGAGACTCCCGTCCTGAACATCTCCCTCGGCATTCCGTCCCTGGCGATCCCCATCGGCGCCCTCCTCTTCGCCGCGCACCTCGTGCTCATGTTCCGCAACTACGCGGACAGGCGGTACGTGCCCGGACATGTCCTGGAGGATCTTTCAGGGGAGGAGGTCTGAGCCATGGGGATCACCCTCGTGGTCACCTTCTTCCTCGGCATGGCGATCGGGTTTCCGGTCGCCATAAGCATGGGCGGGTCGGGGTTCCTGGCCCTCCTCGTGGACGGCAAGCTCTCCCTCCTCACAGTGCCCCAGCGGTTCTTCAACGGGATCAACTCCTTCCCGCTGATGGCGGTCCCCTTCTTCATCCTGGCAGCCGACCTCATGAGCGCCAGCGGCATCACCCTGTCCCTGCTCCGCTTCACCAATAACCTGGTCGGGCACATCCGGGGCGGCCTCGGGCACGTCAACGTCCTGACGGAGATGATCTTTTCCGGCATCAGCGGCTCCGCGCTGGCCGATGCCGCCGGCCCCGGCGCCCTGGTCATGCGCATGATGAAGAAGGCAGGCTACGACGAGTATTACTCCGCGGCCCTGACCTGCGCCAACGCCACCATCGGACCCATCATCCCTCCCAGCATCATCATGGTGATCTACGCCATCACCGACAGCAAGGTGACCGTGGCGGGGCTGTTCCTCGCCGGCGTGGTTCCCGGCGTCCTGATGGGCCTGGCCCTGTGTCTGGTGAACCACGTGACGGCGGTCCGGCGCAACTACCTGTTCCGCTCGCCCATGGTGAGCTGGCGAGAGCGGCTGCTCAGCATGTGGCGGGCCGTCCCGGCCCTGCTCATGCCGCTGATCATCATCGGCGGGATCCTGGGCGGCATCTTCACCGCCACCGAGGCCTCCGCCGTGGGGGTGTTCTACGCCCTCTTCGTCGGATTCTTCGTCACCAAGAAGCTGACCCTGCGGACTCTGCCCAGGGTCGTGGTGCAGAGCGCGCTGGTCAGCTCTGCAGCCCTGGTGATCGTCTCCATGGCCTCCCTGTTCGCCAACATCCTCACTGTCGTCCAGGTCCCGCAGACCGTCGCGGCGTACATCACCGGACTGAGCCGGAACCCGACCATCATCATGACGCTCGTGGCTATTTTCGTCTTGATTTGCGGGCTGTTCATCGACACCCTCCCCGCCGTGATCATCCTGGTGCCCGTGCTTGCCCCGGTGGCGGACCAGGTGGGGATCGATCCGCTGCACTTCGCCATGGCCTTCGTGCTCAACATCACCATAGGCATGGTGACGCCCCCGGTCGGCGCCGTCCTCTTCATCATCACGGCCGTCGGCCAACTGAACTTCGCGAAACTCTCGCGGGCCATCGTGCCCATGGTGTTCGCGCTCATGGTGGTGCTTGTAATGGTCATGTACATTCCCGCGATCAGCCTGACCCTGCCCAGATGGTTTGGGTTCGCTCGTTAACCTGAAGGGAGAAGGAGGAGGTGCCATGAAGTGGAGAAGCGGATATCTCGTCGCCCTGGCGGTCGCGCTGCTTGCTTTGCCCTCGGCCGCCCTGGCCCAGCAGAAGGTCCTGAAGTACGCTCACTTCCAGCCCGCCCGGCCCGACCAGCCGAAGCATGCCGCTGCGCTCGCCTTCAAGGAGCACGTCGAGAGAGCGACCAGCGGGTCGATCAAGGTCGAGATCTACCCGGCCGGCCAGTTCGGAAATGACGCCGACACCATGGCGGGGCTCCGGCTCGGCACCCTGGAGATGGCCGTGGCGCACGACGGCGCCATCGCCGTGATCTACAAGCCCGTCGGCGTCCTCGGCATCCCCTTCCTGTATGACAACCACGAGCACGCCTGGCGGGTGTACGACAGCCGCTGGCTGAATGAGTTCTCCGACGACATGGTCAAGAAGAGCGGGGTCCGGCTTCTGTCCCTGGCCGACAACGGCGTGCGCCACTTCACCAACAGCAAGCGGCCCATCCACACGCCCGAGGACATGAAGGGGCTGAAGGTGCGCGTCATGCCCAGTCCCGTCTTCCAGACCCTCGTCAACTCCCTCGGCGCAAGCCCCTCGGCGATCCCGTGGGCCGAGCTGCCGACGGCGCTCCAGCAGAAGGTCGTGGACGGGCAGGAAAATGGCGTGACCAACATCCTGGCCGCCAGCCTGTACCAGTACCAGAAGTACATCACCCTGGACGGCCACGTGTGGAGCGTCCACGGCTACACGATCAACGAGAAGTTCTACCAGAGCCTCTCGTCCGTCGAGCGCAGGGCGGTGGAGGAGGGCACGCAGAAGGCCACGGCCATCCACCGCAAGATGACGAGTGATCAGGACAAGAACGCCAAGGAGATCCTCACCAGGCTCGGCATGGAGGTCACCGAGATCACGCCGGCCGAGCTGGCGCAATTCCGCAAGCTGGCCCAGCCGCCGGTCAAGGCCTGGGCGGAGAAGGAGATCGGCAAGGAGTACGTGGACAGCCTGTTCAAGGCCATCGAGGCGACGCGCAGGTGATGACCCCCTGAAGTCACGCAGGCCATGACGCTCGGGAATCCCCCGGCTCGGGGCCGGCGCGAGCACTCGGGCCGGGGGACCCAGCCTGCTCCTCCGACAGCGCCTGGCGTCCGCCGCGCCGCCCGCCGGGGGGAGTCGGGCGGCCGGAGTTGACCACAGTCCGAAAATATTGGAACGACCAAGGCGCCAGGGAGATGGGCGCATTCATTGGTGCCCGTGTGTCTTGGTGGTGGGGAAATCTCGGGTCAAGGGATACTGACCACCCAGCCGGAAGGCACCCCTGACGATCGACCGTTGCGATTTGACACTCACACGCCTTTCACCTATACTCCCCCGACGGCCAAGGGAGGGTGGCATCGGGCTCCGTCTCACGCAGGATTGCAGGCAGCCCCGGCGTGGCGGCGTTCGTGGCATCGCCTGCTTCCCGGCCACGCAAGGCCTCCAAGGCGGGCGCCAGGTCTCTCGATCCAATCTGGTTGAGTCACATGCACGGCTGCGCTGCCCGCTACTTCCGGATGACCACGGACCCTTCCTGGGCACCTTCCACGCCGTGCGTTGCCTCGCCCGAGCGGGCCCGCAGGACCCCCCGCTCCCCGCCAGCAACAGTGTCCTGGTCCCCGCACGACAGACGCAAGCGATGGGCCGAACGCCCCGTTCGCCGCATCAGCAATCCGAAGGGAGGCTCTGGCGTACAATGACTACATTCAACATTTTACCCAAGGAGAAGTGCCGGTGGGACGGGGTGGCCATCGGCGAGGTGATGATCCGGTTCGATCCCGTCGACGTGCCGTTCGAGCGAGCCCGGACCTGCCGCATCTGGCACGGCGGCGGCGAGACCAACGTGGCCGAGGGACTGGCCGCGTGCTTCGGCCTGCGCGCGACCGTGCTCACGGCCCTGGTGGATGACGGCTTCGGGCGCAACATCCAGAACCAGTTCCGCGAAGCCGGCGTGGACGTGAGCCACATCCTCTGGTTCAGCAACAGCGGCAAGGGGAAGTACGCCACGGACAAGAAGGGCAGCCTGATGAACGGCATCAATGCCACCTTCCGCGGCAAGGGCGTGATCCCTTCCAAGACGGAGTACTACCGCGCCCACACCCCCATCCGCGAGGTGGGGGCCGCGGATTACGATTTCGACCGGCTATTCGGCGAGGAGAAGGTGCGCTGGGCCCACACCGGCGGGATCTACAGCCTGCTCTCCCCGAAGACCGCCGAGACCGCCGTCGAGTACCTGAAGAAGGCCGGCCAGCATGGCACCTTCCGCTCCACCGACCTCAACTACCGCGCCAATGTGGAGCCCAACAAGGAGCGGGCCCGGAGCATCAACCGCCAGATCGTGCCCCACGTGGAGTTTTTGGTGGGGAACCAGAGCGACTTCGATGACGCCCTGGGCTACACGGTGGACGTCCCCAGCAACGCCGGCATGGAGCAGTTCCTGGAGTGCTACGTCAGCCTGCTCCGCAAGGTGGCCAAGGACTTCCCCAACCTGAAGCTCATCGGGACACAGCTCCGGGGCGCCCACTCGGCCGATCGGATCGACTGGGGCGCCGTCCTGTATGACGTGGCCGAGGACAAGCTGTACCAGGGGGCCATCCGCAAGAACGTGGAGATCGCGGACCGGACCGGCGGCGGCGACTCCTTCGCGTCCGCGGTCATCGCGGCGCTCCTCCAGGGCAAGCCCCTGGACGAGGCGGTGGAGTGGGGCGCGGCCCACGGCATCCTGGTCCAGGAGACTCCCGGCGACACCACCATGGTGACCCAGGCCATGGTGGAGGCCGAGGTGAAGCGAGCCAAGAAGGGGGGCGGCGTCGTCGCCCTGCGGTAGACAGGGGGTAGCGTTCAGCCGTCAGCGGTCAGGCCGCATGGCGCAAAACGCAGAGATCAGAGGTCAGAAGCCAGAGATCAGCCGAGGCTAGCGGTCTTCGCTGACCCCTGATCTCTGTCCTCCGATCTCTGGCGCTTGGCGCTCTGCGCCAAGGAAGGAGGCAATCATGGCAGATGGGTATACCCGAGACCCGAAGCGCGTGGATCGGGCGCTCCGAGACAAGGGCGTGGTGGTGGTCATGGGTCGGGACCACGCCCGCAACCCCCAGGACGTCATCAACTCCGTCCAGGCCATCTACGATGCCGGCTACGTGGCCGAGGTCACCTTCCGCATCCCCGAGCCCATTCTGAAAGAGGCCATGGTCGAGCTCCGGAAGCGGCGCGCCGAGAGCATGAAGGCGCGCCCCAGCGACCCCATGCTCCTGGGCGTAGGCAGCGTCATCAATCCCCGGGAGCTGGAGTCCGCCATCGAGATGGGGTTCGACATGATCGTGGGCCCGGACTCGGGCATGGGCGGTTGCAGGGAGCGCATCGATTTCGTGAAGATCGTGCGGGGGGCCAAGGCCTTCGGCGTGCCCGGCAGCTTCTCGCCCTCGGAGTTCTCGTACTTCCTCGAGCGCGAGGACGGCCTGGAACCCGATGGGATCAAGATCTTCAACGCCAGCGTCTACGGACCCAGCGGGGTGGGGGCCCTCCTCGCGCCGTATCAGCGTGAGCGCCACAACGGAAAGATGGTCATGCCCACGGGTGGGGTCAACGTGAAGACGGGAGCCGCCTTCCAGGAGCAGATCAGCAAGCGCGGCTTCTTCCCCGTCCTCGGCATGTCGGCCCCGCTGGAGCTGGTGACCGAGCGCAAGAAGATCGGCGACCCGGACACGCTGAAGGAGTCGCTCCAGAAGTTCAAGGAGGAGTTCAAGCCCTACAAGCCGGCCTAGCGGGCCGATGGGCTGTCGCCGGGAAAGACGGGGCCCCGCGGGACGGGGCCCCGTCCTCGTTCCGGCCTTCCACCGGAGCCAAGCGCTCATGCGGTGCGTCGACCGATTCCTCCGCCTCCTGCAGGGGCAGCGCGTGGACCGCGCGCCCGTCGTGGGCGTCACCAGCGTGGTCACCGTTGACCTGATGCGCCGGGTGGAAACCCGCTGGCCGGACGCGCACCACGACCCCGGGCAGATGGTCCGCGCCGGCGCCGCCGCGCACGTCGTTTGTGGTCTGGAATCTGTGAAGCTGCCGTTCGACATGGCCGTGGAGGCGGGAGCGTTGGGGGCGGACATCGACTACGGGACCGAGGCCACACTCCCCAAGATCCGCAAGCCGCCCTTCTCGGAGCCGGGTGACTTTGCAGTCGGAAGCGAGCTCCTGACCCGTGGTCGGTTCCCGGTGGTCCTCGAGGCCATCCGAATCGCGAGACGAGAGTACGGCGACGCCGTCCCGGTCATCTCCTCGATGCTGGGGCCCTTCACGCTCTCGGGCTGCCTCTTCGGGGTGGAGAGGCTGCTCGTCTGGATGCTGGAGGAGCCGGAGAAGCTGCGGGCCGCGATGGCCGCGGCGAGCGGTCTCGTCTCGGCGTACATCCGGGGACAATTCCATGCGGGTGCCCACGTGGTCCAGGTGGCCGAGCCGACGGCATCCGGTGATCTCATCTCGCCGGCGCAGTACCTGGAACACGTGGCGCCGTTCCACCGCGAGCTGATGGCCGGGACCGACCGCCCCGTCATCACCCACATCTGCGGCAACATCAGCCGTCATCTTCCCCATCTGGCATCGGCGGGCTTCCGCGGGGTCAGCTTCGACGCCAAGACGGACATCCAGGCGGCCAGAACTCACCTCAAGGGAAAAGCGGCCCTGATCGGGTACGTCCCCACCTCGCTCCTCCGGGACGGATCACCGGAAGAGGTCCGCACGGCGGCCCGCCAGTGCCTCACCGAAGGGGTGGACGCCCTCAACGCCGGCTGCGCCGTGGCGCCCGACACGCCGCTGGAAAATATCCGCGCCATGATCGAGGCCGCCCAGGAGCAGTCGGGCAACTAGGACCTCCGCTGGGCAGGCCGTCAACGACGACGCCTGCGGGGTTTGGAGGCTCTTGGCCAAGCGCCACGCCTCCCCGAGGAAGGACGCCCCCCGGAGCTGCCGGGGGGGTTGTCTTCTCGACTGCCAATCCTCACCAGCGCCCGTACTTCTTGAACACCTCTTCCATGGTCTTTCCGGCCCGCAGCTCCTCCTTCATGCTCCGCTCGGCCTGATAGCAGCCCTCCGCGGCCACGAGGACTTGCTCCACCATCGGCTGTGGAACGACCACGACGCCGTCGATGTCCCCCAGGACCAGGTCGCCGGGTCGGACCTCCACCCCCTGAAAGACGATGGGGCGGCCGGCGTGCACGGGGCGCCAGCGTCCCACGGACGACACCGGCCAGAACCCGATATGGAAGATCTGGAATCCGGCCTGCAGGATCATCTCGGCGTCGCGGATCGACCCGTCCACCACCACCCCACGACAGCCATTGTTCCGGGCCACCAGGGCCATGAACTCCCCCCAGGCCGCGCAGACCTTTTCCTTGCCCGGATCGAAGACCACCATGGAATGCTCGGGGATGGCGGCGAGGAATTTCAGGATGTCGGGACGACAGTCGTAGCCCACGTCCGCGCACGCCTCGCCCAGGGCGGGGAAGGCGAAACCGGCCGCGCGTCGCTGCGGAAAGAGCGGGCGCAGGTCCTTGCCGAGGCACTGGCGGCGAAACCCCTGCTCGTCCAGGATATCGGCCACTGCCCCCGTGTACAGCTTCTCGTACCGCTCGCAGATCTCACGCGAATTCATCGGGCCACCTCCTCGGATGTGTTGTGTGGCAGGGAGTTGACGGCTCGGATACCACGTATCCTCGGGCCTGGCAACGCTTATTTCACACGGTCAGGAGGATCTTGACGTGAGGAAAGTCCTCGCGCTCCATGCGTGACCCCCGGCCCTCGACTCTTCACCCTTCGTTCGCGGCCGATGGCTCACTCCTCGATCCCCCTCAGCTTGAAGCGCCCCGACTATTCTGGTAGCGTCCCGTCCGGCTGACATTTGATTCACCCCCCACAGACGCCCCTGCGTATACCCCGGCGAGGTTGATGGTGACGGACTGCGATGAGATGATATTCAAGCGAGTCCAGGCGGGGGACTGCGAGGCGTTCGCCGACCTGGTGGAGCGGTACCAGCGGCGGGCTTTTGCCGTGGCACTGCGGCTGCTGGGGAGCCGTCCAGATGCCGAGGACGCCGTCCAGCAGGCGTTTCTTCGGCTCTACGAGAACCGGGCGGCCTACAACTCCCATTGGCGGCTCAATACCTGGTTCTACCGGATCCTCACGAACGCGTGCATCGACGAAATACGGCGCGCCCGGCCCACACGGCCCCTGGATGGCCTGGAGCTTCCCTCCGCCGACACACCAGACCGTGCCCTCGCCCAGTGCGAGCACCGTCGCCTGTTGCACACGGCCCTGGCCAGCGTTCCCGCCGAGGCGCGGATCGTTCTCACCCTGTACTACGGGGAAGGGAGAACGTATCAGGAGATCGGGGCCATCCGGGGGGTCTCCGCGAACACGGTGAAAACCCACCTGCGGAGGGGACGGGCAGCGCTTCGCAAGGCGATGCGGGCTCGGGGGGTGGAGGAGTCGTGAGAACGTTCAGCAGCCGTCCCAGGGGCAAGAAGGCATCCAGGGGCAGCGTCGGAGGCGAGGCCTGGCTTCGAGAGGTATTCGCCCTCCCGGTAGAATCCCCACACTTGACGAGGCGCATCATGCATCAGATTGCACTGCAGCTCGACCGACCGAACCCTGCAAACCTCCTGGCTCGACTGGATCTCGCGGCTTCAGCCGCCGGCATCACGCAGCTCTCTTTCCGGCGTGGCCAGGGTGGAATGTCGCCGGCGCAGGAGACGGGACGGATCGGCAAGCTTCTCCGCCAAGCCCGAGCTGAGCTGGCGGAATACTTCGCGGGGGATCGAACCTTCTTCAGCGTCCCGGTGGACCTCTCCCGCGTCCCCGCATTCGAGCGGGCAGCCCTTGAAGTCGCGGCCCGCATTCCCTACGGCGAGGTCCGGAGCTACAAGTGGATCGCCGAAAGGCTGGGGAATCCGGACACGGCCCGCGCCGTGGGCGGCGCCATGGCCGGGAACCCCGTCCCCATCATCGTGCCCTGCCATCGTGTGGTGAAGACCGACGGGGGCCTGGGGGGCTATTCCTTCGGCCTGATGCGGAAGGAGGCCCTCCTGAACCTGGAGCGGAGCACCACCCCCTACGTCGGCTGCGCCTCCACCCGGGTCTTCTGCCGGCGCGGCTGCATGCACGAGCGGCAGATCCATCCGGGAGGCCGAATCCACTTCGCCTCCGGCGCCGATGCCCGGACCAGCGGCTACCGCCCGTGCAGCGTGTGTCAACCTGCCTGACCGCGTCTCCCGCCGCTCTCACGCTCCAGCATAGAGGGTCATGGTGTTCACCGGCAGGCCCAAGAGCTTCAGATAGAAGAACAGCTGATACTTGTGGTTCACCCAGTGCTCGGCCATGGCCAGGCTCACCCGCCACAGGGGCATGGCCGGTCCCCACGGGACGGACACCATCTTGGACTGGAAGGCCGCATCGCTCACGGAGAGGAGCACCGCCTTGGCCTCCTCCCACCCGCGGGAGGCTTCCCGGCCGGCGACCTCGGGAGTCTTCGTGTTCTTCAGGTCCTCCTCGAGAAACTTCTGGAAGGCCTCGGCGGGAGGGAAGGCGTTGTTCACCGCCGCCACGAATACCCCGGGGCATGTGGACAGGTGGTGCAGGAGCTGGCCCAGGGACATGTAGTTGCCTTGGGCCGGCTTCCAGGCCAGCTTGCTGGCCGGCGCCAGCGAGATGAGCTTGGCCGTGGGTCGGTGGATGGTCTCGGCGTACTCGGTGAACTGTCTCGGGGTCATGTCGGTCATCCTCCTTGCTGGGAAATCGGGGAGCGCTCGGGTGAGGTCCCCGGCTGGATAGGACCACCTCGGCGATCAGACGAGAAAGCGGGACGGGGCAGGGAATCGCCCCTACTGCGGCGTGATACCCCGGTAGGACCAGTCCAGGACCTCGACGGTGTGGACGGCGCGCATGCTGAGGCCTCGCTCGCGGAGTCCCATGGCGATCTGGAGCAGGCATCCCGGGTTCCCGGCGACGACGACCTGGGCGCCGGTCTCGGCGAGGCGGTCCAGCTTTCGCTCCAGGAACTCCCGGGACAACTCGGGGTGGAGCAGGTTGTAGACGCCGGCGCTCCCACAGCAGAAGTCCGCATCCCGGAGCGGAACCAGCTTGAGGCCGGGGATCGCCGTGAGGAGCGTGCGCGGCTCGGATCGCACCCGCTGGCCGTGGGCCAGGTGGCAGGCATCGTGATAGGCCGCCCGGAGGTTCACCGGATGGAGCGTCCCCGCGAGTCCCGCTTCCGCCAGGATCTGCGAGACGTCACGCACCCGGCGGCCGAAGGCGGCGGCCCGGTCGGCATACCTCGGGTCGTCTTTGAGCAGCTCGCCGTACTCCTTCATGATCGAGCCGCAACCGGCCGCATTGACCGCCACGAAATCGGCCCGCGCGGCCTCGAACACGTCGATCGCCTTCCGCGCCAGGGCCTTGCCCCGCTCGCGCTCCCCCTCGTGCACGTGGAGGGAGCCGCAGCAGCCCTGGTCCCGCGGCGCCACCACCTCGAACCCGTTGGCGGCCAGGACCCGCGCCGTGGCCAGGTTCACGTCCGGGAAGAAGGCATGCTGGGCGCACCCCAGCAGGAGGGCAACCCGCCCCCGGCGTGGCCCCACGGCCGGCGTGACCTCCGGGAAGTCAGCCGAGAGGCTCCGATCCGGCAGGACCGGCATCAGGTGCTCCATACTGCCCCAGCGCCCAAGGGCCTTCAGCAGACCCGAGCCCCGGACGAGCCGCTGGATCCCCAGCTTCTGATACACCCGCATGGGCCCGAGCAGCATGCGCAGGAGGGAGAGGTTGGTGAAGGTGCCGAGGACGAACCTTCGGAGCAGACGATCCGAGGCGGAATAGCTGTACTTCCGGACCACCTGTCCCCGGGCCGCTTCCATCAGGGCCCCGAACTGCACCCCGGAGGGACAGGCGGTCTCGCACGCCCGGCAGACGAGGCAAAGACTCATGTGCTTCGCGAAGCTGTCGCCGATCCCGACGCGTCCCTCGCCCGCGGCGCGCATGAGGTAGAGGCGGCCCCGGGGGGAGTCCATCTCGTTTCCCAGGACCAGATAGGTCGGACAGGTGGGCAGGCAGAACCCGCAGTGGACGCAGTCCAGGATCTTCTCCATCTCCGGGGGATCCAGACGATCGAAGGCCCCCGGCGGGGTCGCTGCCGCCGCGTCTTTCACCGCCTCAACCACTTGCGGACTGCTCGCCATGGGATCTCCGCATCAGGCGCCAGCGCGCCGCCTCAAAGTCCTCCCACGAACCGGCCGGGATTCAGGACGTGCCCCGGGTCGAACTGCTCCTTGAGTCCCCGCATCTGGGCGAAGGCATCCCCGACCGGTCCCCACACATCCACGGCCCCCTTGACCTCCGGCGGGGCCTGCAGCACGACCAGGCTGCCCTTCGCCTCGATGGCAAAGGCCCGGAGGGGCGCCACCGCCCCGGCCAGACGCTCGCAGGAATCCTTCCCGGCGCCGTCGACCTGAAAGTGGTACCGCACGATCCCCGTCCCGGCCTCCGAGATCATCGACACCTGGAGACGTTGCTTGACCGCGATCTCTTCGCCTTGCCGCATGGCCTCGGCCACCTCGCTGATGAGGACGCCGGCCTTGAGAACCATGGCGGCCCCCGCCCCGGTATCGAAGTCGCCCACGGCGGCCCAGAACCTCTCGTGGGCCTCCCCTTCCAGCATCTGACCTTCCCCGCCGCCCGCCTGCTGGCCCATGTGCCGGGCCTGGGCGAGCTGGGCCCTCGCGCCATCCGGCACCGAGGCCACAGCGACCGCCAACACGGCCGGCCCTTTGCCTGGCACGATCCCCGCCCGCTGCCCGATCTGGGCCGCGGCCGACTCGTTCAGGAGTTCCACGGCACTGGGGACCAGCGCGGAGTCCAGGATCTTCGCCACGGCCTCCCTCGCCTGGGCCGCCGCCGGGAACGGGGCCAGCCACGTGGACTCCGCGGGTGGGAGCGGGTACAGCCGGAAGGTGGCCTCCACGATCACGCCCAGGGTCCCGAGCGAGCCGACGTACAGCTTGTTCATGTCGTACCCGGTGACGTTCTTGACCACCTTGGCCCCGCCCTTCGTCACCGTGCCGTCCGCGTGCACGACCCGCTCTCCGATGAGCAGGTCTCGGGCCGTGCCATAGCGAAGCCGTCGCGGCCCGCTGGCGTTGGCCGCCAGGATGCCGCCGATGGTGGCCCGAGCGGCCCCGGGCGGATCCAGACTCAGGAACTGCCCGTGACGACCCAGGTGAGCCTGGTAGTCGCGGAGCACCATGCCGGCCTGGACCGTGGACGTCATGTCCCCGGGCTCGTGATCGATGACCTGGTTCAGGCGGGCGAGTCCCAGAACCACATCGACCTTTCTCGGGACCGCCCCGAGCCCCATGCTGGAGCCGCCCCCCCACGGCACCACGGCGGCCCCGGCTTGGCTGCAAGCCGTGAGGACTGCCGAGACCTCGTCGACGCTCCCGGGGAAGACGACGGACGCCGGGACCACCCCGTCCACGGCGTAGCGGCCGGCTTCTCCGTTCCGCCGCACGTGCTCGGCCCCCACGATGCCTTCTAGGGTTTTCGCCAGGTCAGCCATATCGCTCCGAATACTCGGCCCGCGCAGGTTGTGTACATCTCCGCGGCAGCGTCAGTTCACATCCGCTTATTCAGTCCGACAATCACCGGGGTGTCTCCCGGCTCCGCAGCAGCGGCTCCCCCCGTAATCGAGGTCGCCTTCTTCCTGACGGGCAGGTCCTGCACTTTGACGGTGCTCTTGGCTTTCCTCGTTCCCTTCTTGCCGCCGCCACTCGTCTTGTCGCGCATGGATTCCTCCCACCTTTGATCTTGCCGAGCCAGCTCTCACTTCGTCTGGCTGCCCGCTGACGGCTGTCAGAACCGTTGCGCCAGCCCCTCTTTCTCGATCCGGTGCTGCTTGTACTTGATGTCCCTGGGCTTCCCGGCCTTGCCCACCTCGACGCACGACTTGGAGGTGGGGAAGATCTTCCCCGGATTCAGGAGGCCGTCCGGGTTCCAGACTCTTTTCACCTTGGCCATGGCCTCCAGGTCGGCCGGCGAGTACATGAGCGGCATGAAGTCCTTCTTCTCGTGTCCCACACCGTGCTCGCCGGTGATGCTGCCGCCCACGGCGATGCACCGCTGCATCAGCTCGGAACCCATCTCTTCGGCCTTGTGGATCTCTCCCTCCACGCGGTCGTCGTAGAGAATGAGCGGGTGGAGGTTCCCATCTCCGGCATGGAACACGTTGGCCACGCGCAGCCCGTACTTGTTGCTCAGGGCCTCGATCTCGCCCAGGATCTTGAGGAGCTGGGTGCGCGGGATGACCCCATCCTGCACGTAGTACGCCGGGCTGATCTGACCCATGGCGGCGAAGGCGGCCTTGCGTCCCTTCCACAGCAGGAGCCGCTCGGCGTCGTCCTTGGCCACACGAACCTCGCGCATCCGGTTCTCGCGCCCCACGGCGATGACGGGCTCGGTGAGGGCCTCCACCTCGGCGCGGGGCCCGTCCAGCTCGACCAGGAGGACCGATCCGGCATCCGTGGGATAGCCCGCGTGGACCCCCTTCTCCACGGCCTCGATACTCAGCTTGTCCATCATCTCGATGGCGGCCGGAATGATCCCGCGGCCGATGATCCCCGAGACAGTCGCGCTGGCGTCGGCGATATTCTCGAAGACCAGCATCATGGTCTTCACCGCCTCGGGCCGCTTCAGCAGGCGGACCACGATCTTGGTGACGATGCCGAAGGTCCCCTCGGACCCCACGAAGACGCCCGTGAGGTCATAGCCCGGCGGGTCCGGCGCCCAGGTGCCGATCCAGGTGATCTCCCCCGAGGCGAGGACCAGCTCGAGGGCGAGGACGTGGTTGGTGGTGACGCCGTACTTGAGGCAGTGGGGACCGCCCGAGTTCTCGGCCACGTTGCCGCCGACGCTGCAGGCCGTCTGGCTCGCCGGGTCCGGCGCGTAATAGTACCCCTGGGGGAGCACGTGGTTGGTCAGCCAGACGTTCACCAGCCCGGGCTCGATGACGGCCCGCAGGTTCGCGTAGTCCACCTCCAGCACGCGGTTCATCCGGTTCAGGCCGATCATCACGCCCCCCTCGAGGGCCAGGGCCCCGCCCGAGAGGCCCGTGCCCGCCCCGCGCGGCACGAAGGGGATGCGCTCGCGAACGCAGAGCCGGACGACCGCCGCGATCTCCTCGGCGCTGATGGGGAGGACGACCACGTCCGGCGTGGCCTTGAAGATCGTCAGCCCGTCCGTCTCATAGACCTTCAGCTCGGCCGGGTCCGACACCACGTACTGCGGCCCCACCAGCTTGCCCAGCTCCCGGATGAGTTGCGCACGCTCCATGGAGAGACTCCCTCCCGAGGCACGTCCCCGGCCGACAATGCACTCCTACTTCTTGATCGGCGCCTGATAAAGACCTGGAGGGACGCTGGTCCGCTGCGGAGGGTCCCCTGCCGCCCTCCCTCGGCACGGACCCGCTACACGAGATTGCGTTGGCTCGAAAGGCCGTTCCCTCGCCGCGAGGCGAGGTGTCAAGCATCAGGCAGGAAAACCAAGCTCAAGAGAATCCCCGGACAAGAGAAAGGCTAGACCGACAGCAATCCCCCGTCAAGGGTTTCCTCGATTGAGGGGGCTGAATGGACGGGAATATGCGGGCTCTCGGGCGCACAGGGGGGCATTTCGATGCACTGAGACGCAACCCCCGCGCAACTGGAAGCCCACGAAGGCCACCAGGGGCGCGGGGGGCTGCAGCCGACCGACGGCCTATTGACCAAGCCCCGCTTTATTGACAGTCTGAGGAGTCAGGAGACACGCATTGAGCATTGCCCCATCGGGTGTTTCATGTCCAGAATCGGGCATGTTGCCGCTCCGATCTCAAGGCGGCAGAACCTACCCCCTCGCGGGTCGGCGTGTCTAGGAACAAAGGGCGAGAACGCAGGACGGAAATACTTCTACATGTAATCTTTGCTTCCCACTGGGCATTCAAGCGGCCTGCTTCCCTCTCCGGATAGAGCGCCCATAACCGCCTGCCAAATCTTGAGTAGGCAGTGACGTGGCTGTATCCTTCCAGCGCTGGCATGGGTCTTGCCCCAGTCTAGATTTGCTATATCTACATCCAGCGGAAATCGAAGCGAGCGGTTGGCGCCCGCGCGGCTCGCCCCCCGCTTCCGCAGGGGCCCTTTCTCCTCGGTCAGGGCGGCGCAGTAGAGGGGGTTCAGGATCGCCCGTCGGGGTGTTCACGATGACCGATCCTACTGTTCACCATCCCGATCCGCCCGTTCACGATGCCAATCTTGGTGTTCACGATGGAGTGATCCGGCTGTTCACGATGGCCCGGCGACCGCACCAGAGCTCGATCAATGCGAGGCTCCGGGTTCTTGGGGGTGCCTGAATCACCCTGCGCTTTGCGTCAGGGGGGAGAGGATGCCGGGGCAAGAACTGGGAGCCCACTTCACCCGATATGCGATTGAGCTGCCCTTCCGCTACCGCCAGTCGAGGGAGGCCGCCAACCGCCCCGGTCTCGGTTGGACCCGGGATCTGAGCGGAGGCGGCGCCTGGGTCGAGCTGCCCGAGCAGGTTGCGCCTCCGACCCTCCTGGAAGTTAGCCTCCACACGCCCGGGGAGCCGCTACACCTCGCCGCACAGGTGGTCTGGGGCTGCCACGAGTCGCACGGGCTATCCCGTCTCCACGGCTTGCGCTTCACCCAACTCACGCCGGCGCAGCGACAGCGCTTGGGGGTGCTGTTCAGCCACCAGAAACCCCGTGGCGTCGGGCGCCTCTATTGTACCTTGGCCGCGACGTGCCAGGGCATGGCAGCCGCTGGGGATTCGCTCCCCTGTGAGACGCGGGATATTTCCGCCGGCGGGGTCGCCCTCCGCCTGCCGGTGTCCGTGCCGCCCGGGACGCACCTTCAGGTGACGATCCCCACCGTGTTTGGTGTCGTCACAGCCGACGCCGAGGTCGTCTGGGCCGAGCCGCCGGACGCTCGCCCTCGAGGCGCCCCATGCCGACACGGCCTGCGGTTTCTTTACCTCGAGTCGTCGAGCGAGCTGCCCCTGAGAATGCTCCTGGCTGGGTGGCGGTAAGTAGAGGCAATCGTCATGGACACCTCATGCGTCCGCCAGGTAATGTGCCGTTTGTCCCGCGGTTTTCCGGCCCTCCGGAGGCTCGGGGGCCCTTACCGTCACTCAATCGGGTCAGCGGCCATGACCTGGAAGTGGTCCAGGGGCAGCTCGGCAAAGCCATCATCAAGACCACGACGATCTACGCCCGGGTAAGGATCAGACGCGAGCATCCGGCCTGGAGCCTGCCAGCACGCCTCGCGGTGGTCGAGTGCGGTTCTTCCCTTTGAGGCAGACGGTCCCGGGAACCCCCTGTCCGCGCAGGCCGCGTCAACCGCTCCTCGGGACGTCTGAGCCGTCGCATCCGTGGCTCGAGACCGAGCGGCAGGGTCTGGACAAGAATCTGCATGGAGTCTGTGCTCACAAGCCCCTTCCCTCGGCCTCAGGGTTCGGATACAATCCCCAGCGTCTATGGTCCAGCGGTTCAGATCGGCCCAGCTATACCGGCAGGCCCGCTCGTGCCGTCGTGGACCCGTGGCACGCTAGGCCCGCCGGATGGAAGTGCATTCGCTGGGTGTCCTTCACGCGCTCTCGACGAGCCTCGTGCTCGCTTGTTCTCGGAGGGGAAACATGAGCTCGCATCAGCAGAAACCCAAGATTGTGTGCTTGCCGAATGGCCCCTACTACCTTCTGAACGACCTGACGCCCACCTCGGTGCCAAACCTGCGCCGCGCCAACGGCGAGCCTTGCGCCAGCGTGCGTGGGGTGGCTCTGTGCCGCTGCGGTGGCTCAAAGAACAAGCCGTTCTGCGATGGGACGCATGGAACGAACGGCTTCAAGGACCAGAACGTCGCCGACAGGAGTCAGAATCGACGAGTGAACTACGTGGGTAAACGTCTCACCATCCATGACAATCGCGCCATCTGCGCTCACGCCGGCTTCTGCACCGACAGCCTGGAGACGGTGTTCCGGTCCGGCCAGGAGCCGTGGATCGACCCGGACGGCGCCAGCGTCGAAAAGATCATCGAG
>DATIFO010000076.1:0-2538 GCA_035455275.1 Methylomirabilis sp. (SeqCode) | reverse complement strand
GCGTGAACCGCTTCTTGTGCCCCTCGACCTGGGCGACCACCGCCTTGACCGGCACCTCAGGCCCCGCGACCCACCACAGGCAGACGACCTCCTTCCAGCGGACCTTTCGCTGGCGGCCGTAGATGAAGGCGGTCGCCTCGTGCCAGTGTCTCGTCCACCGGCCGCCCTGGCGGGGCGGCGGCAACCGGCGGCCCCACTTCTGGTTGGCACGACACCGCTGCGGAGGCGGGGCGAACAGCCGGGCATCCTGCCGCGACCGCGTCAGGAACTCGATGCGGGGCGAGCCGTCCTCGGGCCTCACCAGCGGCCGCACGACGCTCTGCAGGGCGTAGCCGCCGTCGACGACGCCCAGGTGCCGCCCGGTGATGATCCGGGCCTGCTCCCGCAGCAGTTCGACGACCAGTTCGCACTTGGTGCGGAATGGCTCCCTGGGGCCGACGGCCCCGCACCGGGTGGGTAGCTGCGACTGGCGGAAGTAGAGCCGCCCGGAGAGGGGCAGGAACCAGGCGGGCCGACCGGCGTTCTCCAGCAGTGCCCCGAGGACCACCCAGTTGTGCGCCCGGACGGTGGTGGCCCGGTTGGGGCAGCGGGCGGTGTATTCATGGAAGGTGCAGGTGCCCCAGACGTCCTGGCTATTGCGGTGGACCTTGGTGTCATCGACGGCCGAGACGTGATAGCCGTGCCAGATCCGTCCGGGGGCCTGCGCGACGAGTCGGGTCAGATTGCGGGTGACGGCGGGGGCGTCCCAGGCCCCGTACTCGGCGAAGGACTCCAGCGCCTCCCAGTCGGCGGGCCGGTCGATCGCCAGGACCGACTGGGTGATGGTGTGCTCCTCGACGTTGAGGGCCAACGCGGTGACCCACTCGACGAAGCGGCGATATCCGAGCCGGGTGAAGGCCCAGACGAAGGGCCGCAGCAGTGCTTGCCAGATCGACCAGAGGAGCGGAGCTTCGGTCATGGGAGCATCTCCGAATGGAGCCGGATGGGAGGGTGATCACCCGGCAGGTTCCGCTCGGCAGATGCCCCGCACAACAGGATACAGAGGTTTAGTTGGAGTGGAGGATTTCGGGGAAACTACTGTTTAGGCGAGCGGCATGACTTACTTTACCTGTAGCTCGGTCACTCTTGGTTTGATGGTGATGTCATACTTCGGCAGGGTCGCCGATCGTTGCAGGCGAGCCTTGTACGGCTTCATCTCCTTGGCCGAAACTCGAACGCCGTCAGGATATTCGCCCTGGAGCCGTCTCACGGTCGGATGCAACCCCTTCCAGGTCATCCGCAGGGCGCATTGCAGGACCACCTTCAGGTCCCTCAATAACACCCCGTTCCATTTCTTCTCCAGCGCCGACCAGCACCGCTCGATCCGATTGTATTTGCTGTGGTACGGCGGGTAGTACACCAAGTGGATCTCCAAACCCGACCAGTCCGCCAACTGCACCATCCGCTTCAGGAACTGCGTCCGCCGGCCCGAGTTCTTTGGGCCGTTGTCCAGGGAGATCACCAGCCGTTTGATGTGCCCGAGGCCCCCGCGGACCTGGCGCCACCCCATCTGCAGCGCATCGGCCCAGGCGTCGCTGGTCTCGTGCGAGCCGAACAGGAGCATCAACGCCCCACTGGCCACCATCAGGATGCCGAACGGGACCAACTTCTCCTTGGCGGGTGGGTCGTGATCCCAGCCCTTCGTCACGGCACCTTCACCGTCGGTCCGGGTTTTTCCCCCCACGGGCGTAATCGCCCAGGGCCACCTTCGCCTTCGTGTCCATGGAGATCTCCAGCGCCTCGGGATCATCCCGGGACTGGTCGTGCACCCGCTCCACGTTGGCGAAGATCGCGTCGGTCTGGTCGGTCTTCTTCAGCGGCTTGCCCTTCTGGATCCGCTTGAGGCGGTAGTTCATCCGATTGAGGATGTCCCGCATCGTGCGCTCGGCGGGCACCTCCTCTCGGGAATAGCCCTTGGCGATCAAGGCCTCGCGCACCTCGGCCGCCGACAGGTTGGTGTATCGGCGCGGCGACTTGAGTTCCGGATCGGCGTACGTATGGGGTTCGACGATCGCGCGGATGTCGTCCGCCAATCGCGGGTCCTTCTGCTCGCTCGGCCCTCGGGCTCGCGCGGTGAAGTGCTCCAGGCAGCATACCCCGTGACGAGTCTCGTGCAGTCCCTTCTCGACGGTCTCACGCCCCCAGCCGAAACGTCGCTCGGCATGGCGGGCGCTGCCGCCGCACAGTTCGGTGGCGACCTCGGCCATGTACGATCGACGTTGGTATCCGGTCAGCCGTCTGGCCCCGGAACGGATCAAGGCGTCGAGTCGCTCGACGGTGTCTTCCACGGGGGTGATCCTGCCTGGAAGCGAGGCGATGATCGATCAACCATGAGCCTCGGATCATATAGCAGGGCAGGATAGCTCAGTGTGGGGTAGGTTTCAACACGCCCGTCGCCTAAGTCCGTTTTACTGGATAAAAGTTCACTTCTGTACTTGTCAAGTCCGCCAAGAGGGCAAGTGGGCCGATCCCCATAGTTGGACCGTCACTGTTATCCTA
>DATIFO010000075.1:0-45285 GCA_035455275.1 Methylomirabilis sp. (SeqCode) | reverse complement strand
AGTCCTGCGAGTAGCGGTGGATCGCCTTCCAGGACATGTCCTGTGAAGCGGCTTCGACGGCATTCTCGATGATCGCCTTGATCTTCGCCGGCAGCGCGTCGAACTTCGTCTTGTTGAAGGAAATCTCGAACTGCTCGGCGTTCTGGTGGTAGCTCTGCAGCATGTACACCTTGGACACGTCGGAGAAGCCGAGCAACCGGTCGGAGCTGGCATTGTTGAATTCGGCAGCATCCAGCAGACCGCGGTCCATCGCCGGCACGATCTCGGCGCCGGGGAGCGCGTTCACCGCCGCGCCCAGCCCGGTGAACAGGTCGATCGAGATGCCCACCGTGCGGAACTTGAGGCCCTTGAAGTCCTCCACCTTGCTGATCGGCTTCTTGAACCAGCCGAGCGGCTGCGTCGCCATCGGCCCGTACGGGAAAGACACGACGTTGGCGCCGATGGACTGGAAGATCTTCGCCAGCAGCTCCTTGCCCCCGCCGTACTTGTGCCAGGAGAGCAGCATGTTGGCGTCCATGCCGAACGCGGGGCTCGAACCCCACAGCGCCAGGGCATTCTGCTTGCCGTAGTGGTAGACCAGCACGCCGTGGCCGCCGTCGAGCGTGCCCTTGGACACGGCGTCCAGCAGGCCGAAGGCCGGCACCACGGCACCGGCCGGCAGCACCTCGATCTTGAGGTCCCCGCCGGTCATGTCGTTGACCTTCTTGGCGAAGTCGAGGGCGTACTCGTGGAAGATGTCCTTGGTCGGCCAGGTGCTCTGCCAGCGCATCGTGATCGGCCCCTGGGCCTTGGCGATCCGAGGGAAGCCAAGCGCCGCTGCGCCGCCAGCGGCCATGGCGGCCTTCAGGATATTCCGGCGTGAGACCTTCTGGATGCCTTCGTCTTTGTGGTCCGCTGATTGGGCCATTGTCGTCCCCCTTCCACAAGTGACCGGTTATTCGATCCAATCGGACGCGAGGTTCCCCACCCTGACTCGCCGACTGAGCGTGTAACCGTAAGCTGTCAATTGTCTGATTGTCAAGACCATTTTGATCCGATATAGCTATGTCTGCGGCCCATCCTGCCCATCATGAGGTATCCGACCACTCCGTGAAGCTCAGAATCAGGGACTCTTGCCTCAGATTTGCGTCCCCACCGACCTCCACAGGTGGAAGCTCGAAATTTTGTCTTGACGGCTTTTCCGAACTCTGGTACAAACGGCCAGCCTTTTAAGCGGGTTCTGCGAAACCCGCAAAGGAGCAGCCGGTCGTGCCCGCAAGAAGACTGAGGGGAAATCCGAGAACCTCCTCGCCCCACACGGCGAGGAGGTTTTTTTCTGCCCGGATGTTCGAGGTGACAGCACCGGGGGCGGAGGGGGAAAGGAGGTCACACCATCCATGAGCATCAGTCAGCTTGCCAGGTCGATTGCCGAGTCGCCAACGCTGCGGCTCAACGAGGAAGCCAGGCGCTTGCGGGAGAAGGGGCTGCCCGTGACCCACCTGGGTGGCGGGGAGCCCAAGAACAAGACGCCCATGGCGGCCATCCTGAGTTCGGCGGCCCGGCTCACCAACGCAGACGTGAAGTACGTCCCGACGGATGGCCTTCCGTCACTGAAGAAGGCGATCATCCGCTACACCGAGGAGAACTACGGGCGCATGGTGGCGCCGGAGAATGTGATCGTCTCCTCCGGGGCGAAGCAATCGGTGTACAACGTGCTCTTCAGCATCTGCAACCCCCAGGACGAGGTCATCGTCCCGGCTCCGTACTGGGTGAGCTATCCGGAAATGATCCGGATGGTGTACGGGGTCCCGGTCGTGGTCACGCCCGAGGACGGGCGCTACCTGCCCCGGATGGCGGACCTGGAGCAGGCCATCAGCCCCGCCACCCGGGCCATCATCGTGAACAGCCCGAATAATCCCTCCGGCCTCATGTACCCCGAGGATCTGGTGGCGGGGATCGTCCGGCTCTGCGAGCGGAAAGGCATCTACCTGATCCTGGACGACATCTACCACAAGCTGGTCTTCGACGGGAAGAAGGCCCCCTCCGCCTACGCCTACACGTCCAAGGATCCGGAGTCCTCGAAGCTGATCGTCATCAACGGGATCTCGAAGCTGTACGGGATGACGGGCTTCCGCATCGGCTGGACCATCGCCAACCGGAAGCTGGTCGAGGTCATGAACAACGTGCAGGCCCAGACGACCTCGTGCACCTCTCCCATAACCCAGGCCGCGGCCGAGGGCGCCCTGACGGGTCTGCAGAGCATCGTGGAGAGCCTCCGCCTGACGATCGAGAACAACCGCGACGTGATGATGCAGGAGCTCCACTCCTTCACCGGCGTGAAGGTCGCCAGGCCGGACGGCACCTTCTACTGCTTCCCCGACTTCCGGGCGTACAGCGGCAATTCGGTGGAGCTCTCGGACTTCCTGCTGAAGAAGGCCCTGGTGGTCACGGTGCCGGGCCGGGAGTTCGGCATGGAAGGCCACCTGCGCCTGAGCTACTGCGGATCCATCAAGGATATCACCGAGGGAATCGCGCGCATGAAGTGGGCCATGGACCCCAAAGCTCCCAACGAGATCTACATTGGCGACCGCAAACTGGTAAGGGACTGGCTATGACAAACATCCTGGACATCCAGACGCCCGCGCAACGCGAGGCCCGGGCCCTCAAGAGTGACTACGGGCTGGACAACCATGGCCTGACCAACCTGCACCAGGCGTATTGGAACCTGCCCACGGAAGCCCTGTACGAGGAGGTCACGTTCCGCCGGGAAGGCCGGATCACCCAGTCGGGGCCGCTCACGGTGAACACGGGTCAGCACACGGCCCGGTCGGCCAACGACAAGTTCATCGTCAAGGAGGGCACCACCGAAGGCCAGGTCTGGTGGGGGCAGTACAACCGGCCCTTCGGTGCGGACAAGTTCAGCGAGCTGTTCAACCGGCTCCAGGGCTTCTTCCAGGGCCGGGACCTGTTCGTGCAGGACTGCCATGTGGGGGCGGACCCCGAGTACCGGATGCCGGTGCGCATCATCACCGAATACGCCTGGCACAGCCTCTTCGCCCGGAACATGTTCCTCCTGCCCAGGAGCCTGGAGGAGTACCGGCAGCACGTCCCGGAGTTCACGGTCATCTGCGCCCCGTCCTTCAAGGGTCTCCCGCAGATCGACGGGACCGGCTCGAGCACGTTCATCGCGGTCAACTTCGACCAGCGGCTCTGCATCATCGGCAACACGGCGTACGCCGGGGAGATCAAGAAGTCGGTCTTCACCGTGCTGAATTACCTGCTGCCCCTGCAGGGCGTGATGCCCATGCACTGCTCGGCAAACGTCGGCAAGGACGGCGAGGTGGCCATCTTCTTCGGCCTCTCCGGCACGGGCAAGACGACCCTGTCGGCCGACCCGGAGCGGGGGCTGATCGGGGACGACGAGCACGGGTGGAGCGACAGCGGCGTCTTCAACTTCGAGGCCGGCTGCTACGCCAAGGTGATCCAGCTCTCGCCCACGGCCGAGCCGCAGATCCACGCCTGCACCCGGCGGTTCGGCACGCTGCTGGAGAACGTGGTGTACGACCCGACGACCCGGCGCATCGACCTGGACGACGAGAGCCTCACCGAGAACACCCGGGCCTCCTATCCGCTGGAGTACATCGACCATGCCGTGCCGGAGAAGATGGGAGGCCATCCCCGGAACATCATCCTCCTGACGTGCGACGCCTCCGGCGTGATGCCGCCGATCGCCAGGCTGACGCCGGACCAGGCGCTGTACCAGTTCATCTCGGGGTATACCTCGAAGGTCGCCGGGACCGAGGTGGGCCTGGGGAAGGAGCCGGAGATCACCTTCAGCACCTGCTTCGGCGCGCCGTTCATGGTCCACCACCCCTATGTCTACGCTGACCTGCTGAAGCAGAAGATCCTGCGCCACGGCGTGAACTGCTGGCTCGTGAATACCGGCTGGAGCGGCGGGCCCTATGGCGTGGGCAAGCGGATCAGCATCGGGTACACTCGCGGCCTGCTCCGGGCCGTGTTGAGCGGGCAGATGCTGGGAGTGGAATACGCCGCGGATCCGGTCTTCGGATTCCAGGTTCCCAGGAGCTGCGACGGCATCCCGCCCGGCGTCCTCAACCCCGCAACCTCCTGGCCCAGCACGGAGCACTACATGCAGCGGTACCGCCAACTGGCGTTCCGCTTCGTGGACAACTTCAAGAAGTTCGAGGCGGGTTGCCCCCCGGAGGTCATCCAGGCGGGCCCCGTGGGCATCGGATCGGCGCATGCCCGTCCCCTCGTGCTGCAGGCAGAGCCCGCGCCCCGGGAGGACGAGCAGCCGGCGGTGACCACGGATTAGGAGTGCTGCGAAGACCGCCCAGGCAGCGGGCCATCCGGCGACGTGCCGGGCGGGACCCTGGCCATCGAGGCCGGGCCCCTGCTGGCTCCGCCGGGCGAGGCCTCCACTGGAGGTGACATGGCCCCCGCCAGGGCCCGCTCCAGCGACCGCAGCAGCTCCTCCTCCCCGACCGGCTTGGACAGGTAGGCACAGGCGCCGAGCCGCATCACTTCGGCCGCCAGCTCTTCATCCTCGACGCCGGTGACGATGATCACCGGGGTCTCCGGATGGCCCTCTCGGATTCTCCTCAGCACCTCCAAGCCATGCAGGCCCGGCATGGCCAGATCCAGCAGGACGGCATCCACACTCCTCGCCTCGAGGGCCTCCAGGGCCGCGCGGCCGTCCCTCGCCGGCGTGACCTCGTACTGCTGGCACTGGGTCAGCACCATCAGGAAATGACGCAAGACGGGCGCGTCATCGTCGATCACCAGCACCCGCTTCATGCCTCGCGCCTCTTCAGCGGGAGGTGGTACGTGAACGTCGTGCCCTCCCCGACGGCGCTGGTGACCTCCACCCGCCCGCCGTGCTCGTTGACGATGCCGTAGGCCACGGACAGGCCCAGGCCGGTCCCCCCGGTCCCCTGCTTGGTGGTGAAGAAGGGGTCGAAGACCCTTCCCTGGACCTCCTCGGCCATTCCGGACCCGTTGTCGGCAATGGCCAGGCAGATCCCCTTCCCTGCGTCCTCGGTGCGTGTGCTCACCGTGATCGTCCCGCCGGCCCGCTCGCCCAGGGCCTCGGCGGCGTTGATCAGGTTCGCCACGACCACCTGTTCAATCTTGCTGGTGCTGCCCGGGATCGGGGGAAGCCCCGGCTCCAGATCTTCGAAGACCCGATACCGCTTGATCTTGTTCTGGACCAGACGCAGGCCGGCCCGCACCACCGCATTCACGTCCACCGCCTCATCCATCTTCCCTTCGTCCAGGCGGGCGAACTTCTTCAGGTCCCGTACGATGTCGGCGATGCGGAGGCACCCGCTGCACATGTCGTCGAGGAGGCTCGTGATCTGCTCCCGGAAGTAGGGGTACGGCAGGCGCGCCACGCGCAGCTCCGGGTTCTCCCGGGCATGCCGGTCGAGGAGCGGGAGGATGGTCTCCATGGCCTCGTGGATGATCCGCATGTTGCCCTGGATGAACTGGATCGGGTTGTTGATCTCGTGGGCCACCCCGGCGGCGAGCTGCCCGAGAGACGCCAGCTTTTCCGCCTGGACGAGCTGTGCCTGCTTGGCCCGCAGCTCCCGGTTGGCTGCCTCCAGCTCCTGGGATTGGGCTTGCAGCATCCGTCTCGTCGACTGCAGCCTCTCCTTCCGGGTGCGCAAGCTGTGCGCGATGGAGGAGCTCATGTAGATCGTGCCGAAGAGCGTGATGAGCAGGGCGGCGCCGACCGCCAGGAGAGACAGGAGGTTCTGGTGGCGCGGCGCGGTATACAGCGGGTCCAGCCAGTAGTGGGGGAGGACCCCGGCATACTCCAGGCAGAGGACGGACAGAAACTGGACGTAGGCCAGGCCGCCATGGGTCCAGACCTCCACGCGGCTGAGGAGGATGCTGCCGATGATGGCGTGGAAGAGGTAGAAGAAGATGAAGGGGTTCTCCACCCCCCCGGCGAAATGGATCATCGCCGTGAGCGCGGCGATGTCCATGCCGATCTGGAAGTTGGCCTCAACCCTGGTGGCGGTAATATCCGGGGGCTGCTTCCGGGTGAAGAAGGAGTGGCGCAGATACAGGGCGGTGTTGTAGGCGAGAATGATCCCGCCCACCAGCAGGATTCGCCGATAGGGCAGGTCGAGCCGCAGGAGCTGGCTGGTGACGAAGAGCATCAGGCTCAGCCCGAGCAGGAACACCCAGCGCAGCCGGATGAACCAGTCGAGTCGAGCAAACAGCTCTGCTTGGCTCAGCAGACGATCAGGACCCTGCATGGTACCCCGGGTCCTCCCGAGCCCCCGCGGGCGCCGCCCCTACGGCCGTGAGGCTCCCATCTCGGCAAGCCTGCGGGCCACATACGCGTCCAGGCTCGCATAGGGGTACACATCCGCCGTCGTCGCGGCCGAGTTCAGCCGGACCGCCCGGAGGTGGGGCGGGCGATCCGGGTCACGCCGCGTGGGCCACGTCTCGCCCCCGGCGCGCGCGCGTTCCAGGTCGGCCGGGGGCAGACCGAGTGCTCCCGCCAGCCCCGCCCGGATCCGTGCCGGGTCGGTGGAGGCGACCGGATGGCCCAGCGCGCGCGAGAGCCGGGACAGCACCTCGGCCGTATCGAGACCGGTGAGGGGCTGCGCCGCCCGGCTGAGCGCGCGGATGCGCCGGTCGAAGCTGACCAGCGTGCCCTCCGACTCGACCAGGGTCGCCGCCGGCAATACCACCTGCGCGGCCTTGGCGGTCTCGGTGAGGAAGTGATCGATGACGACCAGGGGGCGCAGCCGCTCCATCTGTCGCCGCGAATCCGGGTCCCCCAGAGGGTTCTCGAACATCACCAGGGCGTCTCGGATCGCCCCCGGCGTGAGTCCCTCGGCGATCCCGGCCAGTCGCGCCCCCTGGCTGTTGCAGTCGGACGAGAGCAGGAGCAGGCCTTCCCCCTGGTTGCTCAGATGGCCGGTGAGCATGAGGAGCTGAGCCAGGGCGATCAGGTCGTCGGTGGACCGCTCCAGGGTGTCGTCCAGGTCGTAGAGCGCCACGATCCGTCGGCGGCTGGCCATCCGTTCCGTCAGGGTCTCGATCCTGGATATCTCGACCCCGGAGATGGACCCAACTTCATCCATGGCCGCCTCGGCAACAGAGCGGTACAACGCCTCCAGGCCACTCTGGCCGCCCTCCAGAAGGGGTCGGTCAAGCTGGCCGTGCTGGAAGATCCGGCGGATCGCACCGGCCAGGATGATCCCTGCGGTGCCCCGGCGCGCGTCGAGCCAGAGGTCTTCGGGGCGGATCAGGTCGCTCTTGCTCGAACCGATCGCCACGATCTCCGTGCCTCGCTTCGCCGCCTGGCGGATCGCCATGGCCAGGACCGGGTGGGTCGCGCTCGGGTCAGCCCCCACCAGGAGCAGCATGTCCGCGGTCTGGATGTCCTCTCGCACGCAGGTGGATGCCGTCTCTCCGAGCAGGCCATCCAGATCGCGGCGCGGCCCTCCCCGGCGTTGCTGTCCCAGGCTGCCCACCTGGCTCGCCCCCAGGGCCGTCCTGGCCAGATGCCGTGTGAGGACACATTCCTCCAGCGTCATCCGATGGCCGGTGAGGAGTGCGAGCCCGCCCGGCCCCCCCTGGTTCCGGCTCTCCTGCAGGACCGCGGCCGCCTGGCGAATCGCCTGGTCCCAGTCCGTCTCCGTCAGCGTCCCGTCCCGCCGCACCAGCGGTCGGCGCAGCCGGTCCGCCCCGTGGATCAGACCCGTGCCGAACCGCCCCTTGACACACAGGTTCCCGGCCTCTTCCGGAACCTCGGGCGCGCTGGCCCAGAGCAGGCCGTCCGACACCACGTGGACGTCCAGCCGGCAGCCGATGGAACAGAATCCGCAGATGGAGGGATGGCGCCTGGCCTGCCAGGGGCCCTGCCGTCCGTACGGCAGCCGGCTCTCCAGGGCGCCCGTGGGGCAGGTCTGGACGCAGGCCCCGCACGCGATGCAGGTGGTCTCGGCCAGGGGTCTTCCCAGGGCGGGTCCCACCACGGTGCTGAAGCCCCGGCCGACGAATCCCAGCACGGACAGGCCCACCACGTCCGCGCAGGCCCGGACGCACCGCCCGCAGAGGATGCACTTGTTGGGGTCCAGGGTGATGAGCGGGTGGCTCGCATCCAGGCGGTGTCTGCGGACCGCGCCGGCGAACCGCGACATGTCCACCTGGTACTCGGTCGCGTACCGTTTCAGGTCGCAATCGAAGACTGCCCTGCAGCCGCACTCCATGCACCGGACGGCCTCGTCCCGCATCTGCCGCTCGCTGAGGCCGAGCTCCACCTGACCGAAATCCTTCGCCCGCACCTCCGGCTCCCGTTCCGGCATCTTCTGTCGGATGCTGTGCGGCACGCCCTCGAACAGCCAGTCCGGCAGCGGGCCGAAGGCCTCCCGGCGGCTCACGAACGGGGGACGGGGCGCCTCCAGCTTCCCCGTGCGGAGGAGCTGATCGATGGCCTCCGCCGCCTGGCGCCCGTGCGCGATGGCCTCGATGACGACGGAGGGGCCGGACACCGCGTCGCCCCCTGCGAAGACGCGGGGGGATCGTGTGGCCAGGGTGGACCGATCCACCTCCAGGGTCGCCCGGCGCGTGACCGCCGGCCGGGTCTGCTCCGGCTCGCTCTGGATCGCGTCCAAGTCGGTGTCCTGGCCGATGGCCGGGTACAGGAAATCGCAAGGGAAGTCGAACTCGGACCCCGGGATGGGGACCGGTGCGCGTCGGCCGCTCGCATCCGGCTCGCCGAGCGCCATGCGGATGCACCGGACCCCGGTGAGTCGGCCCGCCGCGGAGAGGACGGCCGTGGGGGCCACCAGCGCCTCCAGGCGCACCCCCTCTTTCTCCGCCGCCTCCACCTCCTCGTGGTGGGCCGGCATCTCGTGGCGCGTGCGGCGATACAGGATGGTCACTTCCTCCGCGCCGCAGCGGAGCGCGGTCCTGGCGGCGTCGATCGCCGAGTTGCCCCCACCCACGACGGCCACCTTCCCGTGGAGCCGGGGGGGACCGTGCAGCTCGACATCGCGCAGGAGTTCCAGGGCCGACTCGACCCCCGCGGTGCCGTCCTCGCCGGGGACGCCCAGCTTCTTGCCCAGGGGGGCCCCCACGGCCAGGAAGACCACGTCGAAGCCGTCTCGCCGGATGAGGTCCTCGAGGCTGAAGTCTCGGCCCAGCTTCTTCCCCGGCGCCACCGTGACACCGAGTTCGAGGATGCGACCGATCTCCTCGTCCAGCTCGGCGCGCGGGAGGCGGTATTCCGGGATGCCGTATCGGAGCATGCCGCCCAGCTCGGGCAGGGCTTCAAAGATGGTGACGGCATGCCCTGCCAGGACCAGGTAGTTGGCACAGGTGAGTCCGGCCGGTCCCCCGCCCACGATCGCCACCCGCTTGCCCGTGGGTTCTGCGGGAGAGGGCGCCGCCGCCCGTCCGTTCCCGTTCCCGTGCTGGGAGACGTAGCGCTTGACGAAGTTGATGCCGACGGGTTCGTCCACCGCATTCCTGCGGCACTGCAGCTCGCACTTGCGCACGCAGACGCGGCCGCAGACCACCGGCAGGGGGTTGCGCTCCCGGATGAGGGCCAGGGCCTCGTGGTAGTGGCCCAGCCTCGCCAGGCTGAGATACCCCTGGATGTCCACCCCCGCCGGGCAGGCAAGCTTGCCCGGACAGACGCAGTCGGCGTAGTGATCGGACAGGAGCAGCCCGAGCGCCGTTCTGCGCGCGTGAACGATCCGCTCGCTCCGCGTCGTGACCTCCATCCCGTCCCGGACCCGGGTGACGCAGGCGGGGAGGAGCCGGGGAGACCCCTTGACCTCCACCACGCAGAGGAAGCAGGATCCGTACGGTTCGAGCCGCGGATCGTGGCAGAGGGTCGGGATCTCGTCCAGGCGCATCTCCCGGACCACCTCCAGGATCGTCTGGCCCGGGCGCGCGTGGAGCGTGCGCCCGTTGATGGTCAGCTCCACCGGGAGCGCCGACGGTTCAGGGGCCGGATGAGGGAACACGGGTTACCTTTTCTCGATGGCGTCCTGGCGGCACACGGTCAGGCACCGGGCGCACTTCACGCAGGCAGCCACGTCGATCGCATGCGGGAGCTTCCGGTCGCCGCTGATGGCGCCGGCCGCGCAGGCCGGGACGCAGAGATCGCAGCCGTTGCACTTCTCCGGGTCGATCCAGAACTCCACCAGCGGGAGGCAGACCTTGGCCGGACACTTTCTCTCGGCGATGTGGGTCTGGTACTCGGGCAGGAAGTAGCGGAGCGTCGTGAGCACCGGATTGGGCGCCGTCTGGCCCAGCCCGCAGAGCGAGCTCACCTTGATCTGCTCGCCCAGCTCTGCCAGCAAGGCGAGGTCCTCGATCTTGCCCGTGCCCGCGCAGATGCGCTCCAGGATCTCCAGCATGCGCTTGGTTCCGATCCGGCAGAAGGTGCACTTCCCGCAGGACTCGTTCTGGGTGAAGCTGAGAAAGAAGCGCGCCACATCCACCATGCAGGTGGACTCGTCCATGACCACCATGCCGCCGGAGCCCATGATGGCGCCGGTGGCGGTCAGCTCCTCGTAGTCGACCGGCGTCTCCCCCAGCGAGGCGGGAATGCACCCGCCCGAGGGGCCGCCCATCTGCACCGCCTTGAACGGCCGGCCCGAGGCGGTGCCGCCGCCGATCCGGTTGATGACCTCGTTGATGGAGGTCCCCATGGGGACTTCCACCAGGCCCCCGCGCCTCACCTTGCCCGCCAGGGCGAACACCTTGGTCCCCTTGGAGCCCTTGGTGCCGTAGGCCTTGAATGCGCCGGCGCCGTGCAGGATGATCCACGGGACGTTGGCCAAGGTCTCCACGTTGTTGATGCAGGTGGGGTGTCCCCACAGTCCCGCCTCGACGGGGAAGGGTGGTCTCACCCGCGGCATGCCCCGCTTCCCCTCGATGGAGGCGATGAGGGCCGTCTCCTCCCCGCACACGAAGGCGCCGGCCCCCTCCTTCAGCGCGACCTGGAAGTGAAACCCCTGGCCCAGGATATTCCCGCCCAGGTACCCGTGTCGGCTCGCCTGCGCGATCGCCTGGCGGAGGCGTCGCACGGCTTCCGGGTATTCCGCCCGGACGTAGAGGTACCCGGCGTCGGCGCCGACGGCGTAGGCCGCGATGGCCATCCCCTCCAGCACCGAGTGGGGATCGCCCTCCAGCACGCTCCGGTCCATGAACGCGCCCGGGTCCCCCTCATCCCCGTTGCAGACGACGTACTTGTGCTCATCCTTGGCCGCCCGGGCCAGGCGCCACTTCGTGCCGGTCGGGAAGCCCGCCCCCCCGCGCCCTCGCAGACCGGACTCGGAGATGCTGTCGATGACCTGGGCGGGCGTCATCCGGGTGAGGACCTGCTCCAGCGCCCGGTAGCCGTCCCGGGCCCGGTACTCGTCCAGGCTGGCGGGATCGATCTGCCCGCAGTTTCGCAGCACGATGCGCTGCTGCCCGGCGAAGACCTCGCCGGTATTGATGGCCCACTCGTCGATGACCGCGCCTTGGCGGAGATGCTCCGCCACGATCCGGTCCACGCGCTCGGGCGTGACCTCGCCGTAGAGGGTCCTGCGTCCCTGATGGTCCCGCACCTCGACCAGGACCTCCCGGTAGCACAGGCCGATGCAACCGGTCTGCTTGAGGATGGCATCGTTGCCCCGGGGGGGAAGCAGTTCAGCAAAGCGCTGGTGGACGCGCTGGCCCCCCGCGGCTATGCCACAGGAGCCAAGTCCGACCACGACTTCCTGCACGCAAGCCTCCGTCACGGATTGGCCGGCGCGGCGGCCGCCGCCCTGCGCCCCGAGGCCGTCTTCGGGGATGCCGCGGCCCGCTGGCGGTATTGGCGAAGAATGCGCCGCACCTTCTGGGGGGTCATCCGGCCGTAGGTCTGATCGTCGACCATGAGCACCGGGGCGAGGCTGCAGCACCCGAGGCAGGCCACCACGGTGAAGGTGAAGAGGCCGTCCTCGGTCGTCTCGTCCGGGGGAACCTTGAGCTCATCCTCCACGGTCTGGACGATCATGTTGGCCCCCTGGACATGGCAGGCCGTCCCCTTGCAGAGCCGGATCAGGTGCCGCCCCACAGGTTTCAGGCGAAACTGCTTGTAGAAGGTGATGACGCCGTAGACCTCCGAGGCGGGGACGCCGGTGACCCCGGCGATCTGCTCGACGGCATCCGGGGGGACGTAGCCGTAGCTGTCCTGGGCCGCCTGCAGCAGCGGGATCAGCATGCCCGGCTCGCCGCGATGCCGCCAGAGCATCCGGCCGAAGGCGTGGATCGGGTTGGTGTTGTCGTCTGCGGGTGCGTGCGCCATCCGTGTCCGTCGTGAGATCACTTGCTCCAGAAGTTCAGCGCGTTCATCACCTTGATGCGCAGCACTCCGGGCATCAGGCGGATCTCGTTCCGGACGGTCGCCTGCATCTCCTGGAGGAGCCAGCCCTGGAGCAGAAGGATGATCTTCCGCCCGTCGTCGGTGACGTCGCAGTGGACCACGTGGTCGGTGAAGGAGAGCTTCATGTACAGCAGCGGGAGCCGTTTCGGATCGACGTCCAGGACCGCATACGCGGTGAGCATCCTGGGCTGCCGCGAATCCGCCTCCCCGGCCCCGTCCGCCGGCTGCCTTCGCTGGTGGTCCTGGACGAAGGCTTCATATTCCTTGGGCAGCCGGGGCCGCTCGGAGTAGTGCGACTCGAAGGCCTCGATCTCTGCCAATGCGCCGACGTGGCGCGCGGCCAGCCGATCCAGGCCTGCGCGATCGGAGGCCTGCAGCAGCAGGACCATGTCCCAATCACCCACCAGTGGATCGCAGTAGCAGACCCCCTCGGCGAGGCAGAGGTTCGTGTAGATGCCGTACAGGTCGGCGTCCGGCTTGGCCTTGATGAAGATGAAGGCGCTCTGGAGCGGCGCCACCTCGACGGCTGCCTCCGGCACCGGCCGGGCCGCGGGCGCCTCACCCGGGCCGATCCTGGTGAGCTCGGCGATCAGCGCGTCCGTGTCGAAGGGCTTGTCCAGGTACCCGCTTCCCTGCTTGGTCTCCACGGTCTCAAGCGTGCTCTCGTTCCCATAGCCCGAAATGACCACCACGGGAAGCTCGGGATAGCTGCCCTTGATGGCTTGCAGGACCTTCAGGCCGTCGATATCCGGAAGACGGATGTCGAGGATGACGAAATGGAAGGGGTTCTTGGCGCGAGCGGTTTCAATCTTTGCAAGGGCCTCCAACCCCTCTTGGCTTTCCTCAACCTCGTACCCATGCTGGGCAAGGCCCACCTTCAGTTGACGGCGAACCGGGGCTTCGTCGTCCACCACCAGCACCCTCGGAGTGGTATTCATCTTCCATTCCTCCTGGTCCGTGCGCCCAATGCAGACCAGCATACTGTGTTATCTCTCCTAAGCGACTTCCGTGCCAAGCTGGCTGATGGGGACTCTCGTCCGATGATCAGGAGACCTGGGAAGGATCGAAGATGGGGGTGGCTTCTTAACTATCTAAATTCAATACACTCTGAGGAGTTCCTGCATACGGCTCGCGGGGGGAGCCGGAGGATTCCGCTCCCGGAAACAGGCGCAACCCGGATGAACAGGGAGGCGCGCAACCCGACGCCAACCAAAAAAAGTCCCAGGCACGTGGCGTTTCGGCACAATCTGCTATTCCCGCTTCGATGTGCAGTCCTGAACGATCGAGGTTCCGGGTGGTTCCTGCCCAATTTTCCTTTGCTTGGCGCCGCAGGCTCCCTCTGGAGCCCCTGTCCGGCGGAGCCGCACCCGGGGATTCAGTCGAGCGGCTGGAGGACGCCGAGGGCCAGCAGAACCAGCAAGAGGACGCCGAGGCCGAGTCGGTACCAGACGAAGACCAGCGTCGTCCTGGTTCGGAGGTAGCGGAGCAGCAGGTCGATCGCCAGGTATCCGCTGACAGCGGAGGTGAGAATGCCGATCAGCAGGGAGCCAAGATCCGCGCCGCGCAGGCCGTGCTGCAGCAATTCGCGTAGCTCGAATAGGCCCGCGGCGCCGATCGCCGGGATACCAAGGAGAAAGGAGTAGCGGGCCGCGGCCTCGCGGGTGAGGCCGGAGAACATGGCGGCGGCCAGTGTGGTGCCGGACCGGGACGCGCCCGGGATCAGGGCCAGGGCCTGGGCCAGGCCGATGAGCTGGCTATCCCACCAGCCGATTTCGGGGATCCCGCGACGGAACGCCGCGGTCCTCTCCGCGATCCAGAGGAGCAACCCGAGGACGATCAGGCTCGCGGCGATGACGTATAAAGAGCGCCACTCGCCCTCGATGTGCCGCTTGAAGGCTATCCCGCAGAACCCGATGGGCAGCGTCCCCAGCAGGATGAACCAGGCGAGCCTGGCCTCCTGGCTTCCCAGCGGGCGCCCCAGGCGGATCCCTTGTACCGCCGCGGCGGCCATCGCCCGCAGGTCGCCGGCAAAGTAGATCAGGACGGCCGCCAGCGTGCCGAGCTGGATGACCGCCGAGAAGGCCGCGCCCGGGTCCAGCCACCCGAGGAGGGCCGGGACCACGCGCAGGTGGGCGATGCTGCTGATCGGCAGGAATTCCGTGAGACCTTGGACCAGCCCCAGAACGCTCGCCTCGATGACGCTCATGCCCCCTCCCCGATTCCCGGCAACCGGCCCCTCAGCGGACCTCGACGATCACGGTCCGATCCCGCGGACCGTCCAGCTCGACCAGCATCACGCTCTGCCAGGTCCCGAGGGCGAGGCGTCCGCCCCGGACGGGCACCGCCTCGCTGGGACCGAGGATGGTGGCCTTGATGTGAGCGGCAGCGTTGTTGTCAATCCGGTCGTGCCGCCACCTGCCCTCGGGGATCAGTCTCGCCAGGGCGTCCAGGATGTCCGCACAGACATTTGGATCAGCGTTCTCGTTGATGACCACCGCCGCCGTGGCGTGCGGGACGTAGATCAGACAGAGGCCGTCGCGGACGCCAGCCGCCTTGACCAGCTCCGACACCCGGGTGGTAAGATCCACCATCTCCTGGCGAGCTTTCGTTCGAACGGTGAACTCAGCCATGGGAACGCCTCAGGACGTGAAAGGCCGGGGGGGCCTTCGAACATATCCCCCTGCACGAGCGGTCCGTGTGCTAGAATGCCCCACCGGCTGCTTCGGGCGGGCGCAACTATACCCACGCCCGTGGAGCTTGTCACGGGAAAACCGGCCGGAAACGTCCACGCAGACGAGAGGGATCGGAGAGAGGAGGAATCCCATGCCAGAGGAGGCAACTCGCAGGCTGTTGAAGCTGTTCGGCATGGCCGTCACCGATCTCGAGGATCAGACCGGGACCCTGCAGGAGCACATCCGGGCATTGGGCCCCAGGCCTCACGACGCTGCCGCCGTCCTGGAGCTTGTCGAGCCGTGGCTCGCCCAAAGCCGTGAGGTCACCCTGCGCTGGATGGAGATGACCCGCCTGATCGTGGAGAGCCAGACCAAGACCCAGGCCGAGTTGCTGCGCCTCATCGGCGACGGGCGCGCTGCCGGGGCGTAGGTCCCCTCCTGGCGGAGGCTCCATGGATGCCAAGGTTCGCGAGGAAGTGGAGACCGCCGTCCGGGCGCTCGACGAGGCGCTGGGTGGCCTCTTCACCTTCATGATGACCCTGCGACCCACGCTGAGAAACGAGATCCTGCAGATCTGCGGCCACCACCTGGAGCGTGCGCGCCAGGCCAGGGAGCGCCTCGAAACGTTGCTGCAGGAGGAGGGGCGGGCCTGACCGCCCTCCCCCAAACGGAACACACCCCGCCGAGAAGCCGGCGTGTCTCTGCCGCGCAGGGGGCTGACGGATGGACGTGCTGAAGATTCTGGCGGAGATTGCGACCTACGAGCGGCGCGCCGTTCTCCTCTATCGAGCGTATGCGGGGCGGTTCACCGCCAACCCCGCCGTCAGCCGCCTATGGGGGGAGATGTCCGATGCAGAGGCGGCCCATTTCGCGACCCTCACGCTCGCCGGCGACCTGCTCGGCCTGCCGGGGAACGTCGCGCCCAAGGGGGATGCCCTGCCCGCCCCGCCCATCGATGCCACCGAGAGGCTGTACCAGGCGGCCGAGGCGGCCGCAGGCGGCCTGGATCTAGCGGCGGCCGTCGAGACGGCCTTTCGCCTGGAGCAGAACGAGTTGCCGTGGATCCGCATCCTCCTTGCCTCTCTGGCTGGAAGAGCCCGCGCCTCGATCCTCACCGGCGTGCTGCCGGCCTTCTCGACTCACCTCGACTGCCTCGAAACCCTGTCGACCATGAGCGGACGAAGCGACCTGACAGAGAAAATCCGCGCCCTCCAAGCCGAGGCCGCCGCCCTCCGTGGCGTGTAGCTCGCCGCGTCGGCCTTGCAGAATCCAGGAATTCACAACAGCGAATCCCCGCGCAGAGCGCAAAGAGCACGGCGCCCCTCGACTGTGCTCGGGGCAGGCATGGCTGCATAGCCGCTCATCCTGAGCATGTCGAAGGATGCTCCATGCACTATGCGCTTGGCGCTTTGCCAGGTCCCTGCAAATCCTCACTCCAGGTTCCGCACGAAAGTGCGCAGCTCGCTCAGGTGACTCGCCTTGATGGGGGTTGTTTCCATCTGGATGGACTCGAATGTCAGGTGCGTATTCCTCGCCTTGAAGTGGGCCGCGTCCAAGGCCGTGCGAAGGCTGATCAGATGGGCCGCACGTACCGGCCCGCCCCAGTCCGGGAAGACCCCAGACACGCTGTACTTGGTCCAGAGGGCACTGATGGCCATCCGCAGCTCGGTGAAGTGCACCGCCTTGATGGGGGTGGTCCTCGCGACCGGGGGGTCATCGGTGAACACTGAGGTGCCCACCACCACGCTGTAGGGCGTCGTGGGAGCGGTGCCGGGACTCCTGATTATGTTGTTCGCGTCGCTCGCCTCCACGTAGTACTGCACACCCGCCTTGGTCACGGCACTGGCTGGGATCGCCGCGCTGAAGGTCGAGCCAGATGCCGTCATGAATGACGCCACGTACAAACTCGCTTCCGGCGTCTTGTAGAAAAGCGTCGCTGACCGCACGCCCACGTTATCGCTGATCGTGGCTCTGATGGTGATGGACCTATTCACCGCCGCGCTCCTGATCGGGGTGTGCTCGATGGTCGGGGGAGTGGCGTCCTGGACGGTGGTGGCGGCGGTGGCCGTGTTGTTGTCCGGGGTGGAATCGTCCACATTGCCCATGACCGTGACGGTGTTGGTCAGGGTCCCGGGCGCCGCGGGCGTGACCACGATCGTCACGGTGGCCGTCCCCCCACTGTCCAGGGGCCCGATGCCGCACGTGATCGTGGTCGTGCCGGTACAGGCCCCCTGGCTAGGAATGGCCGAGACGAGCGTCACCCCGGCGGGGAGCGCGTCCAGCAGAGTCACCCCTGAAGCTGGGTTGAGCCCGTTGTTGGTCACCGTCACCGTATACGTCAGGCTCTCGTCCGCCACCACCGGGTCCGGGGCACCGCCAATCGTCACGCCGAGATCGGCGACCGCCGGGGCGGTGTTAAGGAAGACGGAGACGAAGCCGGTGTTCCAGCCCGGGTTCGCCGTCACCACGTCCAGCTTCCCGTCCCCGTTGAGGTCGGCCACGGCGACGGCCTGGGGGTGGTCCCCTGTCGCGAAGTCGGCCTTCGGTGCGAAGGACACCTGCGCGGCGGCCGGCCAGGGCAATCCGAGGCTCAGCAGCACGCCCAGGCTCAGCACCCCCCATCGCAGGGTGTTCGCCATCCGTGCCATCCAGGTCCGCATGGCCCCACCTCCTTCAGCGCATAGCGCATGGCGCCGAGCGCCAGGGGTCAAAAACCGGAGATCAGCAAATTCCGAACTTCGAACTTCTCTGGCCGGCTTCTGGTCTCGACCTGCGCTCTGCGCTATGCTCTTTGCGCTCTGCGCCCCGAGGGCAGAGCCGAACAGTCCAGACCCCCAATGTCCCCTTGAAACACCAACGCCCTCCCCGGATTCAACCGGGGAGGGCGTCTGGCGTCTGGCCACCTCACGACTACGCATGGCGTGTCCTCAGGACGGCCGCTCGCTTTATCACTGTACAGGCCGGTAGCCTGCCCCTCCAGAGAAGTCAAGAACTAGCTGACATCCCGGCTCTACTTGACGACCTTTCAAGACAACCGTTCCCGAGAACGGACGAGCACCCCCAACGCTCCGCTTGTTCCCGCTCCCGGCGTATTGCCTTCCGCAGCGTCCTGTGGTAGCGTCTCGCCACTCAATCCACAAATGCATAGATTGACTCCCCACGATGAGGGCGGCGAGCCATGGCAAAACTCGTCAAGGTGGCCGAGGCGAAGGACCTCGCGCCCGGCCAGGGCAAGTTGGTGGAAGTGGATGGGCAGCCCATCGCGCTGTTCAACGTGAACGGCGCCTTTCACGCCGTGGGCGCCGTCTGCCCGCACGAGGGGGGCCCGCTGGAGGACGGCGAACTGGACGGCGACACGGTCATCTGCCCGTGGCACGGCTACGAGTTCAGCCTGCGGACCGGCGAGTGCTCGACGGACCCCGACCTGCGCGCGGCCACCTTCGTCGTGAAGACCGAGGGAACCGACGTCTTCATCGAGGTGGTTTGAGGCCGGCGTCCGGCACAGTTCTGGATATGGCGAGATTCGTCAAGGTTGGGCGGGTGGGCGACCTCTCGGAGGGCCAGGTGATGGTGGTTCAGGCGAACGGCCAGGGGATCGCCCTCTTCCACGTCGCGGGGCGCTACTACGCGCTGGAGGCGGCCTGCCCGCACGAGGGAGAGCCGCTGGCGGACGGCACGATCGAGGGATTGCGCGTCCTCTGCCCCTGGCACGGCTACGACTTCCACCTCAAGACCGGGGAGTGCGTGTTGGACCCCGATCTCCGCGCCCTGACCTATCCGGTCAAGATCCGGGGCGAGGAGATCCTGATCGAGATGGCCTGACCCCCTCCGTCTTTCTTTTCCCGAAATGCATCGGCCCGATCCAGTGTCAGCGGATCGGGCCGTTGTTCTTTCCGGAACAATCTGCGTAATCTGCGTAATCTGCGGATAAATAGTTTCTGTTCTTTACACCCGCAGCACCCTTGCCAGGTTCTCGCCGAAGATCAGCCGGGCCTGCGCGACCGGGATCTCCAGCGCCTTCAAGACCTGCACCTGGGCGTCGAAGATGTCCCGACGCCAGCCGCGGGGGAGGAACGTCGAATCCGTGCCGAACAGGATCCTCTCCGGCCCGAAGACGCGGAGGGCCGCCCGGAAGACCTGGGCGAGATCCAGCGGGACCGGCTGGGTGTTCACCCAGGCATTGGAACTGGAGGTGTCCACGCAGACGTTTCCGCACTGGTCCCCGACGATCAATGCCTCGCGCAAGAGACCGCAGCCGAAGTGGGGCATCACGAATGTCGTGGCCGGGAAGTCCTTTGCCACCCGGTGCAGATCGATGGGGTTCGAGTAGCGCATGTCGAACTTGCTGGGCAATCCCAGCTTGTCCCGGATCCCCATCTTCAAGATGCCGAAGTGGGCGAAGACGATCGCCCCCGCCGCGGCGGCCGCCTCGTACACGGGATAGCACCGCTCCTCCCACACGTGGAAGCGGTGCATCGCCGGGAAGAGACAGACGCCCCGGAGGCTGCCGGCCAGGGCCCTCCGGGTTCGATCGGCCGCATCCGGCCTGGTCGGGTCGAGCATGAAATACCCGAGGACGCGCTCGGGGAAGGCCTGTGCTGCCGCCAGGATCGACTCCTCGTCTCCGGGCATGCTGGCGATCAGGACCATGCGCTCCAGGCCGTGCGTGTCCATCTCCTGGACCCATCGCCTCCCCAGGGCGATGTGATCCGGGGTGGGCAGCTCCCATCCCAGGCGTCGCGCCAGGCCGCCGTACGGGTCTTCACCCGGCAACTCCTGCCGGAGCGCCTCCACGAACTGCGAGAAGAACGGATGGGAGAAGAAGTGGGCGTGGGCGTCCAGCACCCGCAGGTCGCCGAGGTCGGTCTTCATGTGATTCTCCTCTGGAAAAGCGTTCGACTGTACGGCTGATCGGCTGTACGGCTGTACGGGAACAACCGAACCACCGAACACTCGAACCACCGAACGCTGCTGGCCCTCGGCCCCAAGCCCCAGGATTCTTCGAACGGGAGGGCTAGCCCGGAGAGGTGACCTGGGCCGGCCGCTGGAAGAATCGCCACAGCATCCAGCCGACGAGGCCGATGCCGGCCAGCAGGAGGACGAGGAACAGGAGAATGGCTCCCCACTGCGAGGCGACCGGCAGCGCCTCGTAGCGAAAGTGTGGCTCCAGCCAGAGGGTCCGCACCCGCTGCCTCAGGAGGCCCATCAGGACAACCGTGAGGCCGATGGCGGCCGAGCCGAGACAGAGCCGCCCTCGCGAGATCCTGCCTGGGGGGACGAGCGCCGCCAGGGCCACGAGGGCGAAGCCGACGGCGGCCAGGAGGAGGGCGGAGTCCGCCGGGTTTCCCCCGAGCAGCGAGTCACGCACGCGCGGCGGCTGGACCGAGAGGAACCAGACCCCCGAGCCGAACTGGAGGAGCGTGGCCCCGGCAAACCAGCGCCCCCCGTACGTCTTGGCCCAGCGGCCGAAGGCAGGGTCCGCCCCCTGGTGCCGGAGGCCCATGGCGGCCACGGTGAGACTGGTGAGTGCCAGCGCCGCCAGCAAGAAGTGCAGGGAGCGGATGACCACGCCCCCGTCCCACAGGGCGTACAGGTGCAGGCCGCGCCGTCCCTGAAGGTAGAGCGGCCGCCAGACCTCCGGATTCTGCAGCAGGCTGAAGTTGTTCACGAAAAGGAACGCGATCCCCAGGAAGAGGCCGGACATGCCCAGCACCACCCAGGGGGCGACCCGCTCGGAGGTCGCGTGCTGGAAGGTGTGCCAGTAGGCCGCGTAATAGCCCGGGAGCAAGAGCGCCACGACGGCCAACCAGAGCCAGGCCATGAGGACGGACGAGCTGAAAAACAGCGGCCCGTAGAGCACCTGGACGAACAGCAGCGGCGCGACTCCCAGGGTGATGGTGAAGGCGATGGCGGCGGGAAGCGCACGCGCCAGCAGCGCGATCAGACGCCGATGATTCGTGCCGATCTCCGCCGCGGCGCCCCGCGCGCGCACATGGGACAGCAGCGCGAGCAGGCCCCCGCCCAGCACGAAGTTCATGAACAGCAGATGCAACACAAAGGTGAGAAGCAGGAGGAAGCGCAGCAGCCCGACCGGCGCCGGCAGAGGAATCGGATCGGGATCCGGAATCGCCACCGGCATTGCAGGGAGCAATGCCAGGACGGACGCCGCACCCGGAAGCCTCGGCCACTTCATGGGATCCTCCTTTCCGCCGCCGGACCGCCGCCGAGCTCAGCGTGAATGCGGAGCCACACATCCCTCGGCACCGGGAAGCGGCCGGCCACCCCCCGCGCCGTAGCGACCGAGCCGGGCCGGCCGAGGGCAAACAGCCAATCCGCCAAGGCCTCCCGCTCGGCGAGGTTGCCCACGAAGGGCGGCATGAAGCCCTTCAGCTCGTCCAGGTGATCCAGGCTGTAGCGGACGAGCGCCCGCGGCCAGCCCTTCACCATGATCCGGATGCCGTTGTATCCCTCCACCGTGTGACAGCTCTGGCAGGCGATCTGGAATATCTCCTCCCCGGCCTGGGGTCGGGTGGAGAGCAGCGCCTCGCTCGACGCAACCCACTTTGCCCGCGCGAGGAGCCCGGTCTGCTCCAGTGCCTTGGCGTCCGCCACGCGGATCGAATTGGACCACATGTACCCGTAGAGGATGTACGGCTTGCGCACGGCCTCCCGCACCCACTCGGTGACCCCGGTGGTCATGAGCCCGAGGACCACTGCCAGGAGGGCGAGGCCGATGTTGAAGCTCCGCGGGTACAGGTAGGCGGAGCAGAGGATCAGGGCCACCAGCAACCCCGAGAACACGATCGTGAGGCCCGCGAAGATCGTGACCGCAGGGGCCCCTCCCATGGAGATCTCCCGCGCCAGGGGCGGCAGGGAGGCGATGTACCAGACGCCACCCACCGGGATCACCGCCGCCCCCAGGAGCAGCCACTTGGCGGCATAGCGGGTCAGGCGCTCACGGAGCGCGGGCGCCGCTCCGACCGAGGCCGTCACCAGGGCGTACAGCCCGGCCAGGGCCACCGCCACGGCCGTCCGGACGAGGGCCGACGGCCACATGGTCGGGTTGAAGAAGCCGTCCAGCACGGCACCGCTCTCCAGCCACCGGCCCGGCGTCAGCATGAACGTCAGGATGCCGTTGATCTGGAAGAGGCTCAGCCACGCCGCGCCGAAGTAGATCCATCCGACGATCTCATGCGTCCGCCGGTCGAGCCGGTTCCAGCCGTAGTAGTAGACAAAGGCCGCGGCGATCTCGGTGAAGAATGCCACCCATTCCATGGCCCACACCCACACGAACACGTGGATCAGGGTGGAGGTCGCCGCCGGGGCCACCAGCCCGATGCTCCACCAGATCGCGACGCCGCTCACGGCGCCGAAGACCAGCGTCACCAGGACGAAGAACGTGCTGTGAGTCTTCAGGTACGCCAGGAGATCCGGGTCGCTGTCCCGGTGCGCCTTGCGCTCCGTGAGGACGAGGAAGAGCCCGCCGCCCACGGCGAAATGAGAGACGAAGACGTGCAGGATGGCGATGGTGCCGATCAGCACCCCGCCCCCCAGGATGGGGAGGTCCCAGATCGGATAGTTCATGGTCAGACCCTCATCGGCATGCAGGGCGGTGCGTTCGCCGGGGCACAGGCCTGGCGGCTCGTACTCTCCTTCACAATGGCCGCCATACTACCCAGCCCGGACCTGGGTCGTCAACTCCCCACCCGCACCCCCAGGGCGGTCCGGATCTCCGCCTGGACCGCGGGGTCCGTCTCCCGCTCCAGGGCCTCACGCAACGCCGTCTCCGTCCCACCCGTTGCGATCCGGCCCAAGGCCCAGGCCGCGTGGGCGCGGACCAGGGCGTCCGGATCCTCCCGGAGCGCCCTGGTCAGGGCGGGCACGGCCTCGCCCCGCCGCAGGTTTCCCAGGGCCACGCACACGTTCCGCAGGAACCCCCGCCGCTTCGCCCGCAGGATCGGGCTTCCCCGAAACTTCGTCCTGAATTCCGCCTCGCCGAGCGCGAGCAGCGGGATCAGCTCCGGCGCGTGGAGTCCCTCGCGGGGATGGAAGGCCGTCTCACGCGTCGGCTTGACCCTGGCGTTGTACGGGCAGACGTCCTGGCAGATGTCGCAGCCAAAGATGTGCGTCCCCACCAGCGGGCGCAGGTCCCTCGGGATGGCCCCCTTGAGCTCGATGGTGAGGTACGAGATGCACCGGCGCGCGTCCAGGATGTAGGGCCCCACGAAGGCATTGGTCGGGCAGGCATCCAGGCACAGGCGGCACTGGCCGCACCGGTCCCGCACCGGCTTGTCCGGCGCGAGCGGCAGGCTCAGAAACAGTTCGCCCAGGAAGAAGAAGGAGCCGATGCGCATGGACAGCAGGTTCGTGTTCTTGCCGTACCAGCCGATCCCGGACTGCACCCCGGCCTCGCGGTCCAGGACCGGACCGGCGTCCACGAAGATGCGCCCCTGCACCTCCGGTCCCGCCTGCCCCCGCACGAAGTCGAGGAGCCGCAGAAGCTTCGCCTGCAAGACTTCATGGTAGTCGTCCCCCCACGCATACCGGGCGATCCACCCCTGGATGCCTCCGTGCTCCGCCTCGCGCGTGTGGGGGGTGTTGTAGTTCAAGGCGACGGACACGATGGATCTCGCCCACGGCAGGAACTCCCCCGGGTGCGTCCGCTGCCGCGACGTCCGGGCCATGTAGGCCATCTCCCCGTGGTAACCCTGGCGAAGCCATTCGGCGAACGACCCGCGGTGCGCGGGCTCGCCGACCGCCGAGATCCCCACGAGGTCGAAGCCCAGGGTCACACCCTGCGCCTTGATCAGCTCCGTCAGTGCCATCACGGGAGGACAGCCTCCGGCGGGTCCCATGCCCAACCCGAGGAGAGGATGATAGGGGAGGAGCCGGGGCCATACACCCAGAGCAGGGGGCTGGCGGCGAGGTGCTCGGCGGGACTCGCTCGTTCACCGGGGCGATTCGCTACGCGCTGCCTCGTCTCAGGTCGAGGGTGGGGTGGCCAGTGCCATCGCCACAGCATGCTGAAGCTGCTCGTCCGGAACCGGCTTGGGCAGCACGCCGACGGCACCCACCTGCTCGGCCCGGTCCACGACTCGCAGGTCGGTGGTCGCCGACACCAGGAGGACCGGGATCGCGGCCAGCGCCGGGTCCGCCTTCAGCCGCTCGCACGTCTCGTAGCCGTCCAGGCCCGGCATCATCACATCCAGGAGGATACAGTCCGGGGGATCGTCCTTCGCGCACGCCAGGGCGTCCTCACCATTCACCGCCACGACCACGGTATGCCCCGCCGTCTCCAGCGCATCACTCAGCATGGTGCGGAGCAACGTCTCGTCATCCACCACCAGGATCTTCGCCATGGGACACTACCCTCAGGATGTCTGCGAATTCCGATCCGCCCGGAAGCCTACCCCCGGCCCCGTGTGCCTGTCAAGGTCTTTGCCTGCGCCGCGTCCAGGCGGCGGGTGACTCGGCAGGCGCTCCTGATCCGCCACACCCCGGAGCCGGGATCCAGGGCGTCTGCTGATCGACGCCCGGAAGGGCAAGCTCTGGGAACAACTCCCTCCGACGGTTTTGGCTTGACACCGCTTCCCCTGCTGCGCGAATCTCCCCTCGCGGCCGGCGAGCACGACATGCCGCTCCCCAGGATCACGAGCCCAACCGATTGGCGACAAGGAGGCGACCATGCGCAGAAAGTTGATACCAGGGTTGTGCATCACCGTGGGATGTCTCGCCGTCCTGACGCTCCTGACGGGGGTCTCCTACGCTCAGGGTCCGAAGAACACGCTCGTGGTGGCGCTCAACCAGGACCCGGACATCCTTGACCCGAGCCTGTCGCGGACCTACGTGGGGCGCATCATCTACGAGCACATGTGCGAGAAGCTCTACGAGATCGACGAGAAGCTCAGGATCTTCCCGCAGCTCGCGGCCGAGATGCCCACCTTCTCGGATGGCGGCAAGACCGTCACCATCAAGCTGCGCAGGAACGTGAAGTTCAACGACGGCACGGCCATGGACGCCGAGGCGGTCCGCTATTCCCTCGACCGTCACCTCAACATGAAGGGGTCGAGCCGGCGCAGCGAGCTGGAGCTGGTCAGCACCATCGAAGTCGTCGATCCCCTCACGGTGCGCCTCCGCCTGAAGGCGCCGTTCTCCCCGCTCGTGGCGACCTTGGCCGACCGTGCGGGCATGCCGGTCTCGCCCACCCAGGCCAGGAAGCTCGACGAGCGGTTCGGCACCTCCCCCGTCTGTGTGGGCCCCTGGTCGTTTGTCGAGCGCGTCCCCCAGGACCGCATCGTGCTCGAAAAGTCCAAGCACTACTTCGACCCGGGGCAGGCCAGGTTCGACCGGCTGATCTTCCGCATCATCCCCGACGACAACGTGCGGCTGGCCAATCTGCGCTCGGGCGACATCGACATGATGCACCTGGTCGCCCCGACGGATGCCGTCAGCCTGAGGAAGGAGGGTCGGTTCGAGGTGACCAGCGTCACCGGTCTGGCGTATCAGAGCCTCACCCTCAACCTCCACAACAAGAACGGGAAGAATACGCCGCCGGTCGATCTGGGGACACCCCTCGCCAACGACCCCCGGGTGCGCGAGGCACTCGACCTCAGCATCGACCGCGAGGCGCTGAACCAGGTGGCCTGGGACGGCCAGTACACGCCGGGCTGCACGCCGATCTCCCCCGTGAGCCCGTTCTACGACAAGAGCCGCAAGTGCCCGACCCGGGACGTGGCCAAGGCCAAGCAGCTCCTGGCCGCGGCCGGCCTGGGCGGCGGCTACAGCGTCGAGATGACCATCGTCAACGATCCGCAGCAGCGACGGGTGGGCGAGGTGATCCAGGGCATGGCCCAGGAGGCCGGGATCAACATCAGCCTCCGCCCCTCGGAGTTCGCCTCGGCCCTCAAGGACGACGACGCGGGCAACCTCCGGGCCTTCCTCATCGGCTGGAGCGGACGCGTGGACCCGGACGGGAACATCCATCAGTTCCACACCTGCGGAGGGAGCCTCAACACGACCGGCGCCTGCGACGAGGCCATCGACGCCCTGCTGAACAAGGCCCGGGAGGTGAACGACGTGGCCCAGCGCGCCGCGCTGTACAAGGAGGCGATCGACAAGATGGTCCTGGGCCGCCGGAACCTCATCTACCTGTACCACCAGAATTACATCGTGGGGTACCCGAAGAGCTTGAAGAACTACAAGGCGGTGCCGGACGGCCTGATCCGCCTCAAGGGAACCTCCTGGCAATGACCAAATCCCAGTGGCCAATGACCAATTGAGGATGGCACGCGCTTCACGCTTTCCGTCATTGGTCATCGGTCATTGGTCGCTCGAGGACTGAGGCGTGCTCGACTTCCTGACCCAGCGGGTCGCGGTTTCCATCCTGACCCTGCTCCTGATCACGCTGATCGTCTTCACGGGCGTCCGCATGATTCCGGGCGATCCTGCCCGGGTGATGGCCGGGACGGATGCGGACGAGGCGGGCCTCCAGGAGATCCGGGCAAAGTACGGCCTGAATGATCCCATCCCGGTGCAATACCTCCGCTGGCTCACCCTGGCGCTCCGGGGAGATTTGGGAGAGTCGATCCGGACGCGGGAGTCGGTGGTCAAGACGGTGGCGGTGAAGCTCCCGATCACGATCCAGCTCGCCGGCTTCTCGCTGCTCATCGCCGTGGGGATCGCCATCCCCGCCGGCGTCTTCTCCGCCGTGCGCCGCAACACGGCCTGGGACCTCCTGGCCAACGCCGTGTCCCTGTGCGGCGTCTCCATCCCCAGCTTCTGGCTGGGGATCATGCTGATTCTCTTTCTCTCCGTGCGGTTTCACCTCCTTCCCGCCTCGGGCTTCGTGCCGTTCTCCCAGGACCCGCTGGGCAATCTCGAGCGCATGCTCATGCCCGCCTTCGTGCTCGGCGCAGCCCTGGCGGCGGTGCTGATGCGTCAGACGCGCAACAGCATGATCGAGGTCATGAGCGCGAACTACATCCGGACCGCCTACAGCAAGGGCCTGGCGGAATGGGTGGTCGTGTTCCGCCATGCCCTCCGGAATGGGCTCATCCCCATCGTGACGATCTTGGGCCTCCAGATGGGGACCCTCATGGGCGGCGCCGTGGTGACCGAGCAGATCTTCGTGGTGCCCGGCTTCGGCCGGCTCATCGTGGAGGCGGTGTTCACCCGGGATTACCCGCTGGTCCAGGGGGTCGTCCTGATCACGGCGAGCAGCTACGTCCTGATCAACCTCCTGGTAGACGTGTCGTACTCGCTCCTGAATCCGCGGATCCGCGTCAAGGGGTCGTCCGGTGAGTCGTGACGGGGCGGACGTGAGGACAGCGGCTGCGGGGGCGCTGAAGGGGGAAGACACGCCCGCGCCTGCCAGCCGGCGGCGGACCTGGCGGCGCGCCCTGCGCAGGCCCCCGGCCGTGGTCGGCGCGGTCGTCGTGGTCCTGTTCGCGGTGATGGCCGTCGGCGCGCCCTGGATCGCAACGGGCGACCCGATCCGCACCAACTGGAGTCAGATCCGCAAGTCGCCGACCACGGCACACCTCTTCGGGACGGACGACCTGGGGCGGGATGTCTACTCGCGCGTGGTCTGGGGGGCCAGGACCTCCATGCAGGCGGGCGTGCTCTCCATTCTCCTCGCCATCGCCGTCGGGGTGCCCACCGGCCTCGTGGCCGGCTATTACCGCCGCGCCATCGATCAGGTGATCATGCGGCTCACCGACGCGTGGCTGTCGTTTCCATTTCTGATCCTGGCCATCGGCCTGGTCACGATCCTGGGACCCTCCCTCACCAATGCCACCGTGGCCATCGGCATGGCCGCCACCCCGACCTACATCCGGCTGACCCGCGGGCTCGTGCTCTCCGCGGCACAGGAGGACTACGTCCAGAGCGCGCGGGCGCTCGGCGGCGGGGATCTGCGGATGATGCTCCGGCACATCCTCCCCAACATCTTCAGCGCCCTCCTCGTTCAGGCCACCGTCTCCATTCCCAGCGCCGTCATCGCCGAGGCCATCCTCTCCTTCCTCGGGCTGGGCGTGCAGCCACCCACGCCGAGCTGGGGCACCATGCTCAACACGGCCCAGCAGTTCCTCGAGACGGCCCCCTGGATGGCCTGGTGGCCTGGCCTCGCCATCTTCGCCCTCGCCCTCTCCTTCAATCTGGCCGGCGACGGCCTCCGCGACTTCCTCGATCCCAAGGACTACTGAGGGGTCCCCGACGCACCCTGGCCCCTCCTCGTGCAATCAAGAAGCAGAGGTTCCATGGCACGCCATCTGCTGTCGGCGTGGATCACCACCCCAGCGCGTAGCCGATGGTGCGCCGGGGAGAGACCGCGCCGGCGATCACGCCCCGCGCCTCATCCCGGCGGATCCCCATGACCTTGCCGTTGGCCCAGCCGTCGATCACGCCGACCTCGTGCCCACGCGCTTCGAGCTTGGCGATGACCTCGCCCGGGAGGCGGCCCTCCACCTCCACCCGGCCGGGATAGGCGGGCCGCGGATAGAAGGAGGAGGGGAAGTGCACGGAGTGAACGGTCGGCGCGTCCAGGGCCTCCTGCAGGTTCATGCCGAAGACCGTGACGTTCAGGAAGAACTGGAGCGTCCATTGGTCCTGCCCGTCCCCGCCCGGCGTGCCGAAGACCATGTAGGGCTGCCCCCGCCTGGTGACGAGGGAGGGTGTCAGCGTGGCCCGCGGGCGCTTCCGCGGGGCCAGGGCGTTGGGCCGCTCGGGGTTGAGATAGAACATCTGCCCCCGCGTCCCCAGTGGGAATCCCAGCCCTTTGATCACCGGGGAGGAGCCGATCCAGCCACCACTCGGGGTGGCGGCGACCATGTTTCCCTCCGCATCCACGGCGTCCAGATGGGTCGTGTCGCCGACGTGGGCGTGGCCCAGTCCCAGATCCCGGATCGAGCGAGCGGCGACCTGGAGCGCACGCCGGTTGTCCCCGGCGACGTCGAAGGTCGCATGGGCGGGAACCCCCTGCCCCACGTCGCCGGGTCGCATCTCCCGCGACGCCTCCGTTCCGATGAGGCGTCGCCGCCCGGCGGCGTACGCCTTCGACAGCAACACCTTCAAGGGCACCGTGTCGAAGAGCGGATCGCCGTAGTAGGCCTCGCGGTCGGCGAAGGCCAGCTTGGCGGACTCGATGAGCACGTGGAGATACTCCGCCGAGTTGTGGCCCAGCGCGGCCAGGTCGTACCCCTCCAGGATGGCCAGGTGCTGCAGGAACACCGGTCCCTGGGTCCAGGGGGGACACTTGTGGACATCCAGGTCGCCGTACGGGGAGGTCACCGGCTCCTCCACCGTCGCATGCCATTCCGCCATGTCCTCGAACGAGAGCAGGCCGGCGTGGGCGCTCCCGCTGGCATCCTCGACCGGGGTGGACGTGATGAACTTGATGATGCGCTCGGCGATCTCCCCCCTGTAGAAGGCATCCCGCGCCGCCTCGATGCCGGCGAGGCGGCCTCGATGCTTGGCCGCGGCCTCGGCGCGGCACATCAGCGTGAGGCAGTTCGCCCAATCCGGATTGCGCAGCAGCTCCCCGACCTCGGGCACGCGGCCCTTCGGGCAGTAGATCTCGCCCGTGGTGGGATACAGCTCGGTGAACTTCTTCAGGCTGCCCGTCAGGCTTTCGTGCAGGCCCTCGTAGACCGCGAAGCCGTTTTCGGCCAGCTCGATGGCCGGCTGGAGCACCTGGGCGAAGGACAGGCTGCCGAAGCGGGCGACCGCCGTGGCCCAGGTGTCCACGATCGCCGGCACGCAGGCCGGAAGGTACCCGTCGCCGGGGATGAGGTCGATGCCGTGCTCCCGGCACCAATCCAGGGTGAATGCCTTCGGGGACCAGCCCATGCCGCAGACGGCGAAAGCCCGGTGCTCCTTCGCCGAGTAGATCAGCGTCGGCACCTCGCCGCCGATCCCATTGCTCTGGGGCTCCAGCAGGTTGAGACAGAGGCACATCGCCGCGGCCGCATCGATGGCGTTGCCCCCCTGCTCCAGGATGCGGAAGCCTGCGGCCGTCGCCAGGTAGTGCCCCGAGGTGACGATGCCGCGCCGGCCCATGACCACGGGACGCGTGGTGAACTTTGCCATGGCACTCTCCCCCTGCCAGGGACGCCGGCCGGGCCGCGCCGCGCGACGAGCGGCCCCGTGCCTGATCCCCAGTCGGTTTTTTCCACTCCCTGCGGGCCGCCGTCTCCCCCGCGGTCGGCCGGTCGTGGCATGACGGTGGCCGGCATCCTACCCCTGGCGGCCCGCCCGCGTCAATCCCGGCGTTTCATCAGCGCGCGCGATGCAGCGATTCCGAGCAGACATCCCGGATCAGGTATCGGTCCACCTGCGCCAGGAGTTTCGGCGGGGGCATCGGCGGCCCTGCCAGCAAGGCGTCCATCTGCTCCCCGCCGGAGAACTGGTACTGGTAGTAGAGATCAAACCGCGCCTCACCGCCGACCGGCCGCAAGCTCAGGAGGAAAGGGGAGGCCCCACCTGTCCGTATCACAAAGTCTCGCGCCTCGCCACTGACTGCGGAGACAGTCCGGTCCCGCGCATTCACGCCGACCAGCTCGAATGCCACGGATCGTACCTCCGCCGCCGACCACTGGTTGCGGGCCACGCCCTCCAGCCGCAAGAGGTCTGGCGAGGGCCTGGCGCAATTCCAGTACAGGATCAGATAGGGCGAGGCGACGCGATGGGCGAAAGTCTCAACAGAGACCTGCGAGGCGCCTCCCGCGCCCCCCGTCGATTCGACCGATGCGCATCCCGCCACCCCTGCCACCAGCATCGCGACCAGCATGCAGCGCAGTATCATGCGGACCCTCCCTTCAGGAGCTTCAAGAAGCGATGGGCATCCTCCCCCATGAACAGGTTGTTGAACAGCACAGAGGTGGGGACATCCGCCGCGCACCGCTCCGCCAGCGTTCGGAGATCCTCGTCGGTGTAGCGATACCGGTACCCGGTCAGCCCGTGGAGGCGGAAATAGCGCAGGCCCGTGCTCTGGGGGACCTCACGCAGCGGGTCCACCACGTGGACCAGGTCCAGCTCCCGGCACAGGTCCCGCACCAGCTCCTTCGGCCACTCCCCTCGCGGCTCCCAGCCCATGGCGAAACCCGTCCGGTCGGCTGTTTCGAAGAACTTCCGCAGGTTCCCCGCGTGCTCGGCCGTGGGTGTGAAACGCGGCGGGCACTGAAAGATGATCAGCCGCGCGCCCAGCGCCCGGGCAACTCCGGCGGTGTCCCTCCACGCCTGAAGGACAGCTTCGGTTGGCCGGAAGCTTCCGTACTGCTCCTTCTGGCCCTCCGGAATCGGCCTCCGCAGGCGCCGGTAGGTGGGACTCGTCGCCTCGTGGGTGATGAGCTGCCAGGCCTTCAGCGTGAACTCGAAGGCTCCCCGGGCGTCAGGCGGATGGGCCGCCAGCGCCTCGCGCCGCCAGCGCTCGGCCGTCTGGACCCGGGGCAGGTTGTAAAAAGTCTGCTGGATCTCCACGACAGGAAACCGGCGATAGTACTCCTCTCTCCTGATGGGAAAGCCGCAGCAACCGACCTTGATCGCCATGCAGATTCCCGCCCCGGCGACGGACCGATCCCATCCCTGCCGGGGCAGCCCCGCACCATCCCCTTAGCCGGATGACCGCTTTCGCTCCAGCCAGGCCAGCAGCCCTTCGAGCGGACGCGTATTCAGCACGTCCTCGGGTGTGAGCCACGCCCGGCGCGCCACCGCGACCCCGAACCGCATGAAGTCCAGGTGGGAGGCCGTATGGGCGTCCGTGCTGATGACGATGGGGATGCCAAGCTCCTTGGCCCGGCGAGCGTGCAGGTCGTTCAGGTCGAGCCTGGAGGGGGAGGCGTTGATCTCGACCGCCGTGCCGGCCGCCCGGGCCGCCGTGAGAACCGCCTCCATGTCCAGCTCGTATGCCGCACGCTCGCCGATGAGCCGCCCCGTGGGGTGGCCGAGGATGTGGACGAGGGGATGCTGGACGGCCCGGACGATCCGCGCGGTCATCTCTTCACGGCTCAGCTTGAAGCGCGAGTGGATCGAGACCTGCACCAGATCCAGCTGGCGCAGAATCCCGTCCGGAAAGTCCAGGCTCCCGTCCCCCTTGATGTCCACCTCGCAGCCCGCCAGGACGCGGAAGCCCCGCAGGCGCCTGTTGAGGGACCGCACCTCGGCGATCATCTGCACGACCCGCTCCTCGTCCATGCCCCCCGCCACCGTGGTGGACTTGGAATGATCGGTCACCGCCATGTAGGCATACCCCTTGGCCCGCACGGCGGCGGCGAGGTCCGACAGGGAATGGGCGCCGTCGCTCCAGGTGGAGTGCAGTTGAAGATCCCCCTGGATGTCGCCCAGGGACACGAGGCGCGGCAACCGTCCTTCCAGGGCCGCCTCGATCTCGCCCCCGTCCTCGCGCAGCTCGGGCGGGATCAGCGGGAGCCCGACGGCCCGATAGACCTCCTCCTCGGTCTGCCCCGCCACGCGCTTGTCCCCCTTCTCACGGAAGACGCCGTACTCGCTGACCTTCAATCCTTGCCGCTGGGCCAGCTCGCGCACCCGGATGTTGTGCTGCTTGGAGCCGGTGAAATACTGGAGCGCAGCACCGAAGCAGTCCGGATCGACCACCCGGAGATCCACCTGGATGTTCTCCTTGAGGCGGACGCTGGACTTCGTCTCGCCGCGGGCCAGCACCTCCGCCACGTTCGGGAGGCCGGCGAAGACCTCCATGATCCGGGCGGGCTTCGCCGAGGTGACCAGGATGTCGATGTCCTTCACCGTCTCCTTCATCCGGCGGAGACTGCCGGCCACTTCGATCTGGTTCACCTCGCGGAGCGCCCGGAGGGGCCCCAGGATCCCGTCGGCCAGCATCAGCGCCGACCCCAGGGGCATCCGCTCCCGCCCGCTCCTCCAGACCTGGATGCCCTTCAGGATGTTCTCCTCCGTCTTCGCCTGGATGCCCGGCAGGCCGGCCAGCCTGTGAGCCCGCGCCAGCGTCTCCAGCCTTTCCACGGAATCCACCCCAACCTGTTCGTACAACAACTTTGCCGTCTTGGGGCCGACTCCGTGGATCCGCATCAGCTCGATCACGCCGGCAGGGATCTCCCGCCGCAGGTCCTCCAGGTACTCGACGCTCCCCCTCCCGAGGTACTCCTGAATTTTCGCCGCGAGATCCTTGCCGATCCCGGGAATGTCCAGAAGCCCGCCCCGCTCCGCCACCGCCGCGATGTCCTCGGAGAGGCCCTCCACGGTCTGGGCGGCGCGCCGGTAGGCGCGGACGCGGAACGGATTCTCGCCCTTGACCTCCAGGAAGTCGGCAATCTCGTCGAACAGGCCCTTGATCTCGGCGTTCTTCATGTCGCTTCCACGTTGGTGGCTGAAGGCTGATGAGGGAAGGGGTGTCTTACGAGTACCCGTCCAAACGGCGGAGGCCGGCGGCCCGCGCGAGCTGGAGGGCCGCCTGGAACTCCGCGCGTGTCGGCCGTCTCGCCAGAGACGGGTACTCGTGCGCCCGGTAGCACGGACGGTACTGGGCCATGATGTTCACGTAGGTATCTTTGGAGAGATCGGCCAGGAACCGGACCACCTCGGCGGTGCCTGCCAAGTCGTTCGGCAGCACGAGGTGACGCACCAGGAGCCCCCGACTGGCGATGCCCCGGCGATCCATCGTCAAGTCGCCCACCTGGCGATGCATCTCCCGGAAGGCGGCCTTGGCGACCTCGGGGTAATTCTCCACCCTGGAGAACTGCCTGGCGACCTCGGCGTGTGCGTACTTGAAGTCGGGCATGTAGATGTCGAAAACCCCGTCCAGCAGGCGCAGCGTCTCCAGCGACTCGTAGCCCCCGCAATTGTAGACCAACGGAACCTGGAGGCCGCCTTGGACCGCTGCCGGGAGGGCCCGAAGGATCTGGGGGACCTGGTGGGTGGGCGTCACGAAGTTGATGTTGTGGCAGCCCACCCGCTGAAGCTCGAGCATCGTCTCCGCCAGCTTCTGGGTGGAGAAGATCTGCCCTTCCCCCTCCTGACTGATCTCGGAGTTCTGGCAGAACACGCAGCAGAGGTTGCAGTGCGCCAGGAAGATCGTCCCCGAGCCGCCGGATCCCACCAGGGGTCGCTCCTCTCCGAAGTGCGGCCCGTAACTCGCCACCATCGCCTGTTCGGCCACGCCGCAGACACCGGTCTCGCCCAGGAGGCGCTGCGCCAGACACTCGCGCGGACAGACGCGGCACCGCTCCAGCAGGCGCTCGGCCGCCTGGGCCCGCTGCCGCAGTTCTCCCGCTCGGTGCAGTTCGAGATAGGCGGGCGTCATCGCCGGCCCCCCGTCCCCGCCCGGTCACCCAGACCCCCCTCGATCGGTTGTCCTGCATGGCAGTATACTCCCGGTCCGGTCGGGCGCGCCAGTCGGCCGCGCCAACTCCCGGCCCCCTGCGCCCAGCTCATCGCTGGCACCTCGGGCAGAAGTGGGTGCCGCGCTGCCCCAGGACGATCCTCCGGATCGGGGTGCCGCAGAGGAGGCAGGGCCGCCCGTGCCGGTGGTAGACGCGATGACGGGAGGCGAAGCGGCCCGGCTCCCCCTCGGCATCCCGGTAGTTGGCGATGGAGCTACCCCGGTGCCGGATGCCGGCGCGCAGGACGTGGCGGATGGCGTCCCGCAGGGCCCGCACTTCCTCTGGACGCAGGGAGGCCGCCCGCCTGGTGGGCCGGATCCCTGCCCGGAACAGGGCCTCGTCCGCATAGATGTTCCCGATCCCGGCGATCTTCGTCTGGTTCAGCAGGAGCGGCTTGATCCGCGTGGAGGCCCTGCACAGCGCCCGCAGCGCCTCCGCCGTGAAGGCCGGCGACAGGGGTTCGACCCCGAGCCCCAGGTCTCCTTCCACCTCGGCGGTGGGCAGCACGAACATCTCGCCGAACTTCCGGATGTCGCGGTAGGACAACACCCCGCCCCCGGCGAAGACCAGACAGGCATGGGTATGCCGGTCCGGGTGAAAGCCCTCGCCGTTTTCCCACCAGAGGAGCTGGCCGGTCATCCCCAGCCGGACGACCAGGCTGTCTCCGCCGAGGTCGAACAGGAAGAACTTCCCGCGACGGCGCAGGCAGATCACGTGACGGCCGACCAGGGCCGAAATCACCTGGCGCGGCGTGCCGCGGCGACGGGTGAGTCGCCGCTCGGCGAGCGACACCTGCTCGATCCGGCGCCCCTCCACCCTGGGGACCAGATCCCGACGGATCACTTCGACCTCTGGAAGTTCAGGCATGGGACCCTCAGGTAAGAGCGTTCGGCTGTACGGCAGTACGGCTGTTCGGCAGGTCCGCCGGTCGGCTGTACCCGCTCCACCCCACATTCCGGGGCGGGGGTGGCGGCTGGGCTATTCAGCGCCTCCGGGTACAGCCGACCTGTCGAACAGCCGAACGCCTTTCGTCCCGGTTCACAGATCGGCGGGGTCCACGAATGCCGGTCGCGCGCCGATGGCCGGCTCGCCTGAACCCCGGATGTCCACGCCGAACAGCGTGAACCCCATCCGGATGGGGCGGAAGACATCCAGGGCGGTGTATGCCGGGTCGGCCACGTCATGCGGAATCGCCAGGACGCAGGCCGCGCCGATCTCCGTGTCCCCCCGCAGGATCGCCACGGCCAGCCGCACGGCCGGGGCGATCCCCTCTGGACCCTGGAAACCCAGCGGCACCAGGAACACCAGATGGAGATCGCGCCCCCCGGCCCACGACCACTCGCCGGTCGCCTGCAGCACGCGCATTCGCATCACGGGGGAGTAGTCCCACAGTCCGAAGCACCCGGCCGGCATCCCGTCCGACTCCCATCCGTAGAGGCCGCGGAATCCGACCCCCTTCAGGCGTTCGATCCGGTCGAGGAGGGCCGCCGCATCCGGGAAGGGGAAGAGATCCAAACCCCGGTGGGCGGCCCGGGAGAGATCCAGCACCGCCCAGGCCCCGGCTGCGTCCAGCACCCGCGGTGTCACCGGGTTGGCGGGCGGGAACGTCTCGATGGGTATGAGATCCAGGGCGCACGAGCGGAGCGGTCGGGACCCCCGGTCCTGGACGAAGGCGAGCGAGGGAACGTTTCCCTCCATGACGAGGGAATAGGCCACGGCCGGCGAGAGAGAACGCGCATGCGCCCGGATGGCGTCCCCCACCGCTTTCGCCACCCCCATCCGGCGGAAGGAAGGTGCCACCCGCAGGTCGTAAAAATAGGCCGCGGGCACCGGCTTCCCCCCGACCATCACCGTCTTCAGGGCCATGCTGGCGACCCCGATGAGGCCCGCCGGGGTCTCGGCCACATAGGCCCGCCAGTTCGCGTAGGGCCTGGAGCGCGCGAAGAAGTCCGGGGACCGGTCGAACATCAAAGGCGTCGTGGCGGCGACCACGCACTGCCGGTCCAGCGCGAGGAGGGCCGCATTGTCCGCGGGAACGGCCTCGCGGACGCAAAAGTCCATACGCTATACACCTCCCGGCGTCGCCAGGGACGGCTCCGCGTGCACGGTGACCCGCTCGACACCCGGGATCTCGCGTCGCGCCTGCCGGCCCAGCTCCAGCCCCAACTCGTGGGCCTCCCGAATCGACAAGGTGCCGTCCATGGCGCAATGGCAGATCAGCCAGAGCCCGCTCTTCATCCGGCGCACCGACACGTCGCTGCAATCCCGGATTCCCGGGATGTCCACGGCCAGCATCCTCAGGCGTGCGGCAAGCCGGCCGATATCCTCCTCCGGACGAACGCCCAACTCGCGCACCGGCCGGACGGGATCCACGTGGATCCGGACCGATCCCAGCCGCGGAACCTCCTGGTGGATGTCGGCCGTGATCCGCCGGGTGATGGCGTGGGTCTCTGCCAGGCTCAGCTCTCCCGGCACCTCCAGGTGCAGATCCACGCAGCGTCTCCCGTCCTCGTCGTAGATGAACATGTCGTGGGCGCCGGCGGCGTGCCGGGAGACAATGAGGCGGATGGCGTCTCCCAGGCTCTCATCATCCGTGCGGAGCGGCTCCGCATGGATCACGATGCTGGCCTCCGGGACGACCTCCCGGATCCGCTCCTCCACCTGGCTCACCACTTCGTGGGCCCCCTCGAAGGAGATGCCGCGCCCGATGGAGACCGCGGCATCCACGAAGATCCGGGGGCCTGCCATGCGCGCCCGCAGGGCAACCGGACCCCGCACGTCCGGCACGCTCTTAATGGCGGCACGGATCTGGCCGATCAACTCCATGGGGGCGCGATCCAGCAGGACGTCCACGGCCCGCTTCCCCAGCCGGCCGCCCACCACCAGGACGATGGCGGCGACGACGATGGCGGCGACGGCATCCGCCAGGTGGAGCCAGGGCAGGTTCCAGCGCTGCCCGGCCAAGACGGCAACCAACCCCCCGATCACCGTGAGCGACGCCCAGACATCCGTCCGGAAGTTGAGTGCGTCCGCCTCCAGCGCCTGGCTGCCCGTCGCCTTGGCCGTCCTGGTCAGGGCCCGGGACCGCGAGATGTCCACCAGGATGGACCCCACCATCACCCCGAAGGCGACCCAGGTCGGTTCGATCTCCACGGGCTTGCCCAGCAGTCGATCCAGCGCTTCGTAAACGATCCAGAGGCAGGTAAGGAGCAGGAGGGCCGTCTCTGCCAGGGCGGAGAGATTCTCCGCCTTCGCGTGGCCGTAATGGTGGTCCTGATCGGCCGGGCGGTCCGCCACCCGGACGGCGAACAGGGTGATGAGCGATGCGATGAGATCCATGCTGGAGTGAGCTGCCTCCGACAGGATTCCCAGGCTCCCCGTCCGCAAGCCCACCACGAGCTTGGCGGCCACGAGGCCCACTGCGGCCAGCGCCGAGAACAGGGCCACCCGGACCTTCCGCCGGCCGGCCTCCTCCACTGTCACCGCGGATGCCATCAGGTCTCGTCGTCCCGATCGGCCCGGTCCGACGGTCCGGGCCTTGTTCCACGACGCTGCGAGGAAGGCCGGGGGGTCGCACGCCAGGTCGTCGCCATGGAGGGGAGCCTCAGGCGGAGGAGCCGGGAGGCGCGAACAACTCCGGACGGGAGGATCGGATCCGGGTGAGCACCTGCCCCCACCCTTCCGCCGATGGGAAGGCGAGGACGAAGGCCAACACCGACAGCCCGGCCATGATGTAAAAGTCCAGGAGGTACCCCCCGACGAAATACAGGGCCAACCCCAGGATCACCGGCACCTCGCTCACCGCGAAGATCAGGATCTGGTTTGACGAGAGGGCGGAGAGAACCTCGGGGAGGTTTCGACCCCTGGCGTGCCGGATCACGTCGTCGGGCGCGAACAGACGTCTGCGCATCACCACCACCGCCAGGCAGGCGGCAATCCCGAGGACATAGAGCGGGTAGCGCATCCAATCCACCATGGCGAAGGCGTCGCGTCCCCGCGGGATCTGGCCGACCCGGCGGATGACTTGCACGACGATCCAGTACACCAGGATCGAACCGACCATCGCCCCGTAGACCACCCGGAGGGGCGCGAGCACGGTTCGGAGCCGATCCTGGATCGCGGCATCCGGGCTCATCGGGTCCCTCTGGGCGTGAGCACCTCGTCCAGGTCCACGCCACCTAGGTCATCCACCACCAGGTCCGCACCGATCAACTGGCTGTGGGGGCAGGTATGCGTCACCGCCACGGCGATCATCCCGGCCGACTTGGCGGCTTGAACACCACCCGGGGTATCCTCGATCACCACGCAGCGGCAGGGTGCGAGTCCCAGCCCCTCCGCAGCGCGCAGGAACGGTTCGGGGTCGGGCTTGCCCTGCCGGCAGTCCTCGCGCGTCACGACCACTCCAAAGCGGTCGCGGATCCCGAGGCAGCGGAGGGCGGCCTCTGCCTCCCGCCGGATCGATCCCGTTGCCAGGGCCACGCGCCATCCAACCGCCTTGGCCAGGAGCGCCAGGCCGTCCCGGAAGGGAGGAACGCCCGCCTCCACCAGGTCCCAGTACCGTTGCTCCTTGGCCGCCACGGCCGCCTCCACCATCTCCCGGTGCGGAAGGAGGCGCTCCAGGACCTCCCGATCGGAGTACACGATATACCTGGCGTAATAGTCGTGCTCTGCCAGCGTCACGCCGTAGGAACGCAGGACCGCCTGGAAGGCCCGGCAATGCAGGGGCTCGCTGTCGATGAGCACGCCGTCCAGATCGAAGATCACCCCCCGCCCGTCATGCAGCATAGCCGTCAGCCACTGGCGATCCGTGATGCGTAAGACCAAAAGCGAAAAACGCAAGCAACCCCTCCGTCTTACGCCTTGCGTCTTACGCTTTACGTCTTACGCTTTACGTTTTCGTATTCCGTCCTATCCCCGCGGCATCTCGATACCGTAGGCCTTGATCTTGCGATGCAGATTGCTGCGCTCGAGGCCCAGACGCTCTGCTGCGCGGGTGATGTTCCAGTGGGCCTCCCCCAGGCGGCGCAGGATGTACTCCCGCTCGAAGCGCTCCCGCGCCTCCCGCAGCGTCCCGTCCCAGTCCAGGGCCGGCTCGGTCGGGGTCTCGGACGCGGCCCCCGCCCGGCTGCGGAGCGAGAGCGTCAGGTCGGATGACTGGATGGTGTCCTGCGGCACCATGATCACCATGCGCTCCATGACGTTGCGAAGCTCGCGCACGTTCCCGGGCCAGGGGTACTGCACCAGCAGGTCCAGGGCCTCGGCGCACAGCGCCCGCTCGCGCTTGCCGTACTCCCGCGAGAACTGGCGAAGGAAGTACACGGCGAGGAGCGGGATGTCCTCCTTGCGCTCGCGCAGCGGCGGAACCTCGAAGGGGATGACGTTCAGTCGGTAGAACAGGTCCTCTCGGAAGCTCCCCTTCTGGATTTCCTCCTCCAGGGACTTGTTGGATGCGGCGATCACCCGAACGTCCACGGTGAGGGTCTCGGTCCCCCCGACCCGCTCGAACGTCTGCTCCTGCAGTACCCGCAGGACCTTGGCCTGGGTCTTCAGGCTCATGTCCCCCACTTCGTCCAAGAAGATGGTCCCGCCGTCCGCCACCTCGAACTTCCCGCGCCGCTTGGTGGTGGCCCCGGTGAAGGCCCCCTTTTCATGGCCGAACAGCTCGCTCTCGATCAGCTCGTCCGGGATGGCGGCGCAGTTGACTTCCACGAAGGGCCTCTCCGTGCGCAGACTCTGCCGGTGGATGGCCCGGGCGATCAACTCCTTGCCGGTCCCGCTCTCCCCCCGGATCAGAACCCGGCCGTGGCTGGGTGCGGCCGATTGGATCTGGACCCGCAGGGCCTCGATGGCTGGACTCTCGCCGACGATCTCGTACCGTTCCTGGAGCGTCTGGCGGAGGGTCAGATTCTCCTGCTCGAGGCGCTGCCGGTCCAAGGCGTTGCGTACGGCCAGGATCGTCTTCTCCAGGCTGAGGGGCTTCTCGATAAAATCGTAGGCCCCCAGCTTGGTTGCCTTGACCGCCGTCTCCACCGTGCCGTGGCCGGACATCATGATCACCGGCAGCTCTGGGTGCAGCCGCTTCACCTCCTCCAGCGCTGCAATCCCGTCCATCCCCGGCAGCCAGACGTCCAGGACCACCAAGTCGGGCGGCGCCTGCGCGACCTGCCGCAGCAGCTCTTCCGCAGTGGCCACCCCCCGGACTCGATACCCCTCGTCCCGCAGGATGCCCTCCAGGGAGCCCCGGATGTTCTTCTCGTCGTCGACGACCAAGATCTCTTCGTGGCTCATGCGCGCTCACGATCGCCGCCAGGCGGCGGACAAGCTCGTTCGGTGGTTCGAGGGTTCGGTGGTTCTATCGGCCCTGTACAGCCGAACGATCGTACAGCCGTACAGTCGAACGGTTCTTGATCGTGGTCAGGCGGCGACGGGGGCCAGCACCGGCAGCTCGATCACCAGGCGCGCCCCCCGCGGCCGGTTCTCCTCGATGCGGATCTGGCCGCCGTGCTCCAGGATGATCCGCTGGACGATCGCCAGGCCCAGGCCGCCCGACGAGCGCTTCGTCGAGTAGTACGGCAGGAAGACGCGATCGCGGTCCTCCGGCGGGAAGCCGGGCCCGGTATCGGCGACCTCGAGCATGACCTGGCCGCTGGCCGGCAGGTAGCGCGTGGAGATGGCGATCTCCCCTTCCTCGTCGGCGAGGGCCGCCACGGCATTGTCCACCAGATTGATCAGGGCCCGCTTCATGTGGTCCGGATCCAGGTTGAGGGGCGGCACCTCGGGGTCCAGGTCGATACGCAGCGTGATCCCGTGCTGCATGCCCGCGTAGAGCTGGGCCACCTGTCCCACCACGGCGTGCAGATCGCCGGGACGGGGACGCAGGCTGGGCATGCGGGCGTACCGTGAGAACTCGTCCACCAGGTTCCGCAGACCCTCCACCTCCTGGATGATCGTCCGGGTGCACTCGTCCAGGACCAGCGCCACGTCGGGGGCCCGCTCGGCAAATTTCTTTCGCAGGCGCTGGGTGGAGAGCTGAATCGGCGTGAGCGGGTTCTTGATCTCGTGGGCGATGCGCCGGGCCACCTCTCGCCAGGCCATGGCCTGCTGCGCCCGCACCACCTCCGAGATGTCGTCCAGGACCACCACCAGGCCGCGCGGATCGACCCCGGGTCCGCGCAGGCCGCTCACGGTGACCTTCAGCGTGGCCGGACGCCCGTTCACCGCGAGGGTGATCTGCTGATCCACCGTCTCCATCCCTTTCTCGACGAGCCTGGACACCAGGACGCGGAGTTGCCCCAGGGCCACCCCCCCGAACACCTCGGAATACGGATGGTGGAGGATCTCCTCGGCCTGCCGGCCCAGCATGCGGGCCGCGGTCCGGTTCACCGTGTTCACCCGCCCATCCGCGTCCAGCGACAGGACACCCGCGGCGATCGTTTCCAAGACCGTCTCCATGTAATCCCGCCGCCGGTCCAGCTCCACGTTGGAGGACTGGAGCTCCTGGTACGCCTGGGTCAGCTCGACCTTGCTCCGGCTGAGGTCCTCGGTCATCTGATTGAATGAGTCTACCAGGATCCCGATCTCGTCGTCCGCCTTCACCTGGACCTTGTAGCTGAGATCCCCCGCCGCCACCTTGCGGGTGCCCTCGGCAAGCTCCTGGATCGGCACCGTGATCCCCCGGGCCAGATACACGCCCACCCAGATGGCGGCGAAGATGATCACCAGGGTGACCATCAGGAACAGCATCAGGTAGACGCCCTTGATCGGGTTCTTGAGCATGCGGAGCTGCTGATACTCCTTGATCCCCGTGTCGATCTCCTCGGCCTTGCTGAGCAGATCGTCCGGGACCAGGCTGGTGACGACCACCGCTCCCAGGACCTCCTTGGGGCGCCCGGGGCGGGAAACCGGCGCCAGCGCCCGGATCAGATCGCCCTCGGAGATGCGCTGCACGGCGACGAAAGGCTCCCCGTCCAGCACCTGGCGGATCAGCCGCGAGGCAGGCGCGAGCATCGCCGCCTCCGGCATCTTCTGTCCGCGCCATTGCGCCAGCTCCACCCGCTGCCGGTTGAAGATCTGCACTCCGTCCAGCCCGTACTCCCGGACCTTCTCGCCGCCCATCCGCCGCAGCGCCCCCAGGGAGCCGTCGGCGCCCATCGCTTCTGCAAGCCGCGAGGCCAGTTGGCGGGCCTGGCTGAGGGTAGCGTCCTGGCTTGCCCTGGAGTAGGCATGGGCGACCTCCAGCGCTTTGTCCAACGATTCCTCGACCTGGATATTGAACCAACTGTCCACGCTGGTGGTGATGAGGTTGCTGGCCACCAGGAACAGCAGGGCCGCCGGCAGCAGGGCCAGGCTCACGAAAGCGATGGCCAGCTTGACGCGGAATTTCGAGCCCAGGATGTTCTCGCGCCTCTCCAGGTACACCTTGAATAGGCTGCGGAAGACCAGCAGGACCAGGAGAAGCAGGAGCACGATATTGATGTTTACCAGGGCGAAGATGAGGATATTGGAAGCGATGGGTGAGGGGAAGCGGAGCTGCTGGATCAGCACCTGGACCGCCGTCAGTCCCACCACCAGGGCCAGGACCGAGGCCAGGATGATCCGGTTCCGCCGGGTGCGGGCGGCCGCGTCACCAAAAATTGGGTCTATCATGAGTCTGGGTGATGTTGCGCCCCCACGCCGGGACGCCTACCCCGCAAGGGTTGCACGCGACGGCGATGGGCGGCTCGTACGCCTGTGGGGGAATGCCTCCGGAGGCGATGGGAGCCCGCGACCCCTATTCGGCGGAATCCGTGCTGAGTATAGGAGGGAGCGGAATCGAAGGCAAGGCAAAATCCGCCGGCAGAATCCCTACTCCGGAAAGTGTAAAACGCAATCCGTACTTGCGCTTCACGTCTTGCGCTTTCCGTCGTACGAGGTGCGGGCTCCTGGCTCAGAGGACAGCCGGCTTGAGTCCCCGGGTCGCCGGCAGCAGCGGTGAGACCCACTGCTCCACGGGGGCGGAGGAGAGGCTGAAGGGTTCGGGCTTGTCCTGAAGTTGGGCCTGGATGCGATGCACGAGCTGCAGGTGAAGCTGGTGTCCGGCGTTGTGGGCGATGATCGTACCGACAAGCGGCTTCCCGAGGAGATACAGATCCCCAAGCAGGTCCAGGATCTTGTGCCGGACCAGTTCATCCGGGAATCGGAGTGGACCATTCAAGACCCCGTCTTCTCCGACGACCAGTGCGTTTTCGAGCGACCCGCCCCTGGCCAGGCCCATCCGCGAGAGCATGTCCAGGTCCTTCAAGAAGCCGTAGGTGCGAGCAGCCGCCACCTCGTGAATGTAGCGCTCGCGCCCGACTTCCATGGCCGCCGTCTGCTCGCCCAGGATGGGATGATCGAAGCACATCGTGTAGATCACTTTCAGGCGCTGCGAGGGAACGATGCGCAGGCTCCGGGTTCCCACCTCGACCGTGATGGGCTGCCGGATCTTGAGGAAGGTCTTGGGGGCAAACTGCCGACGGAGGCCGGCCTGTTGGATCAGCTCCACGAAGGGCCGGGCGCTCCCGTCCAGGATGGGTACTTCAGGGCCAGCGATATCCACCTGAACGTTGTCCACGCCCATGGCGGCCAGGGCGGACATCAGGTGCTCGATTGTCTTGATCGAGGCGCCGTCCTTCGCGATGGTGGTCGCATACTGCGTGTTCGTCACATGGTCGGGCCGCGCCTCGATCGCGGGGGCGTCGGGTAAATCAACCCGGCGGAAGATCACCCCGTGATTGGCTGGGCCTGGGCGAAGCGTCATCGCCACTCGTTCCCCCGTGTGCAACCCCACACCTTCGCACCGGACTGGACGCTCGATGGTTCGCTGGTGGCTCAAAATGGGATCTCCCCTGACGTATCGTTCGTTTCCAATGGAATCTGGGCGACGGACCAAACCGGTGCTCGTGTATGCAAGTTCAATACCACCAAAGGACGAACAGGTGCTTCCACAACCAACTAAAAATACAGGGAGAAATACGTTCCAGAACAAACAGGACCCCCAGGATGGCCTGGAGATCCTGTTGTCTGTGGTTCCAGTGCAACGGACTGTGGCGCTTTTGCAGGGACGGCCTACGATCGAAGGGATGCACGGAGGAGCAGGCGACGCAAGGACTCACAGAATGGGGCGTCACCGAGCGGCGCCAGCAGAGCCTCGACGCGAGCCGTGTCGACCGGATCGGCAGGAGGTTTGGGATCCATCCGAGCCGGACCGGTCGACACAGCCTGCGGAAGAGCCGGAATTTCACCTACCCGCAAAACCATCTCCCGCACCACAGAAGCTTGAAGCTTCTCATTGAGGGCAGGGATCAACCGGTGTCGCATCATGCTGAGCTGATGCAACCACACAGGGTCCGTCACGTGGACGATCAGTCGCCCCCGCCAGATGGAACGCGGCTGGGCGTGCTGGGCGATCTGCGACCCGACGACGGCCGCCCAGACCCTCCAGATCTCATGCTGACGGATACGCTCCTCCAGACCGAGACGTTGGAGGGCGGCCGAGAGCGCCTCGGAAATCCTGACGGGTCGGCGCCACGCTGACCTGCTCACCAGCTCCCCCGTGCCGGCCCGACCACGGCTGTGCTGCCTGTCGCCTTGAGCCCCTCATCCATGCCGCGATTCGCCAGGGCATCGGCCTCTGCATTCTGCTCCCTGGGGACGTGCCGGATTCCGAACCGACGGAACCCGGCGATCCCCTCCTGGGCCCTGGTGAAGAGGGGCCGGAGCGTCGCGCTCCTCACCTGGTAGCGACCTTGGAGTTGACGGACCAGGAGTTCCGAGTCGGAGCACACCTCGATGTCAGTACACCCCAGGTCCCGGGCCCGCTCCAGGGCCAAGAGCA
>DATIFO010000074.1:0-37646 GCA_035455275.1 Methylomirabilis sp. (SeqCode) | reverse complement strand
CAGCGCCGCGCGTCCCGGAAGGGAAAAGCGGTTGAGACATCCGCCTTCGCGATTCCCGTCGAGGCCACCTTTCGCCTCCCTCTCACAGTCACGCGACGACGCAGCGTGTCCTCTTAACAAATAAGGTACCGGACACCATTTAGGGCGTAACCTCCTGATTCTACGAGGGGGTGGTTCCAATTCTGGGGCGACCACGCCGACGGGGCTCATCGCGCGCAACGAAGGGCAGACTGCCCACGCCGCACGGCGCGGGGACCCTCGCTCGGGGCGAGCGCGTGCGGGACTGCCGCTGACACACTCCGGATAGTAGAGGGGGAGTGTGTTGCATTTCAAGGAATATTGGCCGTGGCCCCGCCTCAATCAGGCGATCCCCCGGGAAGCAGGACACGAACAGGGTGTTGCCTTTTGCCGATTCGCGTGGTTTCATACAAGCCGCCTCGACGCGGAGGGAGCCATGACAACTCGCCCTCGACAGATGATCCACGCGCCGGAGTTCCCTGAGGGGTTGGAGTGGGTGAACGCGACACGCCCGCTTCGCCTTGCCGATCTCCGGGGGCGCGTGGTCCTGCTGGACTTCTGGACCTTCTGCTGAATCAACTGCCTGCACGTCCTCCCGGAGCTGGAGGCGCTGGAAGCCAGGTACCCCCAGGCCCTCACCATCATCGGGGTGCACTCGGCGAAGTTCCCGCACGAGAGCGGGGCGGCCGCCCTGCGCCAGGCCGTGCGCCGCCACCAGATCACCCACCCGGTGGTGAACGACGCCGAGTTCGCCATCTGGCAGCGGTACGGCGTCCGGGCCTGGCCGACCCTCGTCCTCGTCGATCCCTCGGGCTACGTGGTCGAGGTCGTGGCGGGCGAGGGGAACGGCCCGAGGCTTGATGAGCGCATCGGCGAGCTGATCGCCGTGCATCGGGCGGACGGGACCCTCCACGAGGGCCCGGGTCCCGCTCTTGCCCCGGACGGCCTCGACGCCTCCCCCCTGCTCTTCCCCGGCAAGGTCGCCCTCGATCCGGCGGGGGAACTGCTGGCCATCGCCGACTCCGGACACCACCGGGTCCTGCTGGCCGACCCGGACGGCACGATCCGCTCTGTGGCGGGGAGCGGGAAGCCCGGCGCGGCGGATGGGGGCTTCGCCGATGCGACCTTCCGCCATCCGCAGGGACTGGCCTTTCACGCCGGAGGGCTCTACGTCGCCGACACCGAGAACCATCTGATCCGGCGCCTGGACCTCAAGACACGGCGCGTGGAGACGGTCGCCGGGACGGGCCGGCAGGCGCACGGACCCTTGCGGCTGGCTGAGGGCGGGCCGCTCGCGACCGACCTCAATTCCCCCTGGGACCTCGTCGTCCTGAACGGCAGCCTCTACATCGCAATGGCCGGCTCCCACCAGATATGGGGACTGGACCTCACCCGGGGCACGCTGGAACACGTCTGTGGGACCGGCCGCGAGGCCCTGGAAGATGGGCCGCGGCTGGAAGCCTCCATGAACCAGCCCAGCGGCGTCACCACGGACGGCTCGCTCCTCTATGTCGCCGACAGCGAGGCCAGCGCCATCCGGAGCCTCGATCCGCGCCCCGGGGGCTGGATCCGCACCCTGGTGGGTCTCGGCCTCTTCGAGTTCGGCGACCGGGATGGAAGCGGTTCATCCGTCCGCCTCCAGCACCCGCTGGGCGTCCTCGCGATGAACGGCCGGATCTACATCGCCGACACCTACAACCATCGGATCAAGGCCCTGTTCCCCTCGCTGCAGCGGGTGGAGAGCCTCTTCGGAACGGGGAGACCCGGCGCCGCCGAGGGTCACCGGCCCGAGTTCTTCGAGCCTGGCGGCCTGGCCGCGGCCTCGGGGCGACTCTTCATCGCCGACACCAACAACCACCGCGTGTGCGTGGCCGACCTCGCTGCCGAGACAGTCAGCGCCCTCCCCATCCATCTGCAGGATCCCGCCTAGGGATCGCAGAATCCCTTTGACCAACCCCCGCTAGCATGTTACGCAGGGAGCGACTTTCCCGAGAGCGCCCCGCAATTGCCGGGAGGATCGTCCGGGGACCAGGGCGAATGGCGAGCGACGTCATTCTCGAAACCGAGGGGTTGACCAAGGAGTTCCGGGGATTCGTCGCCGTCCTGGACGTCGATCTCCGCGTCCGTCGAGGGACCATCCACGCCTTGATCGGCCCCAACGGGGCCGGGAAGACCACCTGCTTCAATTTACTCACCAAGTTTCTGACCCCGACGCGCGGCCGCATCCGTTTCAGGGGCCGAGACATCACCGGGGCCAAGCCTGCGGATATCGCCCGGCTCGGCCTCGCCCGGTCTTTCCAGATCTCGGCGGTCTTCCCGCATCTCAGCGTGCTGGAGAACGTGCGCCTCGCGCTGCAGCGCCGGCGCGGCCGCTCCTTCGATTTCTGGCGCTCGCAGACGGTGCTCGACGGCCTCAATTCGCGGGCCATGGAACTCCTGGATGCCGTGGGCCTGGCCCCCTTCTCCGACACCATCGCGGTGGAGCTGCCCTACGGTCGCAAGCGGGCCCTGGAGATCGCGACCACGGTCGCCCTCGACCCCGAAGCGATGCTCCTGGACGAGCCGACGGCCGGCATGGGGCATGAGGACATCGACCGCATCACGGGCCTCATCAGGCAGGTCTCCGCCGGGCGCACCGTGCTCATGGTCGAGCACAACCTGAGCGTCGTCGCCGACCTCTGCGACGCCATCACCGTCCTGGTGCGGGGCGAGGTCCTGGCCGAGGGGGACTACGCCAGCGTGTCGCAGAATCCCGAGGTCATCCAGGCCTACCTGGGCACCAGCCATGCCTGAGACTCCGGCCGCAGCCCCTCTCCTCAGCGTGACGAACCTCCATGCCTGGTACGGGGAATCGCACATCCTCCACGGCGTGGATTTCGAGGTGTGTCCCGGCGAGGTGGTCACGCTGCTGGGGAGGAATGGGGCCGGCAAGACCACGACGATCAAGTCGATCATGGGGATGGTCGGGAGGCGCACGGGTTCCATCCGGTTCGACGGTCAGGAGTTGATCGCGCTCCCCTCGAATCGCATCGCGCGGCTCGGGATCGCCCTGTGTCCCGAGGAGCGGGGCATCTTCGCCAGCCTCAGCGTGGAAGAGAACCTGTACTTGCCCCCCCAGGTGCGCCAGGGCGGACTGTCGGTCGAGGCGATCTTCGGCCTCTTCCCCAACCTGCAAGAGCGCCTGCGCAGCCAGGGGACCAAGCTGTCGGGCGGCGAGCAGCAGATGCTGGCCATCGCCAGGATCCTTCGAACCGGCGCCCGGCTCCTGCTGCTGGACGAGCCCACCGAAGGTCTGGCCCCCCTGATCGTGAAGCATATCGGGGACACCATCGGGGGCCTCCGGGCCGAGGGGTTCACCATCCTGCTGGTCGAGCAGAACCTGCACTTCGGGTCCAGCGTGGCCGATCGCCACTACGTGATGGAGCACGGCCGGGTGGTGGACATGATCCCGAATCCGGAGCTTGACCACCACATGGGCAAACTGCACGACTACCTCGGGGTCTGACGAAAGCTCAATGACCAAAGGAGGGGGACGAACATGGCGCGCGCACATTTCATCACACTGGTGGCGGTTCTGGCCCTCGTGGCAGGGACGGCACACGCCCAGATCTCGGACAACGTGATCAAGATCGGCGTCCTCAACGATCAATCCGGCCCGTATTCCGACCTCGCCGGCCCCGGCTCGGCCGTCGCCGCCCGGATGGCGGTGGAGGATTCCGGCGCAGCCAGGAAGGGGATGAAGGTCGAGATCCTGGTGGCCGACCACCAGAACAAACCCGATGTCGGCTCCCAGATCGCCCGGCAGTGGTACGACGTGGACAAGGTGGACCTGATTGTGGACGTGCCGACCTCCTCGGTCGTGCTGGCCGTGAACCAGGTCACCCGGGAGAAGAACAAGGCGCTCATCGTCTCCACCGGCGCCACGTCGGACCTCACCGGCAAGGCTTGCACGCCCAACGAGATCCACTGGACCTACGACACCTGGGCCCTGGCCAACGGCACCGGGTCGGCGATCGTCAGGACAGGCGGCGATTCCTGGTTCTTCCTCACGGCGGACTACGCCTTCGGCCACGCCCTGGAGCGCGACACCGAGGCGGTGGTGCTGAAGAACGGGGGCAAGGTGGTCGGCCGGGTCCGCCATCCGTTCCCCACCTCGGACTTCTCCTCGTTCCTGCTCCAGGCCCAGGCCTCCAAGGCCAAGATCATCGGTCTGGCCAACGCGGGGACGGATACCACCAACGCCATCAAGCAGGGGGCGGAGTTCGGGATCGTCAAGGGCGGCCAGCAGTTCGCCGGGCTGCTCGTGTTCCTCACCGACGTGCACGCCCTCGGTCTCGAGAAGGCGCAGGGGCTGCTGCTCACCGAGTCCTTCTACTGGGACCTGAACGAGCAGACGCGCGCCTGGTCGAAGCGCTTCGCCGAGCGGCACCACCAGGCCCTGCCGACGATGGCCCAGGCCGGCGTCTACTCCGCGGTGCTGCACTATCTCAAGGCCGTGGACGCGCTGAAGAGCGACGATGGGCCGAAGGTCATTGCCAAGATGAAGGAGTTGCCGACCGACGATCCCGTCTTCGGCAAGGGGACGATCCGGGCCGACGGCCGCAAGATCCACCCCATGTACCTCTTCGAGGTGAAGAAGCCATCGGAGTCGAAGGGAGCGTGGGACTACTACAAGGTTCGGGCGACGATCCCCGCCGAGCAAGCCTTCCGGCCGCTGGACCAGGGTGAGTGTGCCCTGGTGAAGAAGTAGGGAAGGCTTCACATCCCTCTGTCGGACCAGTCGGACGTGTCGGACCCGTCGGACCGGGGGGTGGGGGGAGATTGAACGCCGATGTTCATGCTGCTCACGATCCCGCCGCAGGCGCTCTTCGGTCAGCTCCTGATCGGGCTGATCAACGGGGCCTTCTACGCCATGCTCAGCCTGGGACTGGCGGTCATCTTCGGCCTGCTCAACATCATCAACTTCACCCACGGCGCCCAGTACATGATGGGGGCCTTCGTGGCGTACTTCCTGCTGCAGTACGCGGGTCTGGGCTACTGGTGGGCGCTGGTCCTCACCCCGGTCGTCGTCGGGCTGCTCGGCATGGCCCTGGAGCGCACCATGCTCCAGCGACTCTACAAGCTCGATCACCTGTACGGACTGCTCCTCACCTTCGGACTGGCCCTGATCATCCAGGGGCTGTTCCGGAATGCCTTCGGCTCGTCAGGACTGCCCTACCGCATCCCGGCCGCCCTGGAGGGGGGGCGCAACCTGGGTTTCATGTTCCTGCCCAACTATCGCGCCTGGGTGGTCGTCTTCTCGCTCGCCATGTGCCTGGCCACCTGGTTCGTGATCGAGCGGACCAAGCTCGGGTCCACCCTTCGCGCCGCCACGGAGAATCCGTCCCTGGTGCAAGCCTTCGGTGTGAACGTCCCCCGCATGATCACGCTGACCTACGGGTTCGGCGTGGCGCTGGCGGCGCTGGCCGGGGTCATGGCGGCGCCCATCTATCAGGTGAACCCGCTGATGGGGGCCGACCTGATCATCGTGGTCTTCGCCGTGGTCGTCATCGGCGGCATGGGCTCGATCCTGGGCTCCATCGTGACCGGGTTCGCCCTGGGGGCGATCGAGGGGCTCACCAAGGTCTTCTACCCCGAGGCGTCGGGGACGGTGATCTTCGTCATCATGGCCGTCGTGCTGTTGCTGAAGCCGGCCGGGCTCTTCGGAAGGGCACAGTAGCGTGGCCACGGCGCACGAGTACCTGGAGGCTCCTGCGGCGCGGAAGGCGTCGGCACCCCTCACGTCTGATCAGGTCGGCATCGGCGTCATGGTCGCCGTGCTCCTCCTGGCGCCGTTTCTCGTGTATCCCGTCTTCCTGATGAAGGCCCTGTGCTTCGCCCTGTTCGCCAGCGCCTTCAATCTCCTCGTCGGCTATGTGGGCCTCCTCTCCTTCGGCCACGCGGCCTTCCTCGGCACGGCCGGGTACGCCACTGCCCATGCGGCCAAGGTGTGGGGGCTTGCACCCGAGCTGGCCATTCTCGTCGGGACGGCCGTGGCCGCCGGGCTGGGGCTTGTCATCGGAGCCCTCGCCATCCGCAGGCAGGGGATCTACTTCGCCATGATCACTCTGGCCCTGGCCCAGATGATCTACTTCTTCTGCATCCAGGCAAAGTTCACGGGCGGCGAGGACGGCATCCAGGCCGTGCCGCGCGGGAGGCTGTTCGGCCTCCTGGACCTCAGCCACACCCTGACGATGTACTTCGTGGTGCTGGCGGTCTTCCTGGGCGGGTTCCTGCTCATCTACCGGACCATTCACTCGCCCATGGGCCAGGTGCTGAAAGCCATCCGGGAAAACGAGCCGCGCGCGATCTCGCTGGGGTACACCACCGATCACTACAAGCTGGCCGCCTTCGTGCTGTCGGCCGCCCTGTCGGGACTGGCAGGCGGCACCAAGGCCCTGGTATTCCAGCTCGCCTCGCTGACCGACGTGCACTGGACCATGTCGGGCGAGGTGGTGCTGATGACGCTCCTGGGGGGGCTCGGCACGGTCTTCGGGCCGGTGGTCGGCGCCGTCTTCGTCGTCGCTCTGGAGAACTACCTGGTCCAGCTCGGGGCATGGGTCACCGTGGTCCAGGGCGCCATCTTCGTCATTTGCGTCCTCGTGTTCCGGCGCGGCGTCGTCGGGGAGTTCGGCCTCCTCGTCCGGACGTCCCGGAGGCAGGCCTCGTCATGAGGGCGATCTCGCCCGAGAGCCGTCGCATCACCGATGCAGCGCCAATCGGTCGGGGGGAGGACGAAACATGCATGTCAGAGAACGGATGAAGCGGGATCCCGTCACGGTGCAGAAGGACGACAGCTTCCGGTACGCCCTGAAGCTCATCCGGAAGGAAGGCATCCGTCACCTGCCGGTGCTGGACGGGAAGAGACTGGTGGGCATCGTCACCGACAGGGACCTCCGCCAATCGGCCCCCTCTCCCGCCACGACCCTGGAGGTCCACGAGCTGAACTACCTGCTCGAGCGCCTGAAGATCGAAGCCATCATGACAAGGAAGGTGATCACGGTGGCCCCGGACTCGAGCCTCCTGGACGCCGCCAAGCTCCTGCTGGCGCACAAGATCGGTTGCGTGCCCGTGGTCGAGCATGAGGAGCTCGTCGGGATCATCACGGAGGGGGATCTGCTCCGGGCCCTGGTGGATCTGCAGGAGCGGGCCGAAGGTCTCCCCTTGGCCGACCTCATGGTCGAGGAGCGCCCCGGCGCATTCGAGGCGGTCACTGCGGCCGTGGGGGCGGACCCGGCAACCGTGCTATCCGGCACCACGGTTCGCCAGGGCGAGCGGCGCCCCGTCCTGTTGATCCGGGCCCCCGCCCGAGTGGCAGCGGACCTCCGCCGGCGACTCTCGGCCGCCGGCCATCCGCCGATCGGAGACTGACGCGTTCCGAGGCGGGGCCGGCTGGCCCGCCGGTCCGGGGCCTCGCTCGTGCCAGAGTCGTGAGGACATCCCATGCCCGAGTCGTACTTCGACTGGACGGCCCGGCTCTTCGACCGCTCACGGATCTTCGAGAAGCCGGAAGCGCTCCGCGGAATCCGCGTCCTGGACCTGAGCATCATCATCTTCGGCCCCGCGACCGCGGATTACCTGGGCGAGCTGGGGGCCGAGGTGATCCGGGTGGAGATGCCCGGGGCCGGCGACGTCATGCGCATCGTGGCCCCCGAGGGCTTCTACTGGAAGAACGTCTCGCCGGCCTTCTTCGCCCAGAACCACAGCAAGTACCACGTGGGCATCGACGTCCACACACCCGAGGGCCAGGCACTCATCAAGCAACTGGTCGCCAAATCCGATGTGCTGATCGAGAACTTCCGCAGCGGCACGCTGGAGCGGAAGTGGGGCATCGGCTACCGCCAGCTCCGGGAGATCAACCCGCGGCTCATCTACGCGGCCAACACCGGTTTCGGGCAGTGGGGATCCTGCACCAGGCGGGCCTCGTACGATGCCCTGGCCCAGGCGGTGAGCGGCTTCACCGCGGTCTCGGGCTTTCCAGACCGCCCGCCCCTGAAGATCGGCATCTACCTCGGCGATTATTTCGGCGCGTGTCTCTCGGCTCTGGGGGTCCTGGCCGCCCTGCACCACCGGGATCGGACGGGCCAGGGGCAGTTCCTCGAGGTGGGCCAGTGCGAGGCGCTGCTCCGGGCCATGGATTGGACGTGGGTCCACGCCGGGCTCACCGGCAAGAGCCGGGCGCAGGCAGGCAACCGCGATGCCTCGGCAAGCCCCTCGGGGATCTACGCCTGCAAGGACGGCTTCGTCGCCGTGGTGGCGGGTCGAGACGAAGAGTTTCGTGGGTTGTGCCGGGCCATGCAGCGGGACGATCTGTCGGCCGACCCACGCTTCGCCACCCGGACCGACCGGGCCCAGGAGGCGCGTGCCGATCTCCTGGATCAGCTCATCGGGGCCTGGGCGCGTGAATTGACGCGGGCCGAGGTGGAGGCAAGCGGGCGACTGCATGGCTTCTCTGCCGCCGCCGTGGCCACCGCCAAGGATCACTACGCGGACGCGCACCTTCGAGCCCGGGCCTCCGTCTGGGAGATGGAGGACCCCGTGTACGGGTCCATGGTCGAGCACGGCCCGGCGCCCAAGCTGTCGGAGACCCCCGCGAGATACAAGTGGGCGGCCAAGCCAGTCGGGTTCCACAACGAGTACGTCCTGGGGCGGCTGCTGGGGCTTCGCCCGGATCAGATCCAGGCGCTGGAGCGTCAGGGGGTCATCGGCAAGTGGGCGGACCGGCGCGGCCCGAAGCCGCCGGATGGATGGTCGGGCGAGGGAATGATCGAGTGAGCGAGGGATCAGAGGTCAGAGGACAGAGGACAGAAGGCAGAGGGCAGCGGGAACCCGTTCGAGGGCTGATCTCTGACCGCTGATCTCTGATCTCTGCTGGCTGATGGCTAACGGCTGAAGGCTGCATCTACATGAGCGACCTGTCCTGGGAAGACTGGATCAAGCAGGCGGAGGATCCCCACGGCGCCTTCGCGAAGCCCGAGGCACTGGATGATCTGCTGATCGTGGATGTGAGCCAAGCCAGCGTCGCCGGGATGGTCTGCTCGTCGTTTCTCGCCGAGCTGGGCGCCGAGGTCCTGAAGGTGGAGCCTCCCGGCGGGGACCCGGCCCGGGCCTGGGGTCCGCCGGGATTCAGCCACTGCGGCGAGGGCCTGGCCTATCTCGCCGAGGGGAGGAACAAGTACTACATCACCCTGAACCTGGAGACGATCGAAGGGCGGGGGATCTTCCGGTCCATCGCCAGGCGGGCCGATATCGTGATCGAGGCCTACCAGCCGGGGGTCATGGACGCCTGGGGGATCGGCTACCGCCAGCTCTCGGCCGAAAACCCCGGGATCGTGTACGCTGCTATCTCGGCGAGCGGTCAGTACGGACCCCGGGCCGCCGAGGCGATGCCGGAGCACGATCTCACGAGTCAGGCGGCCTCCGGGCTCACCTTCATCACCGGCGAGCCTGCGAATGCCGACGCCGGCCCGGCCGGCGTCCCGACCAAGGCCGGTCCGTGGCTCGCCGGATACGCCGGCGGCGCCTGGGCGGCCTTCGGCATCCTGGCCGCCCTGCACTTCCGGCATCTGACCGGCCGCGGCCAGATGCTGGATGTCACCCCGGCAGAAGGCCTCATGCGGTATCTGGAATACACGCTCCTCTGGCACCACGTGGACGGAAGGATCCGGGAGCGGATCGGCTACTACGACCTGGCTGTTTTCCCTTACACCTTCGTTCGAGTGAAGGACGGCTGGGCGTTCATCGCCGCCTACACCGATGCCAACTTCCATGCCCTCTGCCGGATCATGGGGCGTCCCGACCTGGCGCGGGACGAGCGATTCTCCACGGTCTGGGGCCGCGTGCAGCCGGAGCATGAGACGCTCCTGCGACAGGAGATCGAATCCTGGTCCGTTCGGCACACCTCCGACGAGATCCTGGAAAAAGTCATGGCCGATCCGGGCCCGGGGGTGGTCGTCTTCGGCCGGGTGGAGACGCCCACCGAGGTCCTCTCCCGCGAGAACTGGTGGGAGCGGGGCTGCTTCCAGACGCTCCTCGATCCCGTGTATGGCGAGCTGACCCTTCAGATGCCCGTGTGGCGGATGACCGAGACGCCACCCCGGGTTCGCTGGGCCTGCCGGCCGGCCGGCTATCACAACGGGCACGTCTACCAGAAGTACGCCGGCCTCGGCCCCGGAGCCCTGGCCGAGCTCAGGAAGATCGGGGTGCTCTGATCATGGAAACCCGGTTGATCGGGAGGACGGTGGACCGGCTTGCCGTGGGAGATGCCGCGGAGCTTTCCCGCGAGGTGACGGCGGCGGATATCGCCAAGTTTGTCGAGTCCGTGGGCGACCGGAACCCCGTCCACTCCGACCGCGCCTTCGCCGCCTCCACGCCGTTCCGTGAACCCATTGCCCCGGGGATCTGGACCGCCGGGCTCATCTCGGCCGTGATCGGCACACGGCTGCCCGGCCCCGGCACGATCTACGTGTCACAGGAGCTGCGGTTCCTCGGACCCGTGAAGCCTGGGGACGCGCTGACCGCCCGCGTCGAGGTGACGGAGATCCTCCGGGAGCGGAACCGGGTCCGGCTCCGCACCACCTGCCGGAACCAGCGCGGCGAGGAGGTCCTCGCCGGCGAGGCCTGGGTGCGCCCCCCGAAGTCACCCATCACCTATCCCGACACCCCCCCTTAGCCCCATTGCTATTCACATGCGGCTGGTCAATGGTCGCAGCGATTGAGCAAATCCCCCCGTTCCCCCCTTTGCCAAAGGGGGGCGAGGGGGGATTTTGGCGTTGGTGAGGTCGAGTCAATACACGAAGTCGCGGATATCGTAGAGGGCGACCTTGGGCCGGCCCCGCGGGTCGAAGCGGAGGCCCGCCTTCAGGGCCCTGAGCTGCGCGTCCGTCTCCGCCTCGGTCAGGGGACGGATGCCGGCCTCGCGCTCCCGCTGTCGATAGACAGAGTCGGGGTCCGCCGCGAGGGGCGACAGACACAGCAGATCCTGCTTCCCCAGGCGCATGGCGTTCACTGCGGCCAGCGTATCTGTCAGGTGTCGCTCCCCGTAGCGGTCGCCGCCGATCCCCAGGAGGGCGATGATGCCCACGTGGACACCCGCCTCCCGCAGCCTGGCGACGAGGTCCAGCGCCTCGGCTGCGGTCGCCGGCTTGCCCAGCAACTGCAGCAGGTCATCGCACCCGCTCTCCAGCCCGAGGTACACCCGCCTGAGCCCCTGCCCGGCCAGCTCTCTCAACTCCTCGGCGGACTTGGGCGCCCCGCTGAAGGCGTCGATGAAGGAGTAGACCCCACGGAGCCCGCCCGGACCGATCGGCAGCTCTGCGTGGAGCAGAGAAAGGACGTCCAGGAGGCGGGCCGGCGGGAGGACCAGGGCGTTGGCGTCGGCGAGGAAGATGCCCGTCCGGAGGCGCAGCCCCTCCCCGAAGAACTCCCGCACTCCCCGGACGTGCGCCCGTAGCTCCCCCGGCGATTTCACGTGAAAGGGGCGGCCCCGATAGAGTCGGCAGAACGTGCACTGGTTGTACGAGCAGCCCTCGGTGACCTGCACGACCAGGGCCCCGTACTGGTCCGGGGGCAGGATGGGGACGGGCAGATAGATCGACCGGAAGCGACGGGCGTCGGCCTCCAGCGCCCCAGGCGTCCATCGCAGGATATCCTGCAATCGCGCCGCCAGCTCCAGGCGCCCGTCATCCGGAAGGAGCCCCGGCCCCCGGTCCAGCCCGCGCCGGATAGCCGACACCTCGCACGCAATGGCCTTCAGCAGGGCCTCTCGCCCGGTCGGATCCAGCTCCCTTCGCGCGGAGCTCCAGGGGTACGCCCCCGTCTTCCGCTTCTCGACGTAGCGGTCGTCCAGGCTGCGACGGATGGACCGCCCGTCCCAGAACGCCCGGATCAGCCGGCCGGCCCGATCGAAGGAAAGGGACCGAGTTCCGTCGAGTGCGAGATTCGTGGCGCCCGGATACAGGGCTGCCGCGACAGAGGGGCCGGAGGGCACTCGAAAGGCCGGAAGCGCTACCCGGGGGGTCATCCGATTCGACGGCTCCGCTCCACCCCTTACCGCGTGAGACTCGGCCGGAAGCGACGGAGGCGGAGCGAGTTGCTCACCACCGAGACCGACGAGGCGGCCATGGCCGCCGAGGCCACCATGGGATCCAAGAGCATCCCGGTGAATGGATACAGGATGCCGGCGGCGATGGGGATCCCCAGGACGTTGTAGATGAACGCCCAGAACAGGTTCTGCTTGATCGTCCGGAGCGTCCGCCTGGAGAGCTGGATGGCCGTCACCACGCCGGCGATGTCTCCGCGGATCAGGGTGATGTCCGAGGCCTCCATGGCCACGTCCGTCCCCGTTCCGATTGCGATGCCGACGTCCGCCTGCGCCAGGGCAGGCGCATCGTTGATCCCATCCCCGACCATGGCAACGACCTTGCCTTCGCCCTGAAGCTTCTTCACCTCGCTCGCCTTCTGCTCGGGCAGGACTTCGGCCAGGACGCGATCGATCCCCGCCTGCCCGGCAATGGCGGAGGCGGTCCGCCGGTTGTCTCCCGTGATCATGACCACTTCGATCTCGAGGCTGTGCAGGGCCCGAATGGCCTCCGCAGCGCCCGACTTGAGTGTGTCGGCAACGGCGATCAGCCCGGAAAGCTTGCCGTCCGCGGCGACGAACACCGGCGTCTTTCCCTGCTCGGCGAGCCGCAGAGCCTCCGCCTCCATCTCCCCGAGGGGGATGCCCGCGTCGCGCATGAACCTCGCATTGCCCAGCAGGGCCGTCCGCCCGTCCACCGTGCCGCGCACCCCATGGCCGGGCACGGCCTCGAACCCTTCGACCTTGCTCAGGGCGAGGCCCTCCGCCTTGGCACGGGCGATGATCGCATCGCCCAGCGGGTGCTCGGACCCCCGCTCCAGTGACGCCGCCAGTTGCAGGAGCGCCTCGCGCCTCGCGCCTCCCGTCTCGCGGCTCGTGGCTCGGCGCTCGGCGCTCGGTACGACATCCGTCACTTCCGGTTCCCCCTTGGTCAGGGTGCCGGTCTTGTCGAAGACGATGGTCCGGATCTTGTGGGCGGTCTCCAGGCTCTCGCCGCTCCGAATCAGGATCCCGTGCTCGGCCCCCTTCCCCGTCCCGACCATGATGGCGGTCGGTGTCGCCAGGCCCAGCGCGCAGGGGCAGGCGATGATCAGGACGCCCACGAAGTTCAGCAGGCCGAAGAGGAACGCCGGCCTCGGTCCGAGGACCCACCAGACACCGAAGGTGAAGACCGCGACCCCGATGACCGTCGGGACGAAGATGCTGGCCACGTAGTCCGCCATCCGCTGGATGGGTGCCTTGGAGCCCTGCGCCTCCTCCACCAGCCTGATGATCTGGGCCAGGACCGTATCCTTGCCCACCTTCGTCGCCTCGAACGTGAACGTCCCGGTCTTGTTGAGGGTGGCCCCGATCACCTGGTCCCCCGGCCGCTTTTCCACCGGAATACTCTCCCCGGTCAGCATGGACTCGTCCACGGCCGAGGCCCCCTCCCGCACCACGCCGTCCACGGGCGCCTTCTCGCCGGGGCGCACGATCACCAGGTCGCCGATCCGGACATCCTCCACGGGAATGTCCCGCTCTTCCCCGTCCCGCACGACCCGGGCCGTCTTGGGCCGCAGGCCCATGAGCCGCTTGATCGCCTCGGAGGTCCGTCCCCTGGCGATCGCCTCCAGCAGGCGGCCGAGCAGGATGAGGGTGATGATGACCGCGGCGGTGTCGAAGTAGACCGCCGGCTTGATGCCCCGCGCCAGGAAGAAGCCTGGGGCGGCCGTCATGGCCAGGCTGTAGAGATACGCCGCCGAGGTGCCGACGGCGATCAGCGTGTTCATGTCCGAGGTCTTGTGCCGGAGCGCCGCCCAGAACCCCCGGTAGAACTGCGCACCCACCCAGAACTGGACCGGGGTCGCCAGTGCCAGGAGGACCCGGAAATTCTGGAGAGGCGTCGGGATCCATGGGAACCACTCGGGGAAGCTGCCGAGGAAAATCGGGACGGTCAGGGAGATCCCCACGGCCAGCTTTCTCTTGAGGGTGCGGACCTCGCGCTCCCGGGCCGCCTTCTCGTGGTCGGCAAGGGACGCGCCCTCGGCCACCTCCAGCGGCTCGTAGCCCGCATCCCGGATGACCCGGCGGAGATCCGCCACGGCCACGGTCGCGGGCACGAACTCCACCGTCGCGGCGTTCGTCGCGAAGTTCACGGCCGCAGACACCACCCCTGGCGTGCCGCGCAAAGCGCCCTCGATGGTGGCCACACACGAGGCACAGGAGATTCCGCCGATGGGGATCGTCAGCCTTTCCACGACGGGTGTGTACCCCGCCTCGGCGACGGCCTTCACCAGGCCGGCCGGATTCGTGGTGCGAGGGTCGTACAGCACGCTCCCCCGCTCGGCCGCCAGATTCACCACCGCCTTCTGCACCCCGGGAACGGCCAGCAGCGCCTTCTCCACACCCGAGACGCAGGAGGCGCAGTGCATTCCCTGGATGCCGAGGTCGAGCCGGCCGGCGGTCCCCTCCCCCCCGCCCGTGCTCGCCCTCGCCTCGTCCTTGACCATCGTCGTCCCACGCACAGGGTCTCGAACCGGACTCATGTTTCACTCCGATCCAATGCAAAACCGTGAGCGCTCCCTCTCCCCCGCTCGCGGGTGGGAGGGAGGGCAGATAGTGCCGAGGTGGGGCTCACGGCTGAACGCTTCCAATTCCAAGTCATCTGTTCGCGGTGGCAGACTATCCGCGCCGGCTCATCAGCCTCTCGGCCGACCCGACGCCCAGCCGCTGCGACAACCATCCTCCCGCCGTGGCTTCAATCCGCTCGACCAGGTGGCGCAGGAGACCTGCGTATGACTGCTCCCCGGTCAGGACGGCCACATGCTGGAGCAACGCCATGGGCATTCGCGACAGGATCCGGTGCCACCACCGGGGCATCCGGTGGAACAGGACGGCGATCCGGGATGCGGCGCGCAGGTCCGGCCAGATCGTCTCGGCGATGGCCGCCCGGTACTGCCCGGCGGCAGCGGCGTGGTCCCGGCCGGCGACGAGCGCCTTCGCGGCCAGGCTCCCGCTCCGGATGGCATGGTAGATGCCCTCCCCCAGGAAGGGGTCGGCGAGGCGGGCCGCATCCCCGATCAGGAGGACGCCCTCCACGGCGCACGGGGTCGGCTCCGACCACGGGGCGGCGATCGGCGCGACCCGCTGGCCCATGGCGGCCTCGGCCGGCAACTCGGGCGCTCCGGAGACGAAGTACTTGAGCGCGCGCCGCAACTGCCGACCGCGGCTGAACTCCAGCATGACCCCCACGTTGACACAGTCCCCCTTCGGGAAGGCCCAGGCATACCCGCCGGGGTACCGCCCCACGTCCACCAGGACCGTGTCGTCACGCGTGCCACCCCTGGGCGGCACCTCCGCCTCCACCCCGACGAATCGCGCGGGACGGCGCCGGGGAAACATCTGGGCCGCCACCCGGCTGTTCGCACCGTCCGCTCCGACCACCGACCACGCCCGGATCCGGTCCCCTCCGGAGCCCAGGACGAATGCGGCTCCCACGCGCTCGACGGACCGGACGACCATACCCTCCAGCACCCGCGCACCGGCCTCCTCGGCAGCCGCCCGCAGCCAGGCGTCGAACTCTTGCCGGCAGACCATGTATCCCATGGGCACGCTGGAGTGAAGCTCGAACGGCCGGCCCGACCGGAAGGTGAAGACGGCACGGCAGATCCGGCTGCGACACAGCTTCTCCGCCCCCGGCGGGAGATGCCGGAGCACGCGAGGCGACAGGGCCCCGCCGCACGCCTTGGGCCGCGGGAACCGCGCGCGATCCAGCAGGCAAACCCGGACTCCGGCTTGGGCCAATTCCCGCGCCGCCGTCGAACCCGCCGGCCCCGCCCCGACGATCGCCACGTCGTAGGTCGACATTGCGATTCCCTTGAAGGGTCAAGCCCGCCGTGAGTCAGCGCGAGCTGAACCCGCCGTACCGGGAGAAGACGCCGATCAGCTCCTCGATTTTTTTCGCCCGCTCCCCGTCGCTACCCGCCTGCATGCTATCCAGCACGCAGCTTTCGATGTGGCGGTGCATGAGGATCTTCGACACCTGCTCCAGGGCCCCCTGGATCGCCGAGATCTGGAGCATGGTGTCCACGCAGTACTTGTCCTCCTCCACCATGCGCTGGACGCCCTGCACCTGTCCTTGGATGCGTCGGAGACGGTGGAGCGCCCGACGCTTCGTCTCTGGGTCCATCATGGCCGCGGATCCTCCTGTACTATACCCCCGTAGGGTATAACGGAGACCCGGGCATGTCAACCCCCCGACGGCGACGGGCAATGGCGGCCCTGTGGAGAAGTGGAAGGCCTGTGGAAGCCAGCGGCGAGTTTTCCGAGAGGGGAGAGGCGGGAGCCGTGGGCGTCGGGTCAGGGCGCCGCGCTCGTGGAATCCGTGCCATTCCCTGGTGAGGGGTGGGTCGTCCGGGAGACCGCTGTCGGGCCCCGGAAGGGGATCGGCTTCGGGCGGCGAGTCCTCGCGCACCGGCGGGAGCAGACTTCGGGGGGCTCGAAGGGACGGGACGCGTCTTCACCGCGCATCATCCCGGACCCCTTCCCCCGGCCGCAACGCGAATGACCGGGGGATGCACCGACCCGGTCAGTCGGGAACGTTTCGTTGAAAGGCGGTGGCCAGGATCTGGCGCAGCTCGACCACCAGCGACTCGTCCGGCAGCTCGCGCAGGATCACCCGCACGGCGAATCCGCACTTCCGGCAGCGCTTGTACTGGTACACCCACCGCCCTTCCGCTTGTGACGTGCCGATCTCCTCCATGTCGGAGAAGCAGCACGGCCCGGATCGGGAGGGAGAGATGATCCGCTCCGGGTAGAGGTTCTGCGGCGCCTTCTGGTCCGTGTACTCGACGATGGTTGCCATGATCCTCTCCGTCCGTCCCTGAGGGGAATGATGACCCGGCCCGGATGAACGTGCGGACCGGATCGTCCTCACGCCTTGTTGCCCGGTTCCCGTCCCTCGGCAAGCGCTTGGCTGCCCTTCAGCGCCGGGGTCCTCGGATGGAGATGCGCGACCTCGCCCAGGCCGTCCCGCAGCCCTCCGAACCACGGGCAGTCATGATACCTTCCAGTCGTGCAGTACGCGTGGAACTCATCCACGCCTGGCAGCATGAGCCAGCCGGGAGCGGCGTCAGAAGAGCAGTATCCCTCGATCTGGGACCACCACGTGCACCTCGGCCGCATCTGCGGGCAAACCGGCAATTGGACCTGTCGAAGCTGTTCGGCCAGCCCGCGGATTGTCTCTGGCCTCATCATGAGCGTGCCTCGCCTGCCAGCGACCACTGCTTCTCCCACCCGGCATCGCACGATGCCCACCGACGGAGCAGTGGGGTGGGAGGATGCTTGCGCACCCCCCCCACCCGTTCCCCCTTCCCCTGCTCCCCCTCCCCTGCCCCCTCCAAGCGATCCTGGCTAGCCGTGAATACCGCCCTAGACGCAGACAGACGATTCCTTGGCAGTCAGGCGGCCGATGACGGCCTGGATGTCCTGGAGCGTGCACGGCTTCGGCAGGATAGCATCCACAAGGGCTCGTTCCCGATCATCGGTCGCGATGGCGTTCGCCCACCCGGTGACGAGGACCACCGGGAGATGCGGGCTGCGGGCCTTCACCGCGCGCGCGACATCCCACCCGGTGAGGCCCGGCATCCCGAGATCCGTGACGACGAGATCCACCGGTTTCTGGGTGAGGATGGCGAGGCCCGCGGCGCCCCCGTCGGCCTCCTCCACCGTGTGTCCGGCATTTCGGAGGAGCTGGCCGAAGGTCCTCCGGATCAAGGCATCATCGTCGATGAACAGTAGCCGCCGGGGCAGATCGAAGGAATGCATCACCAGGTCCCCGTCAGGAGAATGATGGGTTACACAGAGACCGCATTATTCTCGGCGACTCCCCGGAACTGGCCGCCTTGCGCGAGTCGCCGGATCGCCGGGAGCAGATCGGTCTCGAGTGTGGCCTTCGAGACAAATGCATCCGCCCCGGCAGCCATGACTGCCTCGCGGTAGCTGCCCGGATCCATCAATGTCAGGGCGATTATTCTTGCGCCGGGCATGAGTGCCCGCAGGCGAGGAATAAGCTCCAGGCCGTGAATATCGGGAATTGCCAGGTCCACGAGTATGACCTGCGGCTTGAGGAGTGGGGCCTTGGCCAGCGCCTTTTCGCCCCCATCGGCCGATCCGACGACGATCACCTCAAGCCTGCTGCGCTCCTCCAGAAAGCGTGTGAGGATTCGCAGGAAAATCGGATTGTCATCCACCAGCAGGACCGAAATTGGAGGTGCCATATGTCTCACCTTATCAGATTCAGAGGCAGCCTCAGGCTCCTTGCGCCTAATTTGAATCCGATCCGGAGGCTTGTCTATCCGTACATCAGCGTAGTTTCTGCAGAAAAATCCCGTATTTTTCCCTCCCTCCGGCCTGGATTCGATCAAGATGACCAGAACTGACGAGAAACAAGGGGTTTCCCGACCTTGCGGGGGTTGGAGCCCCAGGCAGGTGAGTTTGCCGGCAGCCCATGGGCTGCAACACTGTCAGGCTGGACCGAAGCCTGGGATTCCCCTCGGGGAGGGATCGGCGTGCGGGGGTGGGCCCTCCTCCGCGAAGGGGCGGAGGAAGATAATCGAAGATGGCGGTGGCGACGGCCCCGATCTAGGCTCTCAACGCTTGTTGGTGGGGATTTGTACCCATTTCATTCCAGGCTCAAGATCCCTCGGCGGATGGCGTAGCGGATCAGATCGGTTTGACTTTGCAACCCGAGCTTCCGCATCAGGTTGGCTCGATGGGTCTCTGCCGTGCGGGGGCTGATTCCCAGGCGGGCCGCGATCTCGGTGCTTGTATGGCTCTCCGCAGCCAACTGCAGGATCTCCCGCTCGCGGGTGGTGAGGGTGTCGTACAGATCCAGCGTGGCGGCCTGAGCCTTCTGGGCGTAGGCCTCGATGGCGCGCTCGGATAAGGGGCGGCTCAGATAGTGCCGGCCGGCGGCCACCTCGCGAACGGCCTGCACCACATCGGCAGTGCTGGCATCCTTGAGGACATAACCGGAGGCCCCGTGCCGGAGCGCCTCCAGAACGTAGGCCTCATCCGCATGCATGGAGAGGATGACGATCCGGGTCTTGGGGGACCGCTGGGCGACCTGTCGGGTGATCTCCAGGCCGTTCAGGCCGGGCATCATCAGGTCGAGCACCAGCACGTCCGGCCTCAATTGCTCCACCAGGTCGGCCACCTTCAGTCCATCCGCGACCTCACCGACGACGGCGTATTCCGGCTCGGCCTCCAGCAAGGTTCGGAGCCCCTGGCGGACGATGTGATGGTCGTCCGCCAGCACGATGGTTGTTTGGCTCATCTCCGCCTCGACTTTCCCCCCAGCTCCCCAACCCCCCTGCGGCTGGGCGAGACCTTCCATCTCACCCGCCAGACCCCACACCCTCGATGGGCAGTTCGGCCGCCACGCAGGCGCCTGCTCCGGGTGCCGATTCCACCGTCATCCGCCCGCCCAGCAACCCCACCCGCTCGCGCATCCCAGTCAAGCCGCTGGTGACATGCGCGGCCATTGCGACCTCCGGATCGAACCCGACCCCCGTATCCTCGATCTGCACCGCCAGCGTCCCGTCGGCGGCCCAGAGCCGGACGGTCACCTCGCCCACCCTGGCGTGACGGGCGACATTCGTCAGGGCCTCCTGCGTGATGCGAAAGACGGCCGTTTCCACCTCGGCCGGAAACCGCCGGCCCTCCACCCCGACGTGCTTGAAGCGCACCTCCACGTGGGTCCGGGCCCGGTACCGCTCGAAGTACCACACCAGCGCGGGCAGCAGGCCCAGATCGTCCAGCATCGCCGGGCGCAGGTTGAGGGACAGCTCGCGGACCTGGGACAGCAGATCATTCACCAGCGCCTGGGCATCGGCCTGGTTCTGCTTCCACCGGTCCTCCGGACCGCGCGCGCTCATGCCCATGATGAGCTTGAGCCCGGTCAGCGACTGCCCGATCTCGTCGTGGAGTTCGCGGGCGATGTGCCTTCGCTCGACCTCCTGCACCTCCACCAGCCTGCGGGAGAGCCTCTCCAGACGCTCGCGACTGGCCCGGACCTGCTCGAAGAGCTGGGCGTTCTGGATGACGATCGCGACCTGGGAGGCGAAGAGCGCCAGGAGATCGCCGTCTTCCTGGGTGAACGTCCGGCCGGTCCCCTCGTTGTCCACCGCGAGCACCCCCAGGAGCCGGCCGTGGAACAGGAGGGGCTCGCCGACGGCCGCCGTGATCCCGCCCCGCTCCAGGACGAAGGGCAGTGCCTGGGGCCAGTGCTGGTAGTCGTTGACGATCATGCCCCGCCGCCGTTCCGCCACGAGGCCCACCAACCCCTCACCGAGCCGCAGATGGTGATCGCCTACCCACTGGCTGCGGCCCAGCCAGGCGTGCGGGACAAGGGCTTGCTCTGCCTCGTCCCAGAGCCAGACCGTGCCCGAGCCGGCATCCAGCAGCTCTCCCGCAGACCGCATGATGAGCTGCAGGACCTTCGCCAGGTCCAGCTCCCGCGTGATCTCCGTCGTGACAAAGCGGACGGCCTCGAGCTGCCTGCGGCGGCTCTGCTCCGCCGAATACTGCCGCGCGTTCTCGATGGCGATGGCCGCGGGATTCGCGATGGCCGCCAGGACTTGCAGATCGGCCTCGGAGAACGCGCCGGCAATCTTGTTGACCGCCCCGAGGACGCCGATGACGGCCCCCTTGGAGATCAGCGGGACCGCCAGCATCGAGCGCAGCGGGATCTCGGCGAAGCCATCGAGCTTGTCATAATGGCGGGGGTCCCCCCGCACGTCATGGATCAAGGCCGCCTGTCGCTCGCGGAACACCCATCCGACGATGCTGTCCGCCGTCGGCACATGCTGCCCCAACAGTCGTTCCAAGCCGGCGCCTTCCGCGGCGATGAAGACCAGCTCATCACCCCGCAACTCGGACCGCAGGACGCCCACCCCCTCGGTGCCGAGGAGACTCCGCACCTCGCTCATCAGCAACCGCAGCACCGCCTCCGGATCGAGAGAGCTGGTCAGGGCCCGGCCAGCCCTGTCCAGGGCGACCAGCTGGCCGGCGCGGTGCTCCAGCTCTTCATTCGCCCGCTGCAGTGCCTCTTCCGCCTGCTTGAGCTGGGCAATGTCCCGCAGGAGCCACCGGAGACCGGTCAAGTGTCCGGCGTTGTCCCGCACGAGGCCGATCCGGAGGGCGGCCGGGAAGGGCGCTCCCTGTCGCGGCTGGAGGCGGACCTCGAAGGTCACCACGGGGAGCACGTCCGCACGCGTCCGTCTGAAATGGCCGAGAAACGTCTCATGCTCTTCCCTTGCGACAAACACGAGGAGGGGCTTGCCCACCAGGAAGTCCCGGGGAACCCCGAACATGGCGGCTGCCGCACGGTTCGCATCCTGGATGACCCCTTCCGAATCCGTCACCAGATAGCCGTCCGGCGCGAATTCGAACAGGTCCTGGTATCGCCCACGCTCCGCCTCAACGTGCTCTCGGGCGGCCAGCAACTCCTCATGCTGCACCCGCAGCTCCTCGCTCGCCGTGCGCAATTTTTCCAGGGCGGCGGCCAGCTCCTCCCGGAACCCGTCAGTCGCGGCATCTCGCTCGGGAGATGCCCCCGCCTGCTGTCCCCAGGTCGCCAGCCGGCGGTCCACGGACTCAAGCTGCCGCATCAACTCGTCGTAGTTCATGGCCCCACCTGCATCGGCTGCCGGCGGAAAGACGGGGTACTCGTGGCGGATGCACGGTTGACCCGGAGGAAGTCTACCTCTTGGGCGGCGCGACGGAGGACGCTGGCGAGCATGCTCCGCCTCCGATCGTCAATGGGATGCTGCGGATGGGACCTCTGTTAGCACGGTCGGAAGCAGAGCGTCAATCGAAAAAGGCGAAATGGATGGATTGTTCACCTCGCCCCGGATTCCCCGGAGATCGCCACGCCCCCGCAGGGCCGGTGGAGAAACGAAACCCCGGCGGAGGAGCGAACCGCCGGGGTTTCGAACACGATGAAGACCAGGGCTGGCTCGACGGATTATAGGGCCACCAGGAGGCCCCACGCCAGGCTGAGGGCCGCCGCCAGAAGCAGCATCGCCCATCTCGGGTGCGTCAGGTTGGACTCCATCTTGGCCGTCCTATCGTCCACTGGTCGGGCGCTGGTTCGACCGGGCCTTCGGCGGGATCCCGTTCGGCGGCAGGTGCCAGTACGCCACCCAGGCCCGCTCGGAATCCGCTGCGGCGGTCGGGACGGGGAGGCCCAGGTCGACGTCGAAGGCCTTCGCCTCGGCCTCGGCCAGCTCCTCCAAGAGCCGCAACTCCCGCTCGGGCGACCACAGATCCATTTCCTGCAACATCGTCCTTCCTCCTTGCCTCGCCGCGGCGAGGGCCCGATCAAGCGGGGCCTCCTGCCCCGCGGTTTTCAGTGACTGTGCCGGGCCGCCATGGGCTGGCTCAGCACGTAGACGTTCACGAGCATGAGGAGAAGCGAGACCACGATCATGGGGGCCGCCGCGCGGAAGGTTGTCTCGGCATTGCTGAAGTGGCGGCGGGCCAGTCGCGAGCCGGCGTACAGGCTCACGCCGTAGAAGCCCATGACGAGGAGCATCTGCATCCAATATACCACCTCGTGGGGGAGGATCGCCGGCAGGTCCCACGCGGGCACGCCGGCCGAGACGGACGTGAACCGGTTGATGGTCCGCTGCAGGACCGGCACGATCCCGGGCCCCTCGTCGAAGAGGTGGTGGAGGTTGTGGGCGAGATGCGTGCAGAGCCCGATGGGGATGAACATGTAGCCGAAGACCGTGAAGATCTGCCGGAGCTCGTGCCTCTTGCCACCCCGGAGGAGGAGCCGCTGCGTCCCCCAGGCGGCCGCCAGGATCGAGAGCGGGACCACCCCGAGGGTCACGACCAGGAACGCAGCCGAGCTGATCAGCCCCTCCATGGTCTTGTGGCTGACGCCGCCGAGAATCTGGTGCGGCAGGCGCGTTCCGATCCAGTCCATGGCGTCGCGCCAGGGCTGCACCATCTCGCCAGTGAGGAACAGGCTGGCCCCGGCAAGGACCACGGCGAAGTAGGCCTCGTCGAGGCGCCGCTCACCCGCCCGCCAGAGGTCCGCGCCGAAGGCCCGCAGGCGGAGGACCAGATTGTCGCGCCCGCAGCCCTTCACGCACTCGAAGCAGAGGTTGCAGTAGGCGTTGGTGTCCATCTCCCACGGACGCTCGAACATGGGGCAGCCCACATTCGCCGGGCCGCCCACGAAGCACTCCTTCTCCCTGTGGGTGCCGCAGGTCTGGCAGCGCTTGACGCGCAACTCCAGCGGCGCCACCATGGCGTAGATCCCGATGAGTCCCGTGATGGGGCAGAGGTAGCGGCAGAAGGTGCGGCGCTGGAAGAGGAGCCCGGTCAGAACCGCGCTCGCCAGGAGCAGGAGGATGATGCAGGCCGTGACCCGCGGATCGCGGACGACCCCGAGCTGCACGTCGGCCAGCGTGAGAAGGACGAAGCTCCCGTTGGCGATCCACAGGTTGCGGAGCGGCGCAGGCCACCGCCGGGTCGGCTGGGCGAGGCGCGAGGCCCACTCGTTCACCGCCCCGATCGGGCACATGAGGCACCAGAGCCGCCCCACGAGGACGAAGGTGAAGATGATGCCGGCCCACCAGATGGTCCAGGTGAGCTTGGTGGCGAGATTCCGCCCCGCCACGGCGGTGTCGGCAATACCGAGGAAGACGATGATGGCGAACAGGAACGCGAGCGGGACTTGCATCGCGGGCAGAAAGCCGGGGGAGGTGACGATGCGCCGGAACCAGGGGATGGCCAGGAAGTTGAACCGCTCGCCCGGGGCCAAGTCGTCGCCGCGGAGCCGCAGGATGAGCAGGGCCGATCCGGCGAGGCCCAGGACGGCCACCGCGACCAGGAGCAGCCTCGGGTTGACCGGCCATTCCCAGGTCACGGGCATGGCGACAACCACGGAGGTCAATCCCCCGTCCGGCCGCCCGTCCCGATTCGGGAGACTCACGTGAAGGTCGTAGGGCTCGGCCGCCAGCGGGGTGAATTCCAGGGCATACACGCCCGGGGCGACCTCGTCAGCCGGACCGGGGAGGACCTGCCCAACGTGCAGGTCTGCCCGAACCCTCTCCTGGAGGGATCGGATGGCCATCTGGCGCTCGCGCTCGATCTCGTCCGGGACCGGGCCCTTCGCCGCACTCTCTTGACGCAGGGACGGCGGCAACCATCCCGGGATGGACATCTGCACCCGTGCGCCGCGGAGGATCTCGCCACTCGCCCGATCCACGATTTGCGCCTTGATCACGGCGGGACGGCCCGCGAGAAGCGGATTCGGCTGGAGGGTGATCCAGAGGTCGTACCGGCCGTCGCCCATCTCTTCCCGGATCGCGCGGGAAGCTCCACCGTGGTCGCCGTCGGCCCAGAGAGGACGAGGGTTCGGGGTCGCGGCCCCCAAGACCGCGAGCAGCCCCAGCACTATCCTCCCCCACATCGATCTCACCTGCGTTGCCTCTTAGTGCAAGTACCCCGAGGGGATCAGGCGGCGAATGGACCGCAGCCACTTGGTCACGAGCGGTCGATCCGCCTCCAACCCGTACAGCATCGAGCGGAGGCGGGTCAGATGTTCTTGCTCTTCGGATCGGAGCATCTCCAGGAGTGAGAGGAGCTCCTCCCGATCCACCCCCTTCGCCAGGTGGGCGAACAGGTTCCGGGATCGCTCCTCCTCGGCCATGGTGGAGCGGAGGATGCTGTCTTCGGTCTGGGGTAACGGGTCGGGGGGTCCGCCGATGGGGATCGTGAGATCCAGCTGGGTGAGGCAATCCTCGGCCAGGCCATCCATCAAACTCACCAGGGTCAGCAGATGTTTCAGTTCGTCCAGCGCCAGCTGGTTGTAGAGACGCCTGGCCTTGGGGCAGGTGCAGGCCTGGGCGGCGGAGGCCAGGCGGGCATACGAGGCCTTTTCCTTGGCGATTGCCTGCAAGATGATATCGCTCTCGCTCTTGGGAGACGCCGTCTGCATGTCTTCGCTCCACAGCCCACGAAAGTTCCGGCCTCGGTACCCGGCGACCGCCACGAGGGAGGCGAACCGGATGAGTTGATCCTGGTGAGGAGTGAAGCAAAGGGGGTGCCACGGCCCTCCGGAGCGTTTGCCAAAGGCCTGAGAGATCCGGAGTGCTTGTTTCTCAAGGGGTTCCGCCCTTGGGCAATTGTCAGATTAATAGGACAACGTCGCAGAACGGAAACGCTGGGGACGAGATTGTCCCAAGAGGCACGCGCGTCTGTGCCAAATCCCGCAAACGATTACTGCGCGATGATGCCAGGCACCACGAATCCCTGGACACCCGGGCCCGGGCACACCTGCCGGCCAATCGCCAGCGATCACCAATTCTTCTTCTTCCTCGCTTGTCGCTTTGATATGGGACTCTTAGCGTGCTAAATTCCAAGACCTGAAACCTTTCGGAGGTCTGCATGCCTTTCTTCCAACGGCGAGCATCGTGTTTCCTGCTGATCATCGCGCTCTGCGGTTTCGGGCGCACGGCAGCAGCCGCATCCCTGCCGCAAGACATCCGCTTGCCCATCACCCAGCACACCTTGAGAAACGGGATGCAGGTCCTCATCGTGGAGCGGCGGGAGTCCCCGACATTCTCCGCGTATCTCCGCTTCAAGGTGGGGAGCGCCTCGGAGCCGTCCGGACAGACGGGGCTCGCCCATCTCCTGGAGCACATGATGTTCAAGGGCACCGGGCTTTTTGGGACCACGGACCCGGACCGGGAGTTGCCCATTCTGGAGCGAATCGATCGGCGGTATGCCGCCCTGCAGGCAGAGCGGGCCAAGGTCCGGCTGCCCGGTGGGATGGTGGATGCCACAGCCGTGGCGGCGCTGGAGAAAGAGATCGCTGGGCTGGAGGCCCAGGCGAAGACCTTTGTCATCAGGAACGAGCTCTGGGATATCTACCGGCGGAACGGCGGGACACGGCTGAATGCCTCCACCTCGCGCGAGGGGACCCAGTACTTCGTGAGTCTGCCCAAGAACCGACTCGAACTCTGGGCGCTCCTGGAGTCCGACCGGATGCGGAATCCGGTGTTTCGCGAATTCTACACCGAGCGCGACGTGGTGTTCGAGGAGCGGCGCGAGCGCGTGGACACCAGCCCGCGAGGCCAGCTGCTGGAGTCCGCCCTGGCCGCCGCCTTCGTGGCCCTTCCCTACCGCCATCCGGTCCTGGGTTGGCCCGGAGAGCTGGAGAATCTCAGCCGCCCCCAGGCCCGTGAATTCTTCCGGACCTATTACGCGCCGAACAACGCCGTGGCGGTCCTGGTGGGTGATCTGGACCCGGCCGAGGTCATCCGCACGATGGAACGCTACTTCGGTGACATCCCAGCCCAGTCGATGCCGCCGCCCCCCGTCGTGGACGAGCCCCCCCAGCGCGGCGAGCGGCGCCTCCGGGTCGAGTTTCCCGCAGAGCCCCAGCTCCTCATGCTCTACCGCGTGCCGCCTCTTGCCCACCGGGATACGTACGCCTTGAACGCCCTGGGCACCCTGCTGGGCGAGGGTCGATCCTCGCGGCTCCACACGCGCCTGGTGGAGAAAGAGCGGTTGGCCACCAGCGTCACTGCCGGCCCGTGGTTCCTGCGGCATGCAGGATTGTTCCTGGTCCAGGCGACGCCGCGGAGCCCCCACACCCTGGAGGAGCTGGAGCGCGCCATCGAGGAGGAGGTGGCGCGCGCCCAGGCCGAGCCACCCACGGAGAGAGAACTGTTGAAGGTCCGCAACCAGATCGAGGTGGAAGCCATCCGGAGTCTCGCCTCCAACGCCGGGCTGGCCTCCCACCTCGGGAACGCCTGGGCCCTCACCGGGGATTGGGGCTACGTCTTCGAGGAGCGGGAGAGGAATCAGGCCGTCACGGCCGAGGAGGTGGTTGCCGTGGCCTCGCGCTACCTCGCACCGGAGCAACGCATCGTGGCCTGGCTGGTCCGCGGCGGAAGCGCGGCGCCCGGCCGGCCGGCTGGCCGGCCCAGCAGCGCCGCCCCCTGGGAGTCGAATTGACCCGGAAGAGCTTGTCCGCAGATGTCGCAGAATCCACTGACGCCATGACCGTTCCTGCCAAAGTCGGACCCGTCGGACCTGTCAGACGCCGGAGGGGGGGGCGGCAACGCGCCTCGCCGCGCACGGCGGTTCTGGCCGCCCTCGCGCTTGTCCTGTGGGGGTGTGCGACCGAGTCACCCTCGCGGCACGGACCGCGGCACTCGCCGGGTGCGGCGCTGGTGGAGCGGCTTCACTACCCGCCGCTCCAGATCGCCGTCCCGCGCGTGGGGCGCGAGGTGGAGCGGCGCGTCCTCCCCAACGGCCTGATCCTCTACCTGGCGGAGGATCGCTCGCTTCCCCTCCTGGACGCCCACGTGGTGTTCCGCGCGGGCAGCCTGTACGAGCCTGCCGCCCGACCGGGAGTCGCCCAGCTCACCGCCTCGCAGCTCCGCAACGGGGGCACGACGCGCCTGCCCTTCTCCGCGCTGGACGAAGAGCTGGAGGTCATGGGGGCCTCCATCGAGCCTGCCAGCTCCGCGGAGACGATCTCGCTTCGCGCGAGTTCCCTGGCCAAGGACGCCGATCGGGCGCTCTCGCTCCTGGCGGAGATGATCCGGCACCCCGCCTTCGCCGCCGAGCCGCTCCAGACATCCAAGGGCCGGTTGATCGAGGATCTGCGCCGGCTGCCGGACAGCCCGCCGCGCCTGCTGGCCCGCGAGTTCACCCGGACGATGTACACCGGGGCCCACCCCCTGGGACGACCGCTCACCCCCGCGCAGGCGGCCGCGATTCAGCGCGAGGACCTTCAGGCCTACCACCGCCGTTTCTTCCACCCGAACAACGCCATGCTGGCCGTGGTGGGCGACTTCCGCCAGGAAGAGATGGCGGTTAAGATTCAGACTCTGTTCGCCGACTGGCCTGCCGCCGATCCCCTCGACCTTCCGCCGCTGCCCAAGGTGGAGCCACGTTTCGAGCGGGGCGTCTACATCGTGCCACGCAGCCTCAGCCAGGCGAGCCTGGCGCTGGGACACTTCGGCATTAACCGCTTCAATCCCGATCGGTACGCCATCGAGTTGATGGACTTCATCCTGGGCGGGAGCGGGTTCACCAGCCGCATCATGGAGCGGGTGCGGACGGAGGAGGGGCTGGCCTACTCCGTGGCCACGACGTTCCCGACCACGTCGCGGGACGTGAGCCTCTTCCGCGCGACCATGCAGACGAAGAATGAGAATGTCCCCCGCGCCGTGGCGGCCATCCTGGAGGAGATGGAGCGCATCCAGCGCGACCCGGTCACTCCCGAGGAGCTGGCTCGTGCCAAGGAGGCCATCATCAACTCCTTCGTCTTTCGATTCTCTTCTCGCTTCGGCACGGTGGTGCAGCTTCTGACGCAAGAGTTCGACGGGTATCCTCAGGATTACCTCGACACCCTGCTCGACCGGTATCGTGCCGTGACGGTCGCCGACATCCAGCAGGTGGCCAGGCGGTACCTCCACCCGGACACCACCACCATCTTCGTGGTTGGAGATGCCCCGAAGTTCGAGCCCGCCATGCGCGCCTTCGGTCCCGTCCGCATGGTCCCCGTGGAGTCCCCGGGCTAAGGGATTCGCCCGGGCACGACCCTGGAGGATGGAGAGGGCTCTCATGCCGGGTCGGGCCAGCTTGGTCTTCGGGGGACCACCACGGAGGGGGACGAGGAGAGGGAATGGACAGGCCGAGAATCATCGCGGTGGGGACGGCGAACCCACGGAACCGTTTCACCCAGGCCGAGGTCCTGGAGCTGTCCCCCTACACCGACCCGCGGCGTCGCGGGTTCTTCCTGAACAGCGGGATCGAGGGCCGATACCTGGCCATCGAGCGGAGCGGCTTCCGCCCGACCGAGAGCCTTGACGACCTGCAGGCACGCTTTCGCAAGGCCAGCCTGGAGGTGGGATCTCAGGCGCTGCTCTGCGGCTTGAAGCGGGCGGGCCGCGGCGTCCGCGATCTCGACTTCCTGGCCACCACGACCTGCACCGGTCGCCTCTGTCCCAGCCTGGACGCGATCCTGATCCGAGAGCTGGGGCTGCGTAGCGACATCCAGCGGGTCCACGTGGGCGACACCGGCTGCGCGTCGGCGATCGTGGCGCTGCAGCAGGCGTACAACCATCTCCGGGCCTTCCCGGATCATCTGGCGGCCGTCGTGGCCGTCGAGATCTCGTCGGCCAGCTACTACCTGGACGAGGGTCTGGAGACGGCCGTGGCCAATGCCATCTTCGCGGATGGTGCGGGCGCCGCCATCCTGGCCTGCTCCGGCGGCGGCCCGCAGATCGTGGAGCATCGCACGCTGGTCCGGCCCGAGTACCTGGACCTCATGGGCTTCACCTTCCCCGGGGGATTCCAGCGCATCCTCCTGTCCAAGGACATCCGTCACATCGCCGCCGACATGATGGGCGAGCTGATCGACCAGCTGCTCCGCGCCAATGGCCTCACCCGGGCCGAGGTGCGGCACTGGGTCCTGCACTCCGCCGGAAACCGGGTGCTGGAGCGAGCGGAGCGGCAGCTCGGCTTCGACCATGGCGAGCTGGCGGCGGCCCGGGCCGTCCTCCGCCGGTTCGGGAACATGTCTTCCGCCACCGTCCTCTTCGTCCTGGACGAGGTCCTGCGGACGGCCAGCCCCGGGACGGATGACTGGGGCGTGATGATGGCGCTGGGTCCGGGCTTTGCCGCCGAGGGCGCCCTGCTGCGATGGTGAAGGGGCCGGGCCGTCTCGCCGCCGCCGTCGAGTGGATGGATCTCCCCGGCACCGACGCGGGGGAACTGGGTCGCGCCCTGCGGCACCTCGCCCGGGTCAACCGCCTCTTCGGGGGCACGCGGACGGTCCTCACCCACCTCACGCCGCTCCTGCGCGTCTGCCCTGCACCGATCCGAATCCTGGACGTGGCCACGGGGTATGCCGACATCCCGAGGGCCATACTCCGGCGGACCCGGCGCCTCGGCCTTCAGCTCGAAATCGAGGCCCTGGATCATCAGGATCGCATCGTGGAGCTGGCCGCCCGAGCCAGCCGCGGCTACCCTGAGATCCGCATTCGCTCGGGTGACGCCCTCAGCCTCGACTACCCCGACGAGAGCTTCGATGTCATCCTCGCCTCCCAGGTCCTGCATCACATGGAGGGCGACGAGCCGGTGCGGCTCCTGTCCGAGCTCTACCGGGTGGCCCGCCGCGCCGTCCTGGTGAGTGATCTGCGGCGAGGCCGGTGGCCGCTCCTTGTCACGTGGACCGCCCTCCGCGTGGTGTCCCGCAGCCGGCTCATCCGACACGACGGGCCCATGTCCATCCGCCGCGGCTTCCTGGCCGAGGAGCTGCTGGCGCTGGCCCGCGAGGCGGGCTGGGGACGCGCGGCCGTCTCGCGCCACGCCTTCTTCCGTCTCGTCCTCGTCGGAGAGAAGAGTTGAGGCATGGATCCGGGGAAACGGGGCTCCCTGGCGATTCCCATGCTCCTGTTCTTCACCTCGAGGATCACGTCCGGGTGACGTTCGACTTGCTGTGAGATGCGCCCGATGAATCCCCAGCCGGAAGAATTCTGCCAGCCGCCCGCTGCCTGCTGCCAGCGGCGACCCAGCGACGGCGCGCGGGCGCCGGGTCGCTGGGTGCCCGGGGCCTGGGATGCGGTCGTGGTGGGGGCGGGGCCGGCGGGGTGCACGACGGCCGCGCTCCTCGCAGGCGAGGGCCTGCGGGTGCTGCTCCTTGACAAGTCGCCTTCGCCCCCGCCCAAGGTCTGTGGCGAGTTCCTGAGCCCCGGGTGCCTGCGCATCCTGGAGCGGATCGGCGCACTGCGGGCCGTCCTGGCTGCGGGCGCGCGACCGCTCTTCGGGATGCGCATCCACACCCCGGCCGGGAGGACCCTGCAGGCGACCTACCCGCGCGAGGCAGGGTGCCGGGCCGCCCACGGGTTGGCCATCCCCCGCTCCCTGCTGGATCCCATCCTGCTGGATGTCGCCCTCAAGCGCGGCGCCGAGTTTGCGCCCAACTTCCAGGTGAGCGATCTCGTCTGGGATGCGGATCGCGTGGTGGGAGTCCGGGGCCGGCTGCACGGGCGGGCCCGGACCCTGTCGGCCCGGCTGGTGGTCGGCGCGGATGGCCGGAATTCCGTGGTCGCGAGGCGTCTCGGGCCCGTGGACCGCCACGACTGGCTGGACAAGATCGCCCTGGTCGGGTACGTCGGCGGCGCCATGCGTGCGGAGGATGTGGGCGAGGTCTTCCTCGGGCGAGATCGGTACTGCATCCTGAATCCGATCGGGCCGGACCTCACCAACGTGGGACTGGTGATCAACCGGTCGGATTTCCAGCGCGGGGTGGAACCGGCGCGCCTGCTGATGGGCGCCGGGCAGACGCTACGCGGCCTCAGGGATCGACTCGCCCCCTGCCGGCCGGCGGGGCCCGTCCGCTGTCTGGGACCCCTCGCCCACCGTGCCCGACGGCTCGCCGTCCCCGGTGCCATGCTCGTCGGCGATGCGGCCGGCTTCCTCGACCCGTTCACCGGAGAAGGCATCCACGCGGGTCTCCGGGGCGCCGAGCTGGCCGCCCGCATCGCCCTGGAGACGTTCGGGCGAGATGCGGCGTCCTGCCCCGATCCCGACGCCTACGCCAGGGCGTGGGCCACGGAATTCCTGCCGAAGTGGCGCCTCTGCCTCGGCCTCCAGCACGCCATCAGGCATCCGGCCCTGGCCGAGTGGATCGTGTCCCGCCTGGAGCCCCGGCCGAACCTCGCCACCCTCGTGATGACCGCGGTGGGCGACCTGCTGCCCGCGCGGGACCTGGGCCTCGTCGGCCTCCTCCGACGGCTCGTGGCCGGCTCACCCCCAGCCTAGCCGTCCATCGGACCTGTCCGACCTGTCGGACGAGCCAGACTTCCCGGGACCCGCCCCTATCCCCCGTTCCCCCCGTCTTCGAACTCCAGGCTGGCCGTCTTGGTGATCATCTGGGCGAACCGATCCAGATCCCCTCGCCGAATCTTCCCCGTGAACTCAATGACGACGCGCACGCTCATCCGATCCGACGCCGTCTTCTCCAGCCGCTGAATCCTGTCATGGGCGCTCTCGAACACCTTGCGCTGGATGTCATCATACTGTCCTTCCACGGGCTTGACCTGGCGATCCTTGACCTTCTTGGACATGGCGGCCTCCCTTCCCCAGAATCGTCAACGGCTCGTTGGTTGGGTCATCCTCTCAGGGGACATCGGTGACATCGGCGGGGATTGGAAAGCGGCAGATCGGGCTTCCCCACAGCGTGTTCACCATCGCCAGATTGCCGTTGCTGCGGTCCCTGACCAGGTACACCCACCGACCCTCCCAGTTCCTGCGTCGGAACTTGTCCCAGTCGTCGTCCTTTCCGTCGTCGTCCGGGGGGGTCGCCCCCGCGCCCTCGAAGAGGGCATTCTCGAAGGCCTCGGCATCCAGCTCCAAACCACACGCGGCATGCACCATCTCGTGCAAGAGGACGGCGGCGAGGCGGGGATCGCTCGGCGAGTTCTGCTGAAACGACTTCTCGCCGATCCAGATGCAGCTCCCGCCGGTGTATCCGTAGGCGGCGGTCTGGGGGTCGTACGCGATCGTCAACCGGGGATAGACGCTCTCGGCATCCACCATCCCCCTCAACATGCGCCGGAGATTTCGCGGCAAGATCGGTCGCTCGGCTGGATCGTGTCCAGACGCCCTGTCCTCATCCTCCTCCAATTTCCCGCTGATGGCTGCAACGGCACTGCGGAGGGCTGTCAACTGCTGGGCGGAGAGGCGTGGATCATAGTCAAGCATGGGGCACCTCCTCGGCAAGGTGGATGGCGTAACTCCGGGCGTCGTGGGTCGCCTTCCCTCTGGCAGCGACTCGGGATAGGGTGCCACGGAAGCATCCAGGGAGGCGGGGATCGCATCGCCGGTGCTGACTCTTAGCCCAACCCCCACACCGTTGTCAAGGTCCACGCACGGCGGAACCCCGGCCGGGGCACACGGCCGGCCTGCCAGGACGGGGAAGGTGCGCCCCATCGGACAAACTCCACCGGCCGCCCGGGCCCGCCCGGTTCCGGCTTGACAGCCTGCGGGGGGACAGGTATAGTTCGCATGATTTTGAAAGTCATTTTCATTGAGGAGCCAGCATGCCCGACCGACCGCCCGACACCAGGCTGGAGCGCTTCGCCGAGTTCCTGGCCCAATCGGGCCTGAAGACCACCCGCCAGCGGGAGCGGATCGTGCGCGCCTTCTTCGCCGCAGGCCGCCACATCAGCGCCGAGGAGCTCTACCACCAGGTCCACGCGCAGGACCCCGGCATCGGCCTGGTCACCGTGTACCGGACCCTCAAGCTCCTGCGGGAGGCGGGGCTGGCCACGCAGCGGAAGTTCGGCGACGATTACGCCCGCTTCGATCCCAACCCGGCCGACTGGCCGCACCACCACCTGATCTGCACCCGCTGCGGAAAGATCCAGGAATTCCAGGATCCCACGCTCCACGCCTTGCGGCGGAGGGTGGCGCGCACCCTGGGCTTCACCGTCACCGAGCACCGGCTGGAATTGTACGGATTCTGCCGCGCCTGCGCGCGGCTCCACAAGGGGAGGCCGGCGGGCAACGGTGCGGCGGCCCGCACGGCCTGAACGGCAAGGAGACCGGCCATGGACCGTCCCTCACCCCCCGGCTGGACCGACGAGATTCTGGAGGACTGCCTGCAGGCCATCCACCGGCTTGAGACACAGGGCCGCGCCGCAGACACGGGTGAGGTGGCTGCCTTCGCCCGATCGACGCCGGCCACAGCCGGGGACGCCTTGCGAGAGCTGCAGGCCCGCGGCCTGGTCGAGATGGGCGCGCCGGGGAAGGCGACCCTCACGGCCGAGGGCCGGCGGCAGGCCGCAGGTATCCTGCGGCGGCACCGGCTGTCCGAGCGGCTCTTCGCCGACGTGCTGGGCCTCCCCTGGGACCGGGTCCACGATGCGGCCATGCGGTTCGAGCACTCCATCACCCCCGAGGCGGAAACGCGGCTCGCCACTCTCCTGAACCACCCCGAGACCTGCCCGCACGGCGGCCCCATCCCCGCCGTTGACGGCAGCGTGACCTCACCCGCGGTGCACACCTTGGACGCGGTGCCCGCGGGGGAGCGCGTATGGATTCAGCAGATCGCCGAGGAAGAGACGGCCTTCCTCCGGTACCTGGCCAGCCTCGGCCTGCTGCCCCGCGCGGAGCTCCTGGTGGAAGAGGTGGCGCCCTTCGGGGGGCCGCTGCTGGTCCAGGTGGGCGGCGCGCGCTACGCCCTGGGACGGGACGTGGCGGCCAAGATCCTCGTCCGGGTGGAGGGAGACCTGCACGCCCCGCGGCGAGCCCGGCGGCGGCGGACCGGGTGGGGACGCGCGCCGGAGAACCTGCTCGAGGAGCGGGGTTGACCCATGGCCTTGAGTTGCCACGAGGCGCTGCAGGGACTGCGGGATGGGGTCCAGGTGTCCGTCGCCCTCGCTGGAAATCCCAACGTCGGCAAGTCCAGCATCTTCAACCGCCTCACCGGGATGGGCGTGGCCACGGCCAACTACCCCGGGAAGACAGTCGAGGTCCAGCTGGCCGAGACCCGCTTCGGCGATCGGACCATCGGGATCATCGACCTGCCCGGCACCTACGCGCTGGGTGGGATCTCGGAGGATCAATGGGTCGCCCGCCGGGCCCTTCTGGACGGCAAGCCGGACGCCGTCATCCTGGTCCTGGATGCCACCAACCTGGCGCGCAACCTCTACCTCGGCCTGCAGATCCTGGACCTGGGCCTGCCCATGGTGGTGGCCCTGAACGTCGTGGACCAGGCCAATGCCCGCGGCATCCGTGTGGACACGGGGCGGCTGGCCGAGATCCTGGGCGGCCCCGTGGTCGCCACGGTCGCGACTCGCGGCGCGGGGCTGGATCTGCTGATGGCGCATGCCGTCGACAAGGCGACGCGCCCGATGCTGCTTCGCACGCGGCTGCGCTACAGCGAGGATGTGGAGGCGGCCATCGGCAAGCTGGAGGCAGTCCTGACGCCGCGCAGGGATCGCCCCCACGGCCTCTCGCCCCGGGCGGCGGCGATCCTGCTCCTAGAGGGCGATCCCGAGCTGGGGGCCTGGCTCACAGGGACCGAGGATGCCGGAGAACTGATCCGCCTACGCGATGAAATCGTGGGCCGGCTGCGAGATCTCCGTGGCGAGGATGCTGCCCTCTTGCTGTCGCGCGAGCGGCACGGGCTCGCAGGCCTGATCGCCGCCGAGGTTGAACGGCGCGAAACCCGCAGCATGCTCCTCTCCGACCGCCTGTGGAAACTAACCACAGCGCCGCTGACCGGCCTGCCCCTGCTGGCCCTCACCCTGGCGGGGATCTTCGGCTTCCTCTTCTACGTCGGCGATTGGCTGTCCAGTCTCTTCAGCGCCCTGTGGGCCGCCTATGCCTCCCCGGTGATCCAGTGGCCGATCCACGCCCTCCTGGGAGACGGGGCCCTGGCCCGGACGCTCCTCTGGGGCTTTGACGCCGGGATCAACGCGGCGCTGGCGGTCGGCATCCCCTACGTGCTCACGTTCTACATCCTGCTGGCCCTGCTGGAGGATTCCGGCTACCTGAATGCCGTCGCCTTCCTCACCGATCAGATCATGCACAAGATGGGGCTGCACGGGCGCGCCATGATTCCCCTGGTGGCGGGCGCCGGCTGCAACGTCCCAGCCATCATGGGGACCCGGGTCCTGGGCAGCATGCGGGAGCGGGTCATCGCCAGCACCCTGGTCGTCCTGACGCCGTGCAGCGCCCGCACGGCGGTGATCCTCGGCGCCGTCTCCCTCACCGCAGGCTGGCAATTCGCCCTCCTGATCTACGCGGTGACGGCCGGCGTGGGGCTGCTCACGGGCATCGGGATGCACCGCTTCCTGCCGGGACGCGGGACCGGGCTGGTGATGGAGATGTTCCCTTTCCGCCGTCCGGGGGCCCTGGCGATCCTCAAGAAGACCTGGTATCGCTTCCGCGACTTCGTCGTCGTGGCGACCCCCATTGTCCTGGGCGGCAGTCTCGTCCTGGGCGGCCTTCACGAGACCGGTCTGCTCTGGGCCTTGGCCGCACCCCTTCGCCCGATCATGGAAGGCTGGCTGGGAATCCCCGCCGTCGCGGGTCTCACGCTGATCGTGGCCGTCCTCCGGAAAGAGCTGGCCCTGCAGCTCCTGGTCACCCTGGCCATGGCCCAGTACGGTCCGCAGGCCAGCAACCTGCTGACCTTCATGCGACCCGACCAGATCGTGGTGTATGCCCTGGTCAACACGCTCTACGTCCCCTGTGCAGCCACCATCGCCATCCTGGCGCGGGAGCTGGGATGGCGGCGGGCGGCGCTGATCTCCACCTTCACGGTGATCCTGGCCTTGCTGGTCGGGGGGGCGGCGCGAGGCGTCTTCACATTGTTCCATTCGTGACCGGTGAGAGGGCGCGGTCCGGGAACCGCGAAGGCCCCGCGAGCACCTCATCCGGCAGTCCACCGGTCTTCACATAGGCTGGAACGCTTGAGGGGGGATTGCATGGACATGCTGAGTCGGTTGTTCGAGAGCTTGATCGTCACGCTGCGCGAGGGGATCGAGGTCGCCCTGGTGGTGGGCATCCTCCTGGGGTATCTTCGCCGGACCGGCCGGGCAGCCTACACGCGCCAGGTCTTCCTCGGGCTTGGCGCCGCCCTCCTGATGAGCCTGCTGGGCGCCGTTCTCATCTACCGCTACGGGTTGAACCCGGAGAATCCGGTTGCGGAGGGGGTCACGATGTTCGTGGCGGCGGGGCTCGTCACGTCCCTCGTGGTGTGGATGTGGAGGACGGGCCGGACCGTCAAGCGACGGCTCGAACAGCGATTGGATGCACTGGTAGGCCGGGCGCAGGCCTCCGCCGTCACGCCCCGAGCGGCCCTCGGCGTGTTCGGATTTACCTTCGTCATGATGCTCCGCGAGGGTATCGAGACGGTCCTTTTCCTGTCCGCCCTTTCCGGGACCGTCGGGGGGAGCCCCCTGTACAATCTCCTGGGGGGGAGTCTGGGGCTGCTCCTGGCCACGCTGTTTGGCGTCCTCCTCGTCCGCGGGAGCCTCCACATCAACCTGCGACGCTTCTTCGCCGTCACCGGCTTCGTCCTCTTGATCCTGGTCGCCAAGCTCATCGCGGGCGGCCTCCACGAGTTCTTCGAGGTCGGCCTCCTCCCCGCCACCCCGCTCCTGGAGGAGGCGATCGAGGTCCTCACGGATCGGACCGCATCCCTCATCGTCCTGCTTCTGCTCATGGCCCTGCCGGGAGCCTGCATGGCCTGGGACTGGTGGAGGCAGAGCTCCGCCGCGCAAGCCTCGCTCCCGCCGCAGCCGAACGGCGCAAGGAGCTAAGGGCTGGAGGCGGAACAGCCCTCTTACCCGCTGAAGACTTCGAGGGAAAAAGAACAGGCGGCGGGGACTTTCAAGCATGCCCGCCGCCTGTTGGAAGGGAGTCGCAAACCCTACGCCGCCTTCCTCAGCACCCCCTGGTCACCCGGCGAGCGGGA
>DATIFO010000073.1:0-17656 GCA_035455275.1 Methylomirabilis sp. (SeqCode) | reverse complement strand
GCGCTCGCGCCGCCAACACCCGTTTCAGCCGCGACGCCGGGGTCCACCGCCAAGGGACTGACCGGCAAGCTGGAGATGTTCTCCTGGTGGACCGCCGGCGGGGAAGCCGACGGGCTCAACGCCATGTATGGGCTGTACCGGAAGGCCCACCCCAAGGTCGAGATCATCAACGCTACCGTGGCCGGCGGGGCCGGCACCAACGCCAAGGCCGTGCTCTCGACGCGCCTGGCCGGCGGCGACCCGCCCGACTCCTTCCAGTTGCACGCCGGGTTGGAGGTCGAGAAATACGAGCCCGCCAAGTACCTTCAGCCGCTCGACCGCCTGTACGCTTCCGAAGGCTGGGACAAGGTCTTCCCCAAGGACCTGATTGCCCTGCTCAAGTACACGGATCACTTCTGGGGCGTGCCGGTCAACATCCACCGCTCCAATATCCTCTGGTACAACCAGAAGATCTTCGCCGACAATGACCTGAAGGCGCCCGCGACCTGGGACCAGTTCTTCAAGATCGGCGATGCGCTCAAGGCCAAGGGACTCGTCCCGCTGGTGATCGGCACCAAGGAGGGATGGGAAGCCGGCCACACCTTCGAGACGATCCTGGCGTCCATCCTCGGCCCCAGAGGCTACAAGGACCTGTGGGCCGGCAAGACCGCGTGGACCGATCCCAAGGTCGCCGAGGCCCTCGGCACCTTCAAGCGGCTCATGACCTACGCCAACACGGACTATGCGGCGCTCACCTGGAGCGATGCGGCCCAGTACCTGGTGGATGGCAAGGGCGGCATGCACATCATGGGGGACTGGACCGACGGGTGGTTCACCGCCAAGGACTACAAGGGCTACGGCTGGGCGCCCGTGCCCGGCACACAAGGCACCTTCGTGGCGCTGTCCGATAGCTTCGCCGCGACCAAGGGGGCCAGGAACCAGGAGAACCTCATGGCCTGGCTCAGGCTGGCCGGCTCGAAGGCGGGCCAGAGCGCCTTCAATCCGAAGAAAGGCTCCATCTGCGCGCGCACCGACTGCGATCCCAAGCTCTTCAATGCCTACCTGCAATCGGCCATGAAGGACTGGTCCTCCAACGCCATCGTGCCGAGCGTGGCGCACGGCGCCGCGGCCGTCGAGAAATGGGCCACGGTGTACAAGGACATCCTGAACACGTTCGCCACGAGAGGAGATGTGTCGGCCGCCCAGAAAGCGTTGCAGGAAGCCTGTGTGGACAACGGGGTGTGCAAGTAGCGAGGAAATGCCAAATCGCACTGACGGATGACCAAGCGACGCAGGCGTCCCGCATTGGTCATTGGGATTTGGTCATTGGTCATTCCCTCGGGGCCTTGGACGGCGGACGGGGCACGCTATGCGGCGTCTCACAGGGGACCGGGTCGTGTCCCTCTTGCTGATCGCGCCGTCGGTGGTCGCCGTGGCCGTGTTCGTGTACGGCTTCATCGCTTTCACGGGATTCTCCTCGCTGACCAAATGGGATGCCCTCACGCCCGACTTCACGCTGGTCGGACTCCGCAACTATCAGAAGCTCTTCACCATCGATCGCTTCCTGACCGATCTGCGGAACACGGTGACCTTCACCGTCCTGTTCCTGGTTGCCTGCATCGGCATGGGCCTCCTGCTGGCGGTCCTGCTGGATCAGCATATCAAGGGTGAGGGTCTCTTCCGCAGCATCTTCCTGTTTCCCATGGCGATCTCGTTCATCGTGACCGGGGTGGTCTGGCGCTGGCTGCTGAACCCCGGCACCCTTCAGACCGGCAACTCCGGTGTGAACCTCCTCTTCCAAAAAGCCGGCCTGGGCTTCCTGCGTTGGGGGTGGTTCACCGACCCGACCATTTGGCACATCCGGCCCGAGTCGAGCGTGGGGACGCTCCTCGCCCGGGTCGGATTGGGAGAGCTCACCAGCGCCTACATCGGCCTCTCGCTGGCGGTAGTCTCGGTGGTCCTGGCCGCCACCTGGCAGATGTCCGGCTACACGATGGCCCTGTACCTGGCCGGGCTGCGTGGCATTCCTGAAGAGCTGCGGGAGGCGGCACGCGTGGACGGCGCCACCGAATTCCAGGTGCACTTCCACATCATCCTGCCCTTGCTGCGGCCCATCACCCTCAGCGCCGTCATCGTGCTGGCACACATCTCGTTGAAGATCTTCGACCTGGTCGTCTCCATGACGGGACCAGGGCCGGCCTTTGCCACCGACGTGCCCGCGTTCTTCATGTGGGACACGACCTTCCGGGGCAACAACTTCTCTCAAGGGGCGGCCATCGCCACCATCCTCCTGATCGGCGTGGCCACGCTCATCGTGCCTTACCTGGTCTACACCCACCGCGCGGAGGCCTCGCAATGACCCCGCAGGGAGGCGAGCGCGGATGCGTTCCCTGGAACCGTGTGGCGATCTACACCGTCCTGAGCCTGGCCGCTGCCTTCTACCTCCTGCCCGTGTACGTCCTGCTCATCACCGGGATGAAGAGCTTCCAAGAAGTGAGCCTCGCCCGGATGTGGGATCTGCCTTCCGGGCTGCACTTCGACAGCTACCTCAAGGCGTGGTTCGGAAAGCCGTCTGAAGGCGTTCGCGGCCTCTCGGACAACTTCCTGAACAGCGTGTACCTGGCGATACCCGCCACGATCCTTTCCTCCGTCCTCGGCTCGCTCAACGGCTACGTCCTGGCCAAGTGGAAGTTCAGGGGCTCGAACGTCCTCTTCCCCCTGATGCTGTTCGGCATGTTCATCCCGTACCAGAGCATCCTCATCCCCCTGGTGCAGGTGCTCCAGCGGTTGCATCTGTACGGCAGCATCCCCGGCCTGATCTTCGTGCACGTGGTCTACGGGATCCCCATCACCACGCTGATCTTCCGCAACTACTACGCCGCCATCCCGAACGAGATGGTGGAGGCGGCCAAGATCGACGGCGCCGGCATCCTGAACATCTATCGCTGGGTCATGTGCCCCCTCTCCCTGCCGGGCTTCGTGGTGGTGGCCATCTGGCAGTTCACCTCGATCTGGAACGATTTCCTGTTCGGCGTGATCGTGACGAGCCGCCCCTCGGTCCAACCCATCACCGTGGCCCTCAACAACATGGCCGGCAGCTACATCGTGGAGTGGAACGTGCAGATGGCCGGCGCCCTCCTGGCGGCCCTCCCCACCCTGCTCGTCTACATCTTCCTGGGCCGCTACTTCATCCGGGGACTCCTGGCCGGGTCGCTGAAGGGCTGACAGGATCACTTTCCGCCGACGACCACGTTCCACTTGCTGACCTTCCACGATTTCACCAGTCCTCCCGCCACGTACGGATCGTTCCTGGCGAACCGCTCGGCGACGGACGGGCCCTCCGTGGTGAAGACCAGGGCGGCGCCATCCACCGGGTCACCCAGGGCGCCCGCCAGACACAGTTCGCCGCGCTCGTGCGCCTCGCGCACGAGCTTCAGGTGCGCGTCCCGGAGAGGGGCCCGGCGCTCGACAAAGTTCTCGACGACATCGTACAGCAGCAGGTAGTACATGGCGTCATCCTTTCGTTGAGAGAGCCTGTGGTTCGAGAACCACCGTGTAGTGCTCGGCCCGCCGGTTGTACCGGGACAGGAGCTTCTCCGCCTCTTCCGAGATCACCGCGACCTCCCAATCCGGCCCGGCGAAGCCCCGGACCGCATCCAGGGACTCGAAGTAGGTGATGGCGACAAACTCCACCTCCTCGCCCCCCTCACGTCGAAGCAGGTGGGCGCCTGTGTAGCCGGGAACCCGATGGATGCCGGGCAGCACCGTCGTACGCAGGTGGCGTTCGTACGCGTCGGCGTTCTGCGCAGTCGTCCAGCCATGCCAGACCCTGGCGATCATCCGCGATCCTCCTCTAGACCTCTATCACCACCTTGCCGATGCTCTCCCCGCTCTGGAGGTAGCGGAGCGCCGCGGGCGCCTCGTCGAAGGGGAACCGCCGGCCGATGTGGGGCGGCTTGCTCACCAGAGCGCCGAGCCGGTCGTACACCCGCTGCAGGCGATCCACCTGGTCCCACAGCCAGATCAGGTTGAACGCCATCAGGCTCCTGTTCTCCACCATCATTTGAAGCGGGTCGAGCCGCGGCCGCTGCACGTACCTGAGCGCCAGACGGACATGGTTCGGCCGCGCGCCCTTGGGCATGAAGTCGGCTGCCCCGTAGAGGATGTACCGGCCCGCGGGTCGGATCCGCGCATAGGCCGGTCGGAAGAACGGGCCTCCGACCGCATCCAGCACCAGGTCGAACCCGTCGAGCCCGAGGGACGCGAGCGCGCCGTCGAGCTGCGCCCCGAACCTCCGGCGGTCCCGCACGATCACCTGGCCCTCCGTGAGCCCGCGGCACTCGACGAGGAAGTCTCGCTTGGCCGGTCTCCCCACCGTCGCGACCACACGAGCCTCGAACCCTGCGAGGATCGCCAGCGCGTTGAGACCCACGCCCCCGGCCGCCGATTGGACGAGGACGGTGTTGCCTGGGGTGAGTCCGCCCACCTCGACCAGTCCGTACCACGCCGTGAGACCCTGCACCGGGAAGGCTGCAGCGTCCGAGAACGTCCAGTCCGGCGGGACCGGCCGGAGGTACCGCAGGTCGAGATTGACCGCCGTGGCGTAGGCCCCGAATCGCGTCAGGCCGATGACCCGATCGCCCGTCCGCATGGGGCGCGTCAGGGCGTCATGCGCATCGGAGGGCGTGGCCGCAGGGCCAAGGGCCTCCACCACGCCCGCGAATTCCAGGCCGGGAACGAAGTCGCCCTTGGGCGTCGCCGAATACAGACCCAGGCAGGCGAAGACGTCGGCGAAGTTCACGCCGATGGCCTTCACCAGGACGCGCGCCTCGCCTGGACCTGGTTCGGGCAGGCTCTCGGTGTGTCGCCGCAGCCGACCCAGCGCGCCGGCCCGCCGCACGCGCCAGGCCTCGCGGGAGCGCGCGGGCGCTCCTGCCCCCTCGCTGGTCAGCGGCACGTGTTGCGCCTGAGCCGATAGGACACGAAGGTATCCAGGGAAAAGATCGCCGAACGGATGTCGGCGTACACCGGTAACCCTCCCTCCTCGAGGAGCGAAACAAAATCCGCGTAGTACCTGCCGGCGTTCACCGACACAACCATCGGCTTCGCGTGCTTCGCCGCCAGCATCAACAGCAGGTGTGCCAGGCCGTCGGGATCGCGGCAGGTCTCGGGATCGGTCTTGAGGGAGACGGCATGCGGGACCACGGCGACAAAGACGCAGTCCACCCCGGGATCCGAGATCACGGCCTCCACAAATTCGGCGTACATCCGGTCGTCGGCCATGGGCGTGATGTCGAGGAAGGGCGAGGAGGTGTCAACCAGACCAAAGTCGTTGATGGCATTCAGACGGCCGACCGTTTCGGGGGACAACTGCGCCTGGGTGAGACCCTTGAGCTCGTCGGCCCCCACCGTGCTCTCGAACCCGGCATTCACCACCCCGGCCACCCGGTTCCCCGCAGGCGGCTTCGCGGCCAGCAGGGAGAAGGTCTTCACGAGGTCGTAGTACTCCTCGATCGTGTCGGCGAGGATGACCCCCGCCTGCTGACACGCCGCGCGGAACACCTCGTAGCTCCCCGACATCGAGGCGGTGTGGGAGGCCGCCGAACGCGCCCCCGCCTTGGTGCGACCTGCCTTGTACACCACGATCGGCGTTTCCATGGCCCGGGCCATGTCGTAGAACCGGCGGCCCTCCCCGGCATCGAAGCCTTCGAGGTAGAGCGAGACCACACCCACCGATGGGTCCCCCTCGAAGTATGCCAGCAGGTCCGATACCTTCACGTCGCACTTGTTGCCGAAGCTGACCACCGAGCGGAAGGGCCGGCAACTGCGAAACTTGTCCAGGGCGGTCACCGCCAGGGCGCCGCTCTGCGTGAGCAGCACGGCATTGGATCGCTCGGAGGAGCGGACCTCGAGCCGCTTCTCGTTGATGAAGAGGGTGTTGACCCCGCACGCTGCGGCTTCCCCGTCCGGGGACCCGGCGGAGACGCCGGGTGCGGGCGCGACGTACACCCCCATGCAGTTCGGTCCGAGGACGCGAAGCCCCGGCGGCACGGCCTCCCGCAGCTTGCGGGCGAATTCCGCATAGGACACGGAGGCCGGGATGCCCGGGATGAGAATCACCGCCCTCACACAGCCGCCGGCCAGGCTCCGCAAGAAGTCCGGCGCGCTTTGCGCCGGCGCGGCGTACACGAGCAGCTCGACGGGTTTGGGCAACTCGCCGACGCCCCGGTACAGGGGATACTCCCTGCCCCCGAACCGCACGGCGCCGCCCTTCGGGTTGACGAGATACAGGTCGTCCCTCCCCAGGTCGTGGAGCAGCTCCGCAATGTCCCTCCCCGGGCTGTACTTGGCCAGGTCGGCCGAGACCCCGACCACGGCAATGCCCCGGGGGCGAAAGAAGGCCTCGAGGTTGCCGCTGTCCGCCCCGGGCGCCCAGGCGTCCGTCTCCGAGGCGGCCTGAAACTCTGCCAACCCGTCCAGGGCCACGAACCGGTTGTCCTTGGAGATGACGAAGGGATTCACCTCGAAGGAGGTGAAGATGAACCGGCCGCCGGGGGCGATCGGCGAGTACTGGACCGCCAGCATGCTCATGCCGGCCACGGCCCGGGCCATGTGCTCCAGGTATTCCGGATGGCCGATCTGCTCGAACTTGTGCCGGATGTGCAGCGAGCGCATGAAGGCCAGGGCGTCGGGGTACTCGATGGGCGGGAGGAAGAGGTTGGCCGGGTCGTACTGGGCGGCGAAGAACTCCGCGTCGTCTCCCCCTTTGCTCACGGTGAGGACGGGCCCGAAGGCCGGGTCCTCCCGGAATCCCACCAGCACCTCGTAGCCGAGCGCCTGGGTGTGCGGGACGTGTTCCACCAGGAGGAAGCCGGCAATCTCCGGCGCCTCGCCGGAGGCGAAGTGGGACAGGACCTCCTCGCGCACCCGCGTGAGGACGAACTGGACGTACAGCGGTTCCGAGGCGGCGACCCTCCGCACCCCGCCCAGCTCTTGCTTGTGGGGGATACCCGGGGAGACGATCTTGACCACCACGGTATGGCCGAGGCCCGACAGGCTCTCCGCCGTGACCTCCGGGATGTCGCGCACGAAGCGGTGTCGCGGCACCCGCAGGCCGATGGTCTGGAGGATCTGGTACACCTCGTGCTCGTACAGGAGGCCTCGCCGCTCCGCCTTGGCAGCCGCGAGGATCCCGTCAATGCGCACGGCCATCTCGGGAGTGAGTCCCATGATCGCCCCTCCGGCGACTACCGGCCCTTCTTTGCCCGCTGCATGGCTGCAGTGAACCAATCCAGGGCTGGCGGCTTGTCTGTGGGTCGTCTCGGGACACGGGGCTGGGGCGCCGTCGCGCCTTTCGGCTCACCGCCCGGTTCGGGGTTGCTGCGCATGGAAAGCCCGATACGCTTGCGCGGCAGGTCCAGCTCGAGCACCGTCACCATCACCCTCTGATGGACCTTGACCACGTCGGCAGCGTTCTTCACGAACCGGTCGGCGAGCTGGCTGATGTGGACCAGCCCGTCCTGGTGCACCCCGATATCCACGAAGGCTCCGAAGGCCGTCACGTTGGTCACCACGCCGGGCAGCTTCATGCCCGGCTGGAGGTCCTCGATCTTCTCGACACCTTCCCGGAATTGGAAGGCCTCGAATTGCCTGCGGGGATCTCGACCGGGCTTGGCCAGCTCGGCCAGGATATCGTTGAGCGTCGGCAGCCCGATGCCGTCGGTGATATACCTCTGCGGCTCAATCGTCTTGCGCAGCTCAGCCTCCCGCATCAAGTCCTGGACGGAGCAACCCAGGTCACGCGCCATGGCATCCACGACGGGATAGCTCTCCGGATGGACCGCGCTCGCGTCGAGGGGATTCCCTGCGTCGCGGATTCGCAAGAAGCCGGCCGCCTGTTCGAAGGCCTTGGGCCCGAGACGCGTCACCTGCTTGAGGTCTGCCCGCGCACGGAACGGCCCGTTCTGATCTCGGTAGGCCACGATGTTGCCCGCCAGTTGCGGCCCGAGCCCGGACACATACGTCAAGAGCTGCCGGCTGGCGGTGTTCACCTCCACGCCGACCCCGTTGACGCAGCTCATCACGACGTCATCCAGGCTGCGCTTGAGCGCGGACTGGTCCACGTCGTGCTGGTACTGGCCGACGCCGATGGACTTCGGATCGATCTTCACCAGCTCTGCCAGTGGATCCATCAGCCGCCGGCCGATCGACACGGCGCCGCGCACGGTCACGTCGTGATCCGGAAATTCTTCGCGCGCCACCTCCGATGCCGAGTAGACCGACGCCCCGCTCTCGTTGACCGTCACGATCGGGATGGACGCCGGCAGGCCGAGTCCGCGGATGAAGGCCTCGGTCTCCCGTCCGGCCGTGCCGTTCCCGATGGCGACAGCCTCGATGTTGAACCGCTGACACAGCTCGGTGATGATCCGCGCCGCCTGGGTCACCTGATGCTCGGATTGGGTGGGGTAGATCACGTCGTCGTGAAGCAGTCTGCCCTGGCGATCCAGGCACACCAGCTTGCAGCCGGTGCGGAAGCCGGGGTCCACGGCCAGCACATTCTTCTGACCCAGAGGCGGCTCCAGCAGCAGCTCGCGCACGTTTTCCGCAAATATCCGGATGGCTTCCGCGTCCGCCTTCTTCTTGGATTCCAGCCGGACCTCGGTCTCCATGGCCGGCCCGAGCAGCCGCTTGTACCCGTCCTGAACTGCCAGGCGAACCTGCTCTGCCGCCGGCCCCTTGCCGGTCACGAGCAGCGGCTCAAGGAGCGCCAGGGCGTCCTCGTCCGGCGGGCTGATCCGCACGGTCAGGATCGACTCGGCCTCGCCGCGACGAATCGCCAGCAGCCGGTGGGACGGGATGGTTGTGACGGGTTCGCTCCAGTCGAAGTAGTCCTTGAACTTCACCCCCTCCGCTTCCTTGTCGGCCCTGACCTTGGACTTGACCGTGGCCTTGCGGGCGCACAGGTCACGCATCTTGGCGCGGGCCAGGGGATCTTCCGCCACCCGCTCCGCAATGATATCCCTGGCGCCGGCCAGAGCCTTCTCGGCCGACTCGACGCCTCGTTCTGCCTTCACAAAGGCCTCTGCTTCCACCAGGGGGTCGACGGAGTCCTGCCCCGCGAATATCAGGTCGGCCAGCGGCTCAAGGCCCTGCTCCCTGGCCACGGTCGCCCGGGTGCGCCGCTTGGGGCGGAACGGCAGGTAGATGTCTTCCAGGGCAGTTGCCGTCTCGGCGGCCTGGATCGAGGCTTTCAGCTCGTCGGTCAGAAGGTTTCGCTCCTCCAGGGATTTCAGGATCGCTTCCCGGCGGCGGTCCAGCTCTTCGAGCTGGGCAAGCCGGTCGCGGATGGTGGTGATGGCCACCTCGTCGAGCAGGCCCGTGGCTTCCTTCCGGTACCGGGCAATGAAGGGGACGGTGGCCCCCTCCAGGAGGAGCCGAGTGGTCGCCGCCACCTGCAGCGAACTCAGCTTCAACTCGCCAGCGATCTTCCCGACGTGCGATTCGTTCATGTCTGCTCCGTGCCAAGGCCGAGGCTGTCAGGCCGCAAGGCTGTTCCGGCCCCGATCGACCCCGGGTCACGCGGAACCCTGTCCCGGGTGGACCCCGTCACCCTGGCAAAGAGTCGGCCGGGCGACATCCATCCCGCTCCCCGATGGTATGCCCCCGCGCTCAGGATGCTCGGAGACGATCGCCGCGCTCTGCCAGCCTACTCCTTGAAGACGGAGAGGAAGTCGCGCGCCGTCGGCCGGAGCAAGCTCGCCAGGGCGACGTAGAAGAAGCGCGCACCGAGGTCGCGGTACCGGCGCGCGCTCGCGGCATCCGTCGTCAGGACCCCGGCCGCTCGGCCAGCCGCCCGGATGCGGGTCACGGCATCGTCGACCGCGGCCTGCACCTCGGGGTGGTCGAGCTGTCCCGGGTAGCCCATGGACTGGGAAAGGTCGCCCGGCGCGATGAAGAAGGCGTCGATGTGTGGGACCTTCAGGATCTCGTCGAGATTGCGCAGTGCCTCGACCTCCTCGAGCATCGCGATGACCATCGTCTCGTCGTTGGCGTGCTCTGTGAAGCTGCCCTTCACCCCGAGGGAGGCCCGCCCGCCGGCGTAGCCGCGATGGCCGATCGGCGCGAACTTGGCCGACCGGACCGCGGCCTCCGCCTCCGCCCGCGTGTTCACGTGCGGCACCTGGACCCCGCCCGCTCCCCGGTCCAGGGCGCGAGTGATCGTCGAAGAGTCATTCGATTGCACGCGGACGATCGGCGTCACCTCCACAAGCTCGGCCGCCCGCACCATGTGCTCGACATCCTCCCAGCCAACGGACCCGTGCTCGCAATCGATGAACACCGCGTCGAATCCCAAGTGACCGAGCAGCTCCACCAGCCCCGCCGAGCTGCAGCCCGGCGCAACGACCGTGATCGGCTTGCCGTTTGAAAGCTTCTCCTTGGCCCGATTGTGGCGCATACGCTCCTCCCTGCCCGGAACAGACCGCCTCACGCAGAGACGCGGAGACGCAAAGGTTGGGATCCAGACACCGGACGACCGCGACCGACGCCTCGTGAGACCTGAGCTTGACCCATCCGCCCGGCAGGTGTCAAGCCGGATCGCCTATTCGTTCCACCTGCCTCTCTCCTTCCCATCATTTAGGGGAGTGACGGACGCCTGTCTGAGCAAAGGTCCTACAGAAGAAAGCGCCTTCGTCCTATTCCCACATCCACCGCCACGCAATATCATCTGGGTGTCAACGGATGAAATACCTGGCAAGCCGACGCCCGGCGGCCGCAGGCCATGACGTTCCCGTCATGCGTGCAATTCCACCGCCGGGGAAATGTGAGGTGCGCCCATGAATACCAGCCTTCCCCGCTTACGCATCTTGGCGGTTCTGCTCTCCCTGCTCTGCATCAGCCTCAACGCCGAAAGGACGAAGGGCGCCTCTGCCACGGAATCAGGTGCCTTCGGCATTGTCCCGTACCCCGACAACACCCGTCACCTCGATCCGGGCATTGCCGCCCCGCACGAGGACGCCTTCCCATTCTTCCCGTCGCGGGCCAGCACGGCCGGCAGAGAGGTGACGCCGGACATGTTCGACCTTCCGGAGGTCTGCGGGGGTTGCCATATCGAAATCTATTCGCAGTGGAAGGGCTCCATGCATTCGAACTCCTGGACCGACCCCGTCTACCGCGCGGCGCTCAACGCCATCAGCAAGGCCAGCGGCGGAAAGGCGGATAAGTTCTGCATGGGATGCCATACGCCGGTGGGCGTCGTCACCGGCGAGGCGACGCCATCCGGAAAGGGCATGAGCGCCGTCGCCGATCGCGGTGTGCAGTGCGAGGTGTGTCACAACATCTCCAAGTCCACGGGTATCGGTAACGGCGCTTATGTCCTGACGCCGAAGCTGTACGGTCGCCCCCTCAAGTTTGGCCCGTTCAACGATGCCATCTCACCCTACCACGATACCGCGTACTCCAAGCTGCATACCCAGTCCGAGTTCTGCGGACAGTGCCACGATGTGACCCATCCATTCAATCACTTGCCCGTCGAGCGCACGTACTCGGAGTGGCGGGACAGCGTGTACGCCGGCATGGGCGTGCACTGCCAGGACTGCCACATGAAGCCGGCCCGCGGCAAGGCCACGCCCTTCAGCCAGGAGCGCGAGCGCATCTACACGCACTACTTCGTCGGCGGCAACGCGCTCGTGACGGAGATGCTGGGTAGCCACACCCATTCGAAGCGCGCGGAGGAGATGCTGCGGTCCGCCGCTCGCGTCGAGATCTTTCCGTCGAAGGGCCTGGTCGCGGGCAAGACCAACAAGGTGCGCCTGCGGGTGACAAACGTCGGCGCCGGCCACAAGCTGCCCACAGGATTCCCGGAAGGACGGGAGATGTGGCTCGACTTCAAGGTGCTCACCGAGCGGGGGGACGTGCTCTACCGGCTGGGGACCGTGAAGAAAGGGGCGACCGAGGAAGGGACGCAGAGCTTCAAGGTGGTGCTGGGTGACAAGGATGGCAATGTGGTGGATCTCAATGTCCTCGATGCCGATCGCATCCTGTATGACACTCGCATCGAACCCAAGGGCTACAAGGACGTCGAGTACACCTTCGAGCTCCCCGTGCACCTGGCCGGCAAGGTGAAGCTTGTCGCCGACCTCAATTACTGGGGCTTCTCCCAGGCGTTCCTCGACCACCTGCTGGGACCGGACGCGCCCAAGGCCCGCATCATCAAGATGGCCAGCGCCGCGGCGACCGTCATGGTCGGTCGCCCGAAGTGACGGCGCGAAGCCATTTCAGACCGGCGGCAACGGCAACAGGAGGCGGGTCTCCTCCTGACGTTGGGAGAAATCAGGAAGAGCGCCCGGCGAGCCAGATCGTGTGTCGCCGTCCCTTGCGGGAATCTCGCGCCGGAACGTGGACCTCGTCCACCGTGAAACCCACCCGGCGCAGACGCTGGACAAAAACGAGATTGGGGCCGGAGGACCAGACGGCCAGCACCCCCGCTGGGCGAAGGGCCGCATGGGCTGCCTCCAGTCCGGGCCGAGCGTAGAGCCAGTTGTTGTCCTTCCGGGCCAGCGCCTCCGGACCGTTATCCACGTCCAGCAGGATGGCGTCGTAGGTCTGGCTCGTCGCGCGTAACATCTGCGCAACGTCCACCTCGTGCACGGTGACCCGGTCGTCTTGCAGTGGGCAATCGGCCAGGTGCGCCAAGGCTCCGCGATTCCACCCCACCACCGCCGGCACCAGCTCTGCCACCGCCACCCGACCTTCGGGACCCAGCCGACGCAACGTGGCGGCCAGGGTGAATCCCATGCCCAGCCCTCCGATCAGGATCCTGGGCCGGGGACGGCCGGCGACCCGTGCGCACGCCAGCTCGGCCAACGCCTCTTCCGATCCATGCACTCGACTGTTCATCAGCTCCCGATTGCCCACCCGAATCGAGAACTCCTCGCCCCGCCTGTACAGGCAGACCTCCCCTCCACCACCCGGCACCCGCGCACTTTCAAGAAACTCCCAGGGAATCAAGCGGACCTCACCGGGGTCACCAGGCAAAGGCGTGTAGAGTAGAGGACGCAGCCCCCTTTATCACCCTATGAGAAGGCGGGCCCACTCGGCGACCTCGGCCACTCCGGGAGCCGCCGCGCGATCGGTGTCATCTCGGCCGATGGCCGTCCGCTCGATGCCCCGCACGATGACATGGTGCAGGCTGCCTGCAGCATCCAACCGTGGCCCGCGGGGCATGGCAGCGAAGACGCTACCACATCCCGACCCACGCGTGCAATGTTCCGGACTGCTCCCATGGGAGGTCCGTAAGGTGACAAACGTGGCCGCATCCTCTGGATGCGTCAGTCTCCTCCTTCCCCTACCTCCCAGAATTGGGGTCGAGTGAGCGCACGATATTGCGCCCATCCTGCGCCACGTAGTATGTGACGATCACCTCCTGGCCAATCGCTGGCTGAGTAGCCTTCGCAGCAAAAAAGGGGATTACGAACTCCTGCCCATCGTCCAGCGTGATGCTCGTCCCAAAAAAGCCAACGGAGTCGATCCGGCCCTCGGTGCTCTTCAGCCCGGATTGAAATCCGTATGGTGGCGCCGGAGGTTGGGCTACGGTGCCGGCGGGAATCCAGACCCAGAAGTAGGGGCTGTTCGCCGTTCCATCGCCACGGAGCTCGTATCGCCCGTCGGGGTACATGTACACCGACCCGCTCGATTGGACCACCGCGACGCTTGGGGTTTGTGCGTCGACATGTCCTACCGGTACGCTCGTGCTCGCGAAGATCACCAAGGCCGCAAGAACCATTGGACCTCTCAACGTCTTCATCTTGCCACCCTCTCTCTTGTGATCGCGTATGCTCGCGTTTTGTCACCTGTTGTTTCGGAAGGCACGCAGGCAGCCTCCTTGATTCATGTTCATCCCCTGGCCGGTTCGGCCGGCGTCCAGTCCGTGGGGGGCCGATGCGTCGCCTCTCGAATGTTCACCACCATGTCCTCAGCTTTTCCGTATCACCCTTGCCCCTCTTCGACGGCCAACTCGTTGTGCACAGCATGCACGCCCGACACCCCGTAGGCCACCTCTGAGGCGCGCACCCTCGTCCGGAGAGAAGGAGCTTTCCCCGTCAGGGTTACAATCCCATTGTCCACATGCACCTCGATCTCGGCCTTCTTCAAACCCGGGTCCTTCTTAATCCGACCTTCGACAACCTGCTCCACCTTCTCATCCTTTTGATCAACCGCCTTCCGGGCCGCCTTCGGGACAACGACGAGGTGATTCTCCACCTTTTTCGCGCCCTCGATCTTCGCGGCATCCTCGTCAGCAGCCTGGCGGGCCTCTTCGGTTCCCACTTTGCCCGTCAGGACGATCACCCCATGGCGCGTGGCGACATGCACGTCGTTACTGCTCACCCGTTCATCCGCGAAGAGGCTCAGTTTGGTCTTCAGGGTAATCCACGAATCGCTGAGATCCTTCGAGGCGGTTCGGGCGGCGCCCTTCGCTCTCTCAACCGCGGTGCTGGTGGCACGCTCTATCTCTTCCTTGGCAGACTCCAGTTTATTGGGAGACGGGTCCTGACTCGGCTGCACGGCAGCGCGGCCAGCCACCGCGGGAAACGAACTCAGGATCACAACCGCTACAGCTATCGTCATTCGACTCAACATGATTCGGCCCTCCTTCCTCTGGCAGACCCTCTGGCCTGGCAGAACTCCTTGAGAACCCACTCAGCGCCCAACCTCCACACGAATCCTCGGGCTCCGACTGCTTTCGTTCGAGGGGCCTTATGCTGCGTGTCGTTCGTGTCAACGCCTAGCCCGGCGAGACCGCTTAGCCTCGTCGGACGCCCACAAGGACCAGGATCGCGCGCACGCCGACCGCAGTCGCACCGCGGCCATGTCCGGCAGCCGAGGGATGCAAGGCCGTCCTGGCGCTCCCGATCATGGTCACCGCCGCCATCGAGTTCGGCAGGTAAGGTTCTCTCGTCCTGGTTCTGCGCGGCTTGGGTTGAACGGTTGGTGCGTTGCGCTGCTGTCGGCGGTTGGGTCCGAGTGTTGCCCGACGCAGACCCGAACTGATGGCGAAGGGGAACTCTCTCTGCCGAGAGCGAACTTCACGTCCTAGGAGAAGCAATCCGCGTGCCTATACATTACCTGACCGCTCCCATGTAGAAGACAGTCCTAATAAGCATTCAATATTGGGCGGTTACAAACATCCTTCCGCTCGATATGCATCGGGTCGCATCGGAGGCAGGTTGAGAATGGGGGTGGTAAGTCTTACAGGGGCTGTTTGGCGGAAGGGGAAATAATGTACGGTAAGGGTTGCCAACTATCGAAAGACGCGCGACTGACGATTCCCGGAATTCGTTCAGGCGCGAGCAAATGCTTGCCGCTTTGACACAACACCTCGATTCCGGGCGCTCCTTCTATGGTTCACGACATCTCCTTACTAAACGACCCCGTGAACAACGTCCTGCCGCCCCGGGCTTCTTGAACCCCGGATTGAGACGACCGTGGGAAAGGGCTATGGTCGTCTCAATCCTTATTGGTAAGACGCGATCGGTGTGAAGGGATACACGAATCAATAAAGTCCGGGATCAAATCGATGGGGCTGAAGGCTTACCCCACCACACAGGCGGCCCAGAGTCGGGCGTACCACGGCACCCTCGGGTCGCGATAGGCCAAGTATACGGCATCTGCCTCCAACTTAAGTTGTCGGGCCTTCTGCCGCCAGGCCTCGAGGGTTTGCATACCAGTCCGCGCTTTGCCGGAATGTCGTCCGCCCCAAACTCGCTGCCGCCGCACCTTCTGACCGAACAGTGGAACGCAAAGTGATCTTGGCACCCCAACGAATACGCTATCGTCCGGCGGACCTCCCGTAGAAAAGGCCTACGGCCCCGGGAACCGGCCCGCCGGGCAAAACGAGTTGAACAGAACCGCCGGCGTACCAGTATGGGGATTGTATCTGAACCCTGGGGCCGAGGGAAGGGGCTTGCCCCCGCAAGCGACACGGATACCCGCAAGGTCCAGGGGCGAACCGAGGGCCTGGGGAAGTCGTCCGAGCCGCCAGAAAGCGGGCGGAAACCGGAGGGGACCCACGTGGCCGGCCCTTCGCGCGAAGCGGCGCGGCGACTCGAGGGCGAGGCGGAGGCAACGGGCGGCCTCATGACGTGTCCACGAGCGAGGTCGGGAAGTGGCCCGGTCGGAAGACAGCCTCGAGGCGCAGGTTCCCCGCGCCGCGTGGAAAAGGAGGTCATAGAGGGCCCGCGGGTTCCTCCGGGCGAGGGGGTTCAGGGCATGCGGCCGGGTGAAGACGACACGATGGTCCATGAGTCCGGGGACGTATCCGGACTCGCTCACCCTTCGAAAAGCCCAGGGCGAGCGGAGGAGATTTCGTGACCGTACTTCCGGCCAGAAAGACTTACAGTCGGAAATCCTCAGCTTTTCACGATGAGGACGGCTCGCCACTGACAGTCGCCGTTCTCTCATCCCGGTGGGGCCGCCCGCGGCTTCGCCGGTTCCCCCGCCTCCGATGCCCGCTCGGCGGACGAGGAAGGCTCGGAGGCTTTGATGCCGCTTGGGTTGACGCGCTGAAGCGTCTCCGGGACGAGCAGCCACATCACCACGCCGCCGGCGATGCCGAGCCCGGCGCTGAAGATCGACGCCAGGCCGAGGCTCGCGACGCTGGTGATGAAGCTCACGAGGAATGGCCCGCCGGAGTTGCCCGCGTCGTTGACGAACCGCCAGACGCCGAGAAACTCGCCCCGCCGCTGCACGGGGGTAAAGTCCACGCCGAGGGTCATGGCGATCCCCGCGCCGAAGCCGTTGCCGATGCCCATGAGGATCGCCACCAGGGCGTACCCGTATACTTCGCTCGTGACGGGCAAGAGGAGGAGCCCGAGGGATAACGTGAGGAGGCTCGGCACGCTCGCCCACTTGCGGCCCCACCGGTCCATGATGTACCCCATGGGGTAGAAGAGTCCGGCATCCGCCAGGGAGGATATGCCGTAGACGAGGCCGATGGTGGCGACGTCGAGGCCGACGACGTCCCCCCAGAGGGGAAGGAAGATTTGCCGGCCCTGCCGCAGGACCTGGAGCGCGATCAAGGCCAGACCGGCACTCAGGAAGACGTGCCGGTGCTGGACCACGGTGGCGACGAGCCGTCCGGCGATGCCGTGCCCGCCGAGATCCTCCGAACCCGAGCCCTTCTGGACGACCAGGAACATCATCACCGAGGCGGCGAGCCCCAGGGCCGCCTGGGCGTACAGCGCCGATTCGAAGCCGTAGTATTGAGCGAGGTAGCCGCCGAGCACCGGCCCGACGAAGGTGCCCACCCGGCTTGCCCCCCCGAGCAGGGACATGGCGCGGCCGAGCTGCCCGGTCGGGACGACCTCGCTGACGTAGGCGAGCCTGGCGACCTGCCAGAAGGCCCAGCCGCCCCCCATGATGAGAATGAACACTGCCAGGACCGTCACCGACCTGGTCAGCGAGGCGCCGATTGCGGCCGCGGCGACCATGGCAGTGCCGGCCACCATGGCGCCCTTGTCGCCGAAGCGAGACACGACGACGCCGCTCGGCAGGTCGAAGAGCATCAGGCCGAGTCCGCGCATGCCGACGACCAAGCTGGCGGCGGCGACCGAGGCCCCGAGCTCAAGGGCGAAGAGGGGGACGATCGGCAGGACCGCGCCCTGGCCGATCGAGAAGAGGA
>DATIFO010000072.1:0-2057 GCA_035455275.1 Methylomirabilis sp. (SeqCode) | reverse complement strand
GAAGGACGTGCAAGGACCAGGCGCTGTCCTTGCCCGAACTCCAGGCAAGCAGCACGCGGGGTGCGATCATGTGGTCATCGAGGAGACGCCGTCGAGTATGCCGGCACCGGAACCATCCAGCCCCAGGACGCAGGGGAAGGTTGTTTCCAGTCGCGGCGGTCCTATAACCTGCCTGAACAGATACCATACCTATGATCGGCTCTCAATGAGTATCCTGAAGGGCACGCCAGCTCAGGTTTCCGGCGTCGAGGCCGGGGCGGGCAGGAGAGCTTCGCGCACAAGGGATCGCGGGCCTGTCAAGCCATTTAAGAATGTTACTCTGAGGGAATCGTCGCGCCATTTGAGATGTTACTTTCCCCTGGCTTTCCCCTTGCGGAGGCCTCCCTCGGTGCCGACGGAGATCGGGATGCGAAGGCTCTCGGAGAGAACCCGTACGGCCTGCTGCTCGACGGCGGTGAGGGCAGGTGGAGTCGGTTTGGGCTGCGGCTTGGCGCGGTGATGGGCCAGGGCGTACAGCCGCGTGAGCTGCTGGTCGATGGCCTCGGCGAGGGCGAAGGGATCGAGCTGCTCCCGGAGCGCCTGGAGCTGGGCCACCTTCCGCGGATCGGCCTCGGGGCACGCCAGCACGCGTTCGAAGGGCGTCTGGGGCCGATCGTACACCCGGCGGACGCGGGCGCCCACGCGGACCTTCCGCACGAGCTTCACGGAGGGCAGGCAGAGGTTCTGGAAGAGCCGCAGGTCGTGGCGGTACAGATCGTTCATGACCGTCAGGGCCTCCCGCGAGTCATAGCGGACGTACCCCATCAGCTTGCGGACATGCGTCCAGTTCTTCTGCTCCACATGGGCGTTGTCGTCCTTCTTGTAGGGCCGGCCCCGGGTGAACTGGATCCCGTGGCCTTGGCAGTAGCGGTAGAGATGGGCATTGATGAACTCCGAGCCGTTGTCGGAGTCAATCCCCCGGAGGGTGAAGGGGAGCGCGCTCCGCATCTCCTCCAGGGCCGCCGCCACCCCGGTCTGGCCCCGGCCGAGGACCGCGCGGGTCTCCACCCAGGTGGTGTGGATGTCGGTTTGGTTCAGCGAGTGGAGGAACTCCCCCTCGCCGGACTCGCCTGAGTGGGCGACGAGATCCACCTCGGTGAAGCCGGGCACGGTGACATCCCACCGGTCGGTCCGGAGCGGGATGTGGTGCTTCAAGAGCGTCCCGGGCTTCGTCCGGCCGTAGAGCCCTTTCCTCACCCGCTGCCGGTGGGGGGCCAGCCGCCGGTCCATCTGCCGGGGGCTCAGGCGGAGCAGCTGCGCCTCCAGCGGCGGCGTGAGCCGGAAGCGCGTCCGGGCCCAGGGGAGCCAGAGGGGGAGCAGGGCCTGCAGGCGGACCGACCAGGGGTAGCCGGCCGCCCGCCAGATGGCCGCCAGCACCTGGATCACCCGGATCCCGTAGCTCGGCGCCCGGTGCCGGCGTGGGGGCGGGCGCCGGCCCGGGGGTGGGCCGTTCAAGAGGCGCACCGCCGATTTCCGATGGTAGCCCGTCACCTGGCAGAACTCGTCCAGGATCCGGCCCTTCTCGGCACGGGCGGCCTGGCGGTAACGGGGATGGATCGCTTGCAGGTATTCCCATTTCCCTTGGCGGCTCACGCTGTACCCCTCCTTGACCTGGTTGGAGATGGCCAGGAGGGTAACATCTTAGATGGCGCGACGATTCCCCCTCGGGTAACATCTTAGACGGCGCGATACGCCGGGTTGCAATTCCCTGCCCCGTGGGCTATCATGCCCACCGAAAAGGAGCGATTTATGCCAGGTCCCCTGGCTTCCCGCAAAGCTGCAATCGCCGACCACATCCTGCCCTTTGTCACCAAGCCTTCTCGTTACATTGCGGGGGAATGGAACGCTCTGGTGAAGGACCCGGCCTCGGCCGAAGTCCTCGTGGCCCTGGCGTTTCCCGACGCCTACGAGATCGGGATGTCCCACATGGGTCTGAAGGTCCTCTATCAACTTCTGAACGCCCGGCCGGAAATCCTGGCGGAACGGGTGTACGCGCCCTGGCTGGACGCCGAGGCACT
>DATIFO010000071.1:0-49270 GCA_035455275.1 Methylomirabilis sp. (SeqCode) | reverse complement strand
GTCGACCGCGTCCGCGGCGTGAACATCCTGCACTGCCTGCTGCCGGAGTCGATCCTGATGGGCCTTCCGCAAGCGGTGGGGGGAGTGTGGCGGTCGGCATCGGCCGTCTTGCAGCGAATCGATAAGGCAGTGGGTCGCCTTCCCTGGTTCTACCGGCTGGCCTCGACCAGACTGGTCACGGCCGTCAAGGCGTGACCCGCCGATGGAGCCAAATGGCACCCGCCTCAGTTTCTGGCGGTCCGGCGCGCGGAGAGATCGATCTTGAGGGCGTCCTCCACGAGGGGCAGGCGAAGGCAATATCGTTCCTGGAGGAGGGAAAGAGCTGCCGGGTCCCCGGCCTTCGCCCCCTGGATGAGCTTGGTCCGGGTGAGCGCCTCCGACAACTCGAAATCGTCGATGCGCCGCTTGATTGCCAGGTACTCTCGCGTCTTCATGAGGCCCTCCCGCGCTGAGCCGTATTGGACCGTGAGGTTTCCGCCAGACGTGGAACATGCGTGCTAAGGTGCAGGAATCGGACCAATGCCGATGACGGATAGCGGGACAACCCAGGGAGCGGCGAAGGCGGCCGAATTGGCAGAGAAGGGCCCTCAGAGCCTGTCACTTCGTCTTGCCTTCGTGATGTCTGCGTACAATACCGCCCAGCGGATGATCCGCTTCTCGGACGAGAAGGCGAGCTTTGTCTTCCTGTTTTTTGGCATCATCCTGTCGATTTTTGGCATCCGGGGCGATCGGATCCTTCTCATCCTTGGCGGACACGCTCGACCCGGAGGGTTTCGCGTCGTATTCGTGTCGGTGTTCTGCCTGTTCCTGGCGACGATGATCGTCTCCCTCCTTTACGGCTTGCGGACCATCATCCCGCGCCTGCAATCACCCGCGGCGAACCCGGACCACCACCGGCTGTACTGGTTCCAGGATGTCCTCAGACTGTCGGTGAGCGAATACCTGACCCGTCTCCGGGCATTGAGCGACGAGGGGGTGGTGCGCGAGATGGTTCAGGAGCTGTACGCGGCCATGGCGATCGAGCGGGCAAAGTTTGATCGGATCAACCGCTGTCTTCGCTGGGCCGTGATGAGCTTTCTCCTTTGGGTGATCGTCATCCTCATGTCCGTCGGCTCATGAATCCCCGCATCGTTCGACCCGGCCGCGACCTGGACCCCGAGCGTCTGCGGCGGCTGGGGTTCTTCCGGGAGTTCTCCCCCCAGGAGCTCCGGCGGATCCTCCTGGTGGGGACCCAGCGCCGCTTGCGCGGCGGGGAGTTGCTGGCCACCGAGGGCACCCGGAAGCAGCGACGGGTCCTGTACGTGGTGCTCCAGGGAGAGCTGCACTACGTCAAGCGCATCCGGGGAGAGCGCGCCAATACCCTGCTCACCCTCAGGACAGGGGACGTGGGGGGCTTCCTGACGTTCTTCAACGACGATCCATCGCCGGTGTCCGTGGAGTGCCGTGCCCCCTCGGTGGTCTTCGAGATCGGACGGCGGGAGTTCCAGTCGCTGCTCGAGGAGCGGCCGCCGCTGGCGGTCAAGATGCTCCTGGTGCTTCTCCGGGATACCGTGTCGCGTCTGGACGGGCTCCTGGGACGCGTGGCCTCCACGGCCGCCTGGGCCCTGGATCTGGAGCATCACCTGCGCGCGCTCCCCATGGCGCCCGAGGGATGAGCGAGGGGTCTGACGGCTTGGATCACCCGCGGCGGCCCACGCGGTCGCCTCAACCGGCATGCTGCGTCTGATCTGGAGGCTCGGCCGCCTCCTCACAGTGCTGCTGGTCCTGGGACTCGGCCTCTATTTTGGCAGCCCGTACCTGCTCACGGAGGTGGGACGGTATCTGATCACCGAGCACCCTCTGGCCAAGGCGGACCTGATCCTGGTCCTCTCGGGCGAGCCCTACCTCCGGGTGCCGGAGGCCGCCCGGCTATACCACGAGGGCTTCGCGCCGACGATCCTGCTGACGCGTGAGCGCAGGGAACGAGGGGCGGACGATCTCCTGCGGGTGGGGATCCGGATCCCGGAGAGCCAGGAGATCTCCTTGAAGCTCCTGGAAGACCTCCGCGTCCCCCGGAAGGCGATCCTCACCATCCAGGAGCGGAACGACGGCACCCGGGCGGAGATGCAGACGGTGGCAAGGTTCTTGAAAGAGCATCCGGCGCGCAGCCTGATCATCGTGACATCCAAGGCCCACACCACGCGGGCGTTCAAAATCTTTTCGGCCGGCCTGGGTCCGGCGGTCCGCCTGATCGTCCACCCGGTTGGAAGCGACCCCTTCGACCCCGCCCGGTGGTGGCGTGACCGGACGGATGCCAAGGACGTCCTCCACGAGTACCAGGGACTGGCCGATTACTGGCGATTGCGGCTTTGGGAGGCTGCCGTCGGGCAGGTCACGGCGGCACCCCCTGTCGTGACCGTGCGCTGAGCACACCGAGGACGTGTGATGCCCACGATCACCATCGAGGTGGCCGTCCTGCAGGAACTCCTCGCCCGGAAAGCGGAACTGGTGCGGAGCATCACGGCGGGGATGGCCTCGGGCGAATGGGACCAGGTGATGGGCGCCTTCGACAGCCTGCTGGTGGCCATCCAGCGGATCGAGGAGGCGCTGGAGACTTCAGGGCGAACCCAGGCATCCTGAGAGGGGTGCAAGGAGGCAGCGATGGCTGAGATGCAGAAGACGAACACTCCGAGGCTGGTGTCGTTGCTCATTGCCCTCGTGGGTTGCGTGGTGACCTCCGTACCCTTTTTCTTCGCTACGGGGGGGAACCCGGCTCCCCTGATCCTGATCGGGTCGGGTGTCACGGTGGTCGCGCTCGGGCTCTTCTTGTTCTTTTCGATCTAGCTGCCCCGGGATTCCGCGCGGTCGGCGGTCGGCGCCCCGGTCCCACCGGACCGCCGCGGGGGTAAGGTGTTTCCACCGTCCGGCCCGTTCCGGTTCGTTGAGACGCCGATGCCGATTCCGCGCCATGCGGCGTCCCGGGGTGGCGTCCCCACCTGGCATACTCCAGGCTATCACTCGAAACCCATCGACTCCGCGAACAGCTCCTCGAAGCGGGGATGCTTGGAAAGCTCGAAGTATTCCACGCGGGGCGCCAGCATCTCGGCGCGCCGCCGGATGGATTTCGAGAGCAGGGTCATGCGGGAGCCATGGCCCGCGGCATTCCCGACCCCCAGGATGCGCTCCAGCGGGATGGAGCGGGGCAGCATGCCAATTCCCAGCGCGCTCCGCTTGTCCAGGAAGTTGCCGAAGGCCCCGGCCAGCGATACGCGCGCGATCCGCGAGGCGTCGATCCCCAGCTCGTCCATCAGGACCCGGACACCGCAGAGGATGGTGCCCTTGGCAAGCTGGAGCTGGCGGACGTCCTCCTGGGTGACGGCCACGTACGGATCGCGGGACAGGACGAACTCCCAGGTGTGACCCTCGCCGACCAGGCGCTCCGCGAGCTTCGCCGGAAGCCGTCCCTCCTGGAGCGGGCGGGGCAGCAAGCGGCCCCGAGGGTCCACGATCCCCCGGCGGATCATCTGGGCCACGGCGTCGACCAGGCCGGAGCCGCAGATCCCCCGGGGGGGCGCATCGCCGATCGTCCAGACCCGGACATCCTCCCCGATCCGGACACGATCGATGGCGCCGGCCGTGGCCCGCATGCCGTGGCGGATCTCGGCCCCCTCGAACGCCGGGCCCGCCGGCGCCGAGCAGGCCAGGAGGTGCCCCCGGGAGCCCAGCACCATCTCCCCGTTGGTGCCGATGTCCACCGCCAGCTGGATCTCCTCCGAGAGGTCCATCCCCGTGGCCATGATGACGGCCAGGGTATCCGCGCCCACATACGCCCCGATGAGGGGAAGGAAATACACCCAGGCATTGGGCAGGGCAATCCCCAGGTCGGCGGCCCGGACGCAGAGACCGTCCCGGGTCACCGGAAGGTAGGGGCTCACGGCGATGCTGGCGGGTGTGATGCCCAGGGCCAGGTGGTGCATGATGGGATTTCCCACAACCGTCATGTAATACACGTGACGCGCATCCACCTGGCTGCAGCATTCGGTGATGATCTGATTGAGCGTGCCCGTCACCGCCGCCTGGAGGTCCGACACCCCATGGGCCCGCTCCATGGCGTGGCTCGAGCGGGAGAGGACGTCGGCTCCCCAGGGCTGCTGTCCGTTGAGCCTGAAGGCGCGCGCGATCTCCTTCCCCGAGAAGAGGTGGATGAGGTACCCCACGACGCTGGTCGTCCCGATGTCGAAGGCGATCCCGTAGGCCTCTTCCCGCCGGTCGCCGGGTTCCGTTGCCAGGAGCTCTTCCCCCGCGTCGCCGTGCTCCCACAGCACGGCCGTCGCGCGGAACGCCTCCTGCCGGAGCCTGATCGGGAGCATCCGCAACGCCGCCAGACCGGCCCACACCCGTCCCCCCAGTCCCTGCTGCAGCCGCTCGATGTCCGAGAGGCCGTCGTGAAGCGCAGGCAGCGGCAGCTCCAGGAACACCGTGCGCAGGAGCGGCTCCGGCGCGACTGCGACCTCGGCGTAGTCCCCCTTGTCGAGGACCTCCTCCTGGATGTGAACCTCCACCTCGCCCACCGGGCGCGTCTGGCAGCCCAGCCGTACGCCCCGGGCCAGCTCCTCAGGGGTCAGCATCTCCAGCTCGAGTGCCGTGGGGTCCGTCACCGGCCCGCGGGGCTCGCAGCGACACTTGGCGCACTTGCCCCGACCCCCGCACAGGGACGGGAGCTGCAGCCCCACGAGGCGCGCCAGCTCCAGGAAGCTGGCATCCGCCTCGGTGCTGTAGCGTGTGCCTCGGGAGATGAAGGTGGCCCGCCGTTCAGCCATCGGATATCCCCATGCAGTTGCCAGCCGGGGCCAAAAGCGACGCCTCCCCGAACCCTCGTCGGAGAGGCGTGGTGTCGCGCGCCCATCCAGCGGCTAGAGTCCCTGACGATCCGGCGCGCCCTTGGCCGCGTCTGTTCCGTGCCGCCGGTGCATCCACCGGAAGATGGCGTCCCGGTAGATGTAGGCCAGCACGGCCGCTGCGGCTGCCACCAGCAGGTAGATGACAAACTCCGTGTACTGGGCGCTCCGCACCTTGGCTCCCTGGATGGACAGGAGCCAGGTGCCGGGAATCCGGCCGAAGGTGCTGATGACCAGGAACATCCCGAACTGGAGGGGGCTGACCCCCAGGAGGAAGCAGAGATAGTCCTTGGGGAAGCCGGGAATGAGAAAGCAGACGAGGGTGACCACCTCCCCGCCGGCTCGGGAGATGAAATCGAACTTGTGGTACACCTCCTGGGAGACGAGTCGACGCACCAGCGGCAAACCGAGCCAGCGACCCAGACCGAAGGCCAGCATGGACCCCAGCGTCAGTCCGATCGACGAGTAGAGGAATCCCAAGCCCGTCCCGAAGAGATAGCCCCCGAGGATCCCGGTGGCTTCGCCCGGGATCGGGGCCAGCACGACCTGCGAGGCCTGGACGACGATGAAGGCAAGGGGGGCATAGGGGCCGAAGCGCTTCACGAACGCCGCGACCTCTTTCTTGCTGGAGTAGAATTGCAGCAGGGTACGGAACTTGGTGATGACCGGGTGGGTGGAATACCAGAGGTAGAGGCCGACGGTGACGAGGAGGACCACGGCCGCCCCGAGATAAACCCACAGGGCAACGGATCTTCTCGGTCGAGCGGATTCTCGGGTTTCCAGGACGTCTGTCATCGATCTCGTCCGCCAGCCACAGCAGGGCGCCCAGTCGGGCCAGTATAGCCGTCCCCGCGGGATGCGTCATCCGCAAACGGCATGAAAAAATCGGTGGACCGTTCTTACGGACGTTCCTCGATACGGTGGAGCCTGATCAGATTGGTCGTCCCAGGCACTCCGAGGGGGGCGCCGGCCACGATGACGACGGCGTCACCCGGCCGGACCGCATTCTCCGCCACGAGCAGGGCCTCGATCTCTTCCACCATCTCGTGGGTGTACCGGATGGGCCGGATCGGCTTCGGCACCACTCCCCAGTGCAGACACAGCCGGTGCCGTACCACGTCGGAGGGGGAGAAGGCCAGGATGGGAACCTCCGGCCGGTACTTGGCCAGCAGGCGGGCCGTGAAACCGCTCTGGGTGAAGGCCACGATGGCCCGGGCGCCGACCTCGCTGGCGGCGCGGCAGGCCGCCTTGCTGATCACATCGGGGAAACTGGAGGCGCGCTCGAAGGGGGCGCCGGCAGCGAGCTGCGGCAGCGCCGTCTCCGTCTGCACGGCGATGCGGGACATCACCCGCACGGTTTCCACCGGGTACTGCCCCACCGCCGTCTCGGCCGAGAGCATGACGGCGTCCGTGCCATCCAGGATGGCGTTGGCCACATCCGAGGCCTCGGCCCGCGTCGGCCGGGGGTTGCCCACCATGGATTCGAGCATCTGGGTCGCCGTGATGACGGGAATCGCATGCGCCCGGGCGCGACGGATGATGTCCTTCTGCACCAGCGGCACCTCCTCCAGCGGCAGCTCTACCCCCAGATCTCCCCGGGCCACCATGACCCCGTCCGAGACATCCAGGATCTCCCCCAGGTGCTGGATGGCCTCCGGTTTCTCCAGCTTGGCGATCACGGGCGTGTCCGCGCCTGCCTCGGCGATCGCCTGCTTCGCTTCCCGGACATCGGCCGGCCCCCGGACGAAGGAGATCGCGATGGCGTCCACGCCGTGCTCGATCCCGAAGCGGAGGTCCTCGCGGTCCTTGGCCGTCATGGAGCGGGCGCTGACGGCCACGCCGGGAACATTGATGCCCTTGTGATCGCCAACCTCCCCGCCCACCACGACCCGGCAGCGCACCGCGTCCTCGGTGCATTCGAGGGCCCTGAGCTCGATGAGGCCATCCGCCAGGAGGAGGCGGTCCCCCGGCTTGACGTCACGGGACAGGCGGTCGTAGGTGGTGCTGGCCTGCGCGGCCGTCCCCTCCACCGGGCGTATGGTGATGACGAACTCCCCGCCAGCCGAGAGGCTCGCGCGGCCGCCCCGAAAAGTCCCCAGGCGGATCTTGGGGCCCTGCAAGTCCTGGAGGATGGCCACCGGCGTGTGCCTGCGAGCGGAGGCCTGGCGGAGGCTGGCGATCACCTGCGCGTGCCCCTCCCGGGCGCCGTGGGAGAAATTGAGTCGTGCCACGTTCATGCCCGCCTCGATGAGCTGCCCGATCATCTCTGGCGAGCAGCTCGCCGGCCCGATGGTGCACACGATCTTGGTCCGCCGCATGCGCCTCACCTCCCTCAGGATCCCTGTGCAGATTCGGCTGCGTACCCGGCCTCACCGACAGGTGAGGGCGCCGGGGCGTGCGCCTGCCCCCGCAAGAGCACCCGGGCCGGCGCCCCGTCGCCGCCCAAGAGCTTCAGAGGCAAGCAGAGCAACTCGTAATCGCCCGGGGGGACGGCGGAGAGGTCCAGACCCTCCAGGATGATGACCCCGGCGTCCAGCAGCGCGTGATGCGCCGGGAAATCGGCGCTCCGGAACGGATCGGCCGATGGGCCGTCCAGGCCGACGAGCCTCACCCCGGCCTCCACCAGGAGGCGCGCCGCCTCCGGAGCGAGCGCCGCGAAATCCGTGCCGAAGCGCCCCCCGACCCGGGCGGCGGAGTTGCGGGTCTTGAAGAGGATGCGCCGCTGCGAGGCGAGGTCAACGCCCCGAAGACAGGCCAGGTCGATGTCGCCGGCCCCAGGAACGTCGTACACGCGGGCCGGGCCGATCAGGACATCCAGGGGAAGCTGGTCCACGCCCGGCGCCCCGCTCCGGAAGTGCAGGGGTGCGTCCACGTGCGTGCCCGTGTGAGACCCCAGGCTGAGATGGGAGACGTTCGCCTCCCCACCCTCATCCAGGGAGAGCCACCTCCGGATGGAAACCTCGGGATCTCCCTCGTACACCGGCATCCCGGAGTAGATCGGCACCGTGACGTCGTAGATGCGCATGCGGCGGAGACCAAAGGCGCTCGGCAGTACGGCGGTTCGGCTGTACGGCAGTACGCAAGCAGCCGAGCCACCGAACCCTCGAACCACGGAACGCCGGGAAAGGATCCTGAACCCTGCGATGCCTTGACCGCTAGGCCTCGCCCTTCGGGATGAGCTGGACCTTGTAGCCGGCCAGCATCCCGCCGTCCACGTAGATGACCTGTCCGGTCACATAATCCGAGGCCCGCGAGGCCAGGAAGACCGCGGTGCCCGCCAGGTCCTCGGGGGTCCCGGTCCGTCCCCAGGGGACCATGGCCCTGACGCCGCGCGCCCAGCCTTCGTTCCGGAACAGGTCGTCGTTGAGCGGGGTCCGGAACCAGCCCGGCCCGATGGCGTTGACGTTGATCCGGTAGGGGGCCAGCTCCAGGGCCAAGTGCTGAGTGAGCTGCTTGATCCCGCCTTTGCTGGGCGCGTAGGCCCCCTGGTTGAGCGAGGTGTAGGTACTCGACAGCGAGGCGGTATTGATGATCTTCCCGCCACCCCCCCCTTTCATGATCCGCGCCGCAGCCTGGCAGGCAAAGAAGACCGCCTTGAGGTTCAGATCCATCACCGTGTCCCAGTCCTCTTCGGAGTACTCCAAGGCGGGGACTCGACGGTTCGTCCCGGCGTTGTTGACCAGGATGTCCAGCCGGCCGTGCTGCTTGGCCACCGCCTCGAAATAGGCGGGGAGCTCCTTGATGCGCGTGACATCGAGGGCCATCCCCTCGGCCTTCCCTCCCGCGGCGCGGATCTCCTCGGCCGCCTGTTGCACCACGTCCCGCCGCCGGCCGGCCAGAATGACCAGGGCCCCCGCCCCGGCCAGGCCGGTCGCCATGCCCTTCCCCAGCCCGGTCCCCCCGCCCGTCACCACAGCCACGCGTCCACTCAGATCGAACAGGTTGATCGCCATGCAATCTCCCTCCATTGGTGGATGAGGCCTGTCCCCCTTGTCTCTGCACATATCAGTAAATCGGGGCCCTCGTCCAGCACTTTCCGTCGGGGCTGCAGCTCGGCCGAGGTGCCGGGGTTTGTCCACTAGCCAATACATTCCCCCACTCCCCTCTTGGCAGCAGTCCTCGACGTGGGTATAGTTCACCCCATCGCGGGCGAGATCTGATCATCTGACGAATCGCTTGCCCGGGTCGCGACGGTCGGGATCTTGTGGAAACCCTCCCCCTCCCCGCCACTTGGTCCCGGCCGTCGCGCATTTTCACCCCCCGGCCAGAGGAGTCCCCCGATGCGCGCCATTCAGTTACACCAGCCCGGCGGCCCAGACCAGCTTCGCTACCAGGAGGTCCCCACGCCTCGCCCCGGTCCGGGAGAGGTCCTCGTTCAACTGAAGGCAGCCGCTCTGAACCACCGCGACGTGTGGATCCGCCTCGGCAGGCAGATGGCCGATCGCCTCCCCCTCATTCCCGGATCGGATGGGGCGGGCCTCGTGGCCGAGGTCGGCGCGGGGGTGACGCAGCTTCAGGTCGGGTCTCCGGTGGTGGTCAACCCCTCGCTCGACTGGGGAGACCGCGAGGATCGTCCCTCGCCCGCCTTCCGCATCCTGGGAGGTCCCGATCCCGGGACCTATGCTGAGTACATCGTGATCCCGGCGGCGAACGTCTTCCCGAAGCCCTCACCACTCAGCTTCGAGGAGGCGGCGGCCATGCCGCTGGCCTCCCTCACCGCCTGGCGCGCCGTGATCACGCGCGGGCAGGTGCGGCCGGGCGAGCGGGTGGTGATCCTGGGGATCGGCGGCGGGGTGGCAACCTTCGCCTTGCAGATCGCGCGGCAGGCTGGGGCCTCCGTGATCGCCACGTCGTCGAGCGATATGAAGCTCCAGCGCGCCAGCGAGCTGGGCGCGGACCTCGCGATCAACTATACCTCGACGGACTGGGCGCAGCTCGTCCTGGATCACACCGGCGGCGGTGCGGACGTGGTCATCGACAGCGTGGGGAAGGCGACCTGGGAGCAGGCCCTGCGCGCGCTCCGCCCGGGCGGCAGGCTGGTCAGCTTCGGCGCCACAACGGGACCCACCACCGAGGTGAATATCCGCGCCATTTTCTGGAACCACATCAGCATCCTGGGAACGACCATGGGGAGCCCCCGCGAGTTCGCCGCCATGCTGCCGCTCTACGACGCGGGCCGGGTGAAACCGGTCGTGGACCGCGTGTACTCCCTGCGGGATGCCGCGGAGGCTCACCGCCGCATGGATGCCGCCGAGCAGTTCGGCAAGCTGGTCCTGATCCCGTAACCTCCTCTGTGCGTCTCGGGCTCGCGCCCCCTCCCTGAGATCTTGCGCCCCCTTCCATCCTGCGTGTTGTCCTGAGGTGCATCCCAACCGTCCTTTCACCTTGACAATGATTCCGGATCCGATATAGGTACCTTGAAAAGCAAGCAGCGCGGACCCTCGGGGGGGCAGGCCTATGTCTGCTGGCGGAGGGGATCGCCTGAGGGTGCAGAGCACCTTTGATCGATCATCAAAGCGTGCTGCCCGTCGGGGTCTGGGCCATCTCGCCGGACCACTCCCGGATCAAGGACGCGTCCAGCGCCTCTCTCCCCTGGCCGGCGGTCCAAGGGAAAGCAGGACGCGGCGCAGCTTCCCCCGCAGATCGGACGCTTTCCTCCTTCTTCTCGCCGGCTTGGACATCATCCACAACCGCTGAAAGCAGGGACCGGCTGGATCCCCCGCCCCCGCCTTGCCGAGCGCCTTTCCCCCTCGCCTCGTACAGCCATACAGCCGAACGCGCTATGCTTGATCATACTCGTGAATTCTTGCACCAACCCATGAGAGGAGGACGACCATGAAGCACAGAGAGATGTTTGCTGGTGGGATCGTGTTGCTGGGAGTAATGGTGTTCGCTCTGCCGGTCCTGGCGGGCAATCTGGATCCCCCTGGTCCGCCGGGACCGACGATGAAGACGCTGGATCAGATCCCGCCGACGTGGGATCAGACGCTCCAGTCAAACAACAGCACAACGCCTGATGGCTGTAACTCCAGCCGGTTCAAGTGCGTCATAGAAGGGGCAGCGGTCCTGGACAAGGAGACCGGGCTCGTGTGGGAGAAGTCACCGGATACAAACACGAGAAATGGGGATGCCGCTTGGGCTTACTGCGTGGAAAAGACTGTGGGTAGCCGCAAGGGGTGGCGTCTCCCGACGGTCGAGGAGCTGGCTAGCTTGGTGAACCCCGCTGCCACCAGTCCTGCTTTACCCGCGGGCCATCCTTTCACAACTGTCCAGAATTCCGTCTACTGGTCGAGCACTGTCTACCCACTCGATGGCGGCTGGTTTGCCGTGTGGTTCGACACTGGCATGGTCTACCCGTATCTCAAGACGGTGAACACCATCCACACGTGGTGCGTGCGCGCTTCACGGGGCTCGGATGGTCGGTGACTGGGCCATACGAGTCAAAGGAGAGACAGGAGGCTCATACACCTGGCGATAACGCACGGGGGTGGGGTATGGATGTATCCAAGCGGAGACCCAGAAGACGGCGCATTCGCAGTCCCGTGCTTGCCCTGCTGTTGATGACGCCCTGCCTTGGTGTGTTCTGCGCGGCGGCAGGGTTGGCCGGCAATATCGACCCCGGCGACGACGGCTCGCGCTATGCCTACGGCGAGAATGGCGGCTGGATCAACTTCAAGCCGGCGTCGGGCGACGGGGTCACGGTGAACCCTGCGGCGGTCGCCGGCTTCGCCTGGGGGGAGAACCTCGGCTGGGTGAGCTTCCACGCGACCAGTCCCGTCCCGTACAGGGTCCGGACGGCGTGGATCCCCCCCGACGTGATCCCGCCCGCCACCTCGGCCGGCGGCGTCGGGTCAGGCTGGAGCAAGACCGATGTGACCCTCACGCTGGTGGCGTCGGATAACGCCTGCGGCGCCGGGGTCAAGGAGCTGCACACCACCCTCGACAGCAACCCCGAGGTCATCACCCCCGGCCCCACGCTGAGCACGACCATCAGGACCGAGGGAATCCATGCCTTCCGCTACTTCGCGGTGGACAATGCCGCCAACCCGGAACCAGCCAGTATCCTGCGCGTCCCGATTGACAAGACAGCACCCGAGCTTACCGTAGGGAGCCCCCCAGCGGGGCGAACTACTACTTCAACCAACTGGTACCGGCGAGCTTCGCGGCCACCGATGCCCTCTCGGGAGTCGCGAGCGTGACCGGCACGGTGCCCAGCGGCGCCCCGCTGGAGACGGCCACCCTCGGGACCCACGCCTTTGCAGTCTCGGCCACCGATGCGGCGGGGAACAGTACCGCCACCACCCGCGCCTATACGGTGGTCTACCCGGGGAACATCACCCCCACCAGCCCCAGCCCTGCCCTGGCCTGGGGCGAGAACGCCGGCTGGCTCAATTTCAAGCCCGCCTACGGGGAGGGGGTCACCGTCAGTGCGAGTGCCGTCACGGGCCGCGTCTGGAGCGAGAACGTGGGCTGGATCGCCCTGAGCCCTGCCACCGGCGGGGTTTTGAAGGACGGGGCCGGTCACCTCTCCGGCTTCGCCTGGGGGGAGAACGTGGGCTGGATCCACTTCGCGCCCCCGGGCGGCGGGGTCACGATCCATGGCACCAGCGGGACCTTCAGCGGCCTCGCCCGGGGGGAGAATATTGGCTGGATCGATCTGGCGCCCACGGGCTGGGGCGTCACGACGACGTTCCCGGATTCCATGCCCCCGACCATCGCGCACACCCCGATGACGAGCCGGGCCGTGAATACCCCCATCCCCATTTCGGCCACCATCACCGACACCGCCAGCGTGCAGGGCGCGATCCTCTTCTACCGGCCGACGGGGGGGGACCAGCTACGCCTCCCTGGCGATGACGCAGTCGGGCGCCACGTACAGCGCCACCATTCCCGGGAACGACGTCACGCCTCCCGGTCTCCAGTACTACCTGGAGGCCCGGGACACCGCCAACAACCTCTCGCGCGCGCCCAGCACCGCCCCGGCCACGCCCTACAGTGTGGTGGTCGGGACCTCGGCCCTCACCGATGACCCGCTGGCCGCGCGGAGCACCCCCCTGAAGGCCCTCCACGTCACGCAGCTCCGGACCGCCATCAACAACCTCCGGGCGCGATGTGAGTGCGGTCTCGGCGCCTTCCCGTGGACGGACGGGAGCCTCGCCCCCCGCAGCACGCCCGTGAAGCGGGTGCGCCTGGTCGAACTCCGCACGGCACTGGATGCGGTCTATGCGAAGAAGGGGCAGAGTCACGCGCCCTACACGGACCCCGCCATCACGGCGGGCCAGACGATGATCAAGGCGAGCCACCTGAGCGAGCTGCGGGCCCTGGCGCGGGCGCTGGAGTAGGACTTTGATCTTGACACCGCCGCGCGGACCGGGTTAGCGTCGGCCGAAACCGATGAAGATGCGATCGCGAGGCAGCTCGGGATGAAGTACCGGTAGCGCTGAGCGATATGGCGGCCGAGGCGGCCGCGAGCGAGGGCAGGCAGGTGCAGCGACAGAACTTCTCCAGCGGAACTCCCTGGGAGCCCATCGTCGGGTACTCCAGGGCGGTGCGCGTGGGATCGGCCGTCTTCGTCTCCGGGACGACGGCCACCGACCCGAGCGGGAGGATCGTGGGCCAGGGCGACCCCTATGCACAGGCGGTCCAGACCCTGAAGAACATCGAGGCGGCGCTGGCCAGGGCTGGCGCCTCCCTCGAGGATGTGGTGCGCACGCGGATCTATGTCATAAACATCGATGACTGGGAGAAGATCGGCAAGGCCCACGGCGAGTTCTTCCGGAAGATCCGGCCGGCCACGAGCATGGTGGAGGTGAGGCGACTGATCGCCCCCGAGATCCTGGTCGAGATCGAAGCGGACGCCGTGATCGCCGAGGAGGGCAACTGACCGGCGGGGGGTCGGCCTCCCCGGCCACCTGGAGGTCCGTATGACCGCCGAAGGCAGGGTACGCCCGGACCGCGATCGGTACTTCATGGGCATCGCCATTGCCGTTCGATCCCGCGCCAACTGTCGCGGCAACCATGTGGGGGCGATCCTGGTCCTGGACGGCCATGTCGTCTCCACCGGCTACAACGGAACCCCGTCGGACATGCTGAACTGCGAGGAGGGGGGCTGCGATCGCTGCGCCAATCGCGAGAAGTACGGCCCGGGCAAGGGCTACGATCTCTGCATCTGCGTCCACGCCGAGCAGAACGCCCTGCTCTCGGCGGCGCGGTTCGGCATCCCCGTGCAGGGGGCGATCCTCTACACCACCATGCGGCCCTGCTTCGGCTGCACCAAGGAGCTCCTCCAGGCCAAGGTCAAGGCTGTCTATTACCTTCACGACTGGAAGCACCCGGATCCCGACGTGTGGCACGAGTACGAGAAGCTTCAGCAGCGCTTCCCCGGTGGGATCCGAAGACTGGAGGTGGATGACCCCGCCAAGGACTGGGCGGTTTCAACAAAGGCCCCCGTTCCCGAGGAGAGCGGCCATTCGATCCCCGGCAACTGACTCCGGAGGGCGGGTCGTCGGAAAGAATCACGGGCTGTTCGGCCGGCAGAAGTGCGGGCCAGAACGCAGGGCTACAGCAGTCGGCGCCGGAGGGAGGCCGAAAGGTAATCCACCAGTGTGACCATCAGGTAGATGGCCAGGATCAGCGTGAGGAGCTTGTTCTCCAGGAACAGGCTGATGGCAATCTGGATCTGCTGCCCCAGACCTCCCGCCCCGACGTATCCGAGGATGATCGCCTCCCGGATGTTCACCTCCCACCGGTAGAGACTGTAGGCCAGGAATTGCGGCAGGACCCGCGGCAAGACCCCGTAGAAGAAGATCTGCGTGCGGCTGGCCCCCGTCGCATACAGCGCCTCCAGCGGCTGGGACTCCATGTCCTCCACCACCTCGGCGAAGAGCTTCCCCAGCACCCCGCCTGTATGGAGGCCCAGGGCCAAGACCCCCGGAAACGGCCCCAGCCCAACGGCAAAGACGAAGATCAGGGCCCAGACGATGTGCGGCACGGTCCGCAGGAGATTCAGGATCGCCCTGGCGGCGACATACAAGCCTATCCGGGCCATCCGGATCGGACCGCCGGCCTCGTCCACCTCGAAGAGGATGCCCGAGAAGACGAGGTTGCGGCTGGCGACGAACACCAGGGAGAAGGCGATGACGATGGAGAGGAGCGTCCCCATGAAGGAGATGGCAAAGGTCTCCAGCGACCAGCGGGCGACCTTCAGCATGAACTCGGACGAGAGGTCGGGAGGGAAGAGCTTCCGGGCGTAGGTGAGCATCTGCGCCCGGCCCTCCGCCCCCAGCAGACCGACCGGATCGAAGCCCGTCCCCCGCCAGCTCCACGCCACCAGGAGGGCGATGCCCGCGGGCACCAGGACGCCGGCGACGCGGACGCCGGACCGGGGCCGCAACGGGATCGCCATCGCCGCCGCGGGGCCCTGCGCCGCCATGCTACGCCACCGCCTTGCGCGCCTTGGCGCTCAGGAAATCCACGACCGCCACCAGCAGGAACAGGATCACGACCAGCGTCACGACCTCGTGGAAGTCGAACATGCGCATGGACAGCTCGATCTGCTGCCCCAGCCCGCCCGCCCCGATGAAGCCGAGGATGGCCGAGGCCCGCACCGCGCACTCCCAGCGATACAGGGTATAGGAGACGAGCTGCGGCATGGCCGGCGGCAGCATGCCGTAGACCAGGACCTTCCAGCGCGAGGCCCCCGTCGACTGGAGCGCCTCGTTCCACTCGGTTCCCAGATTCTCCAGGATCTCGGAATACACCTTCCCGAGCATCCCCCCGTACGAGACACCGATGGCCAGGACGCCCGGAAAGGGCCCGAGGCCCACCGCCCGCACGAACATGAACGCCCAGACGAACTCGGGGATGGAGCGAAAGATGCTCAGGACGGCCCGGGCCGCCATGTATGGCAGCATGCGGAGGAGCCGGCGAGCCCGCGAGCCGCCGATCTCCAAGTCGTGGAGCGGGCCGGCGTGGGCCAGGGAGGCGGTCCCCAGGATGCCCAGGGGAAAACCGATGGCGATCGCCAGCACGGTGCCCATGACCGAGATCTGGATGGTCTCGAGGAGTGGGACCCACAGCAGCCGCAGAAAGTCCTGGGACACGGCGGGCGGAAACATGCCGGCGATGAACTTGGCCATGTTCCGCCGGCCCTCGGCCTCGAAGAGCAGGCCCGGCTGAACCTGCGCGAGCTGCCAGCTCCCCACGAAGGCCGCGGCGAAGCAGATCCCGAAGAGCGTCGGGAACCAGGACTTACTGCGGTCGGAAGACGGGAGTGCAGCTTCGAATGGGGGCGGCGCCATGGGAGGATTCCTCGACGGGAGCCCCGGTGACGCTCCCGGAGTACAGGTCCGCCAGCAGATCGTCGGAGACCTCACCGGGCGGCCGATCGAAGGCCACCCGACCATCCCGGAAGCCGATGATCCGCGGGAAGAACGCCAGGGCCAGGTCCACGCTGTGCAGGTTCATGACCAGGGTCTTCTGGAAATCCCGGCTGAGGTCTACCAGGAGACTGACAATGCCATGGGCCAAGGTCGGATCCACGGAGGAGACGGGCTCGTCGGCCAGGATGACCTCGGGATTCTGGAGGAGGACCCGGGCGATCGCCACCCGCTGCTGCTGGCCGCCGGACAGCTCGTCCGTCCGGGCCCAGAGCTTTTCCGGCATGCCGACCTGGGCCAGCGCCCCATGCGCATCGCGCACGTCCGCCTGGCGTGGCCGGATCAACGAGCGCAGGGCCTGGGGCAGCGACCAGGCCCCCAGCCGACCCGCCAGGACATTGTGGATCGTATGCAGGCGCGGGACCAGGTTGTGCTGCTGGTACACCGTGCCGATCCTCCGCCGCGCCTCGCGCAGGCGGGCGCCGCGAAGACCGCCGACCTCCTGCCCGGCGATCCAGAGCCGGCCCGAGGTCATGCGGATCGTCAGGTTCAGGAGGCGGAAGAGCGTCGTCTTTCCGGCCCCGCTGGGGCCGATCACCGCGACCTTTTCCCCGTGTCCAATCCGCAGGTCAACCGCGTTGACCGCGATGAGGGCTCCGCCGAAGATCTTGGTCACGCCTTCCAGGCGATACACAGGTCTCCCGCCTCCTGCTAGACTGCGAGGACGTGGCTGCGCACCAGCAGGTCGCTGATGATGGGCATGGTGGAGACTTCTCCAGCCAGGAGCTTTCCCTGCAGCCCGAAATGCTCCACGCAGGTCTTGCAGGCGAGGATCTCCACGCCGACGCCCTCCAGGTCCTGAAGGACGCCCACGACCGGCGAGTCCCGGGCGAGCAGCTTGACCCCGGCGTTCCAGCAGACGATCTTGTCCGGCCGCAATGGATTCCCCACGAGGGTCATCAGGAAATTCCCCAGGATCGTGAGGCCGAGGCCCTCATCCCCCCTCCCCATCCCCTCGCTTCCGAGGAGCAGGACGCGCCCATCCGTTGGTTGAGTCATGCGATCGCTCCTTCCCTCCCTCGGCTCGTGGAATGGCAGCCGGGCGATCCGCCGCCGCTGGACTGCCTGTGCTCCCCGATGGCCCGACTGCTTGCCCGCCGGGGCGCGCGCTGGCCTTCTACTTCAGGAGGCCTGCCGCGATGGCGGCTTCCTCCGTGGGCTTGAAGTCCTCGGGCTTGACCCGGACGTAGCGCTGGGTGCGATGGAGGTCGAGCAGTCGCTTGTCCTCCGGCTTGCGGGCATCCAGCTTTACCAGGGCCGATGCGATCCGCTCCTGGACGCCCTTGTCCAGATCGCCGCGCACGGCCCAGACATAATCCACGAAGGGCGGGGTGGTCCAGAAGACGAAGACCTTGCTGGTATCCACCTTCTTCGTCTGGACGAGCTTGTCCCAGACCGCCTCGTTCAGCGCCCCGGCGTCCACCTTGCCGCTCTCGACCCAGAGGGCGGTGGCATCGTGGGCCCCGCTGAAGCTGAACTTGGCGAAGTCCTTCTCGGGGTTGATCCCGTTCTGCAGCAAGAAGTACCTGGGCATCAGATGACCCGAGGTGGAGCTCACGCTCCCGAAGGAAAAGGTCTTGCCCTTGAGGTCAGTGAGCTTGGTGATCCCCGTCTCCTTCCGGGTGATGAGCTTGCTGTGGAAGGTGAGGTCCTCCTCGCGGCTGACCAGGGGCACCGCGTCGCCCGTCCGCTTGCGGGCCTGGACATAGGTGAACCCACCGTACCACACCATGTCCAGCTTCTTGGCCGCCAAGCCTTCCACGGTCGCCGCGTAGTCCACGACGGGGATATAGATCACCCTCAGGCCCAGCTCCTTCGAGAGGTACTCTGCAAAGGGGGTGTAGATCCGCGACAGCTCGGTCGGGTTCTCGTCCGGGATGGCCGAGACCCGAAGCTCCTTCATCGGCTCGGCTGCCCACGAACCCGCCGCGGTCAGCAACGCCGTAATCAGGGTCGACACGGCTAGCAAGCGCTTCATGCTCCTCTCCTCGTTTCCTCGTTTGCGGGGTACCTGGCTTCTGGGTGACCCCCCGACCCTCCTGGCGATTTCGCCATCGCCAGGAGCCGGCCGGGAGCGGCGGCGAGCGGGCTACTGTACCCGACTAAGAATCTATATGCCAAATAGGAATTGCCGATGGAAGAGCGCGCGGGAATCGAGAGGATAGATGCCTCGGGCACCAGCCGGACCTATGGATCTGCCAGGGGAGCCCGCGCACCGGAGGGTTCACCCGGCCCGGACCAGCCCGATCAGCGGCGAACCATGAAGCGGCAAGGGTCTGGGAACCTCACGACACCTCGATGGCGGGATCCGCGATGACCTCGCCGATCTCCCACACGTTCTCGCCCATCCGGGCGAACCGCTCGCGGACCTCGGAGGCCCGCGGCGCCGGGACGGAGAAGAGGAGGCCGCCGGACGTCTCCGAATCGTACAGCAGCCCGACGTGCTCTGGCGACAGGGACGAGGCGATGCGAAGGGCGAGCTTCCCCTCCTGGGCGAGTCCCTCCACGAATGACCGGTTGCGACCCAGACCCCCCGCGAAATACCCGCCCCCCGCGTAGTCCAGGGCGCCCGGCAGCAGGGGCACCGCCTCGGCGCGAATGCGCATCCCGCAGCCGCTGGCCCGGACCATCTCGCTGCCGTGCCCCAGGAGGCCGAAGCCGGTGATGTCGGTGCAGCCCGCGCTCCCGATCTCCGAGAGCACCTCGGCCGCGCCCCGGTTCAAGCGCGTCATGCTCCGGATCGCCGCCTCCAGGTCGGCGGTCTTCGCCCGTTCGGCCTTGCCCGCCGTGGCGATGACGCCGGTGCCAAGGGGCTTGCTGAGAAACAACCGGTGCCCGGGCACGAGACCGCCCTTGATGGTCACGCGCTCGGGGTGCACGAGGCCGGTGACGCACAGGCCGTACTTGGGCTCCTTGTCCACCACGGTGTGCCCGCCGGCGATGACCCCCCCGGCCTCGGCCACCTTGTCCGCCCCACCCTGGAAGATCGCGGTGATGGCGGCCCGGGGGAACTCCCGGGGGAAGCCGGCAACGTTCAGGGCCAGGAGCACCTGCCCCCCCATGGCGTAGACATCGCTCATGGAATTGGCGGCGGCCACCGCGCCGTAGGTGTACGGATCATCCACGATGGGCGGAAAGAAATCCACCGTCTGGATGATCGCCTGACGCTCGTTCAGGCGAAACACGGCCGCGTCATCGCTCCGCTCCAGGCCCACCAGGAGATCGGGATGCTGCTGCTTGGCCAGGGCGCCCAGGACTGCGTGCAGGTCCGCCGGACCCAGCTTGGACGCTCAGCCGGCGCAGGCCGCATACTCCGTGAGCCGGATGTCTTTCCCGCTCATGCTGCTCCTCCCTCTCGCCGCCCACCATCCCCCCGTCGGGCCTTCGCCCGGGCTCATGGATATCACACCAGCGTTGATGCGAGAAATAGAATTTTCCGATGCCGAGCCGGCAGGCTCCGCGCCGCGGGGAGGGTCTCCCGGCATGCCGCCTCGGACTGGCGGGGGCTAGTGACCAGGGGCCTCCAGGGTCAGCGTGAGCGGACCGGAGGCGCCGCGGCGCTCGACCAGCAGGGAGACCGTCCCGCGCGCGCGCCGCATGGCCTGGTCGAATTCCTCCAGCCCCTGGACCGGCAGATCGTTGACCCGCAGGATGACATCCTGGGCGTGGAGGCCCGCCCGGGAGGCGGGAGAGCCCTGGTCCACGAAGGCCACGAAGACCCGGCCACCCGGGGTCGGCGGCGGCCGGCGGGCCTCGCCCGGATCCTCCTCCCGCACCAGGAACCCGAACGGCTCCCCGGAGAGCTGGGCCCGGGCCGAGGCCGGCATGGCCCCGATGGTGACGGGCAGGCTGATGCGGGCGGCCTCTCGCAGAACCGTGACCATCACCCGTTGCTGGATGGGCCGGGACCGGATGGCCCGCTGGAGTTGCCGGACCTCCCAGATCGGCTGGGCGTCCAGCTTGACGATGACGTCCCCCCGGCGGAATCCGGCCTGCTCGGCCGGGCCCCCCTTCAATACCTCCGCCACCAGCACGCCCGTGCCGGCTTCCGGACCGAAGGTCGTGGCGAGTCTGTCGGCCAGCTCCTCCCCCACCTCGGCGATGGAAATGCCAAGCCAGCCGAACTCCGGAGGGGCCTGCGCCCCGGAAGGGCCGGCGGCCGCAAGGAGCCAGACGACCATCGCCGCGAGCATGACACAGGGGCCGGTCCGCCGCGTCACTTCGCCAGGTCCTTCACGTCAACGGTGATGCCGCACACCTCGCAATACACGGTGCCCTCCTCGGTCGCAGACACGTCGAATTCCTGCTGGAAGCAATAGGGGCAAAACCGCATGTCCCTGCGGACCTGCTGTTCCTCGAGCATCGCCGCACCTCCTGGTTCAACCCCCGACCTGGTGTGAGCTTAGCCGAGATACCACGGCGCGTCAATCCGGCCGCAGCCGCCGGGTCCACACGCGCACGGTCGCCTGCCCCATGGCCGGTCCGTCCCGACAACCGCCGCCTGCGCGTTGACACTCACTGGGGCCTATGATATCGTGCCCTTCGTGCCTCGGCAGCCGCCGGGACCGCACCGGCGGAGGTGCCTCGTCAGGGCTTGGCCCTGACTTTTTGTTCCTGACAACGGGGACAGCCCCGAACGAGGTGTGCGCGGGAGGAGAGCCGGGCTCGATGCGGGCGCTGATCCTCTCCCTGCTGTGGCTCCTGTGGCAAGCCCAGCCGGTCCTGGCGGGCGCCTTGGAGCGGGCCATGCTCGGGAAAGCCACGGTCGTGGACCTGACCCACGTCGTGGGCGAGCCGGCTTCCGTCCCGGCAGGCCAGGAACTGCGCCGCCAGGAATCCGAGGAGGGGGAACACCCGCGCCCCTCGCCGCACGCCCCGCCGCCGGGGGATCTGGGCACGCATCTGGACGTGCCGGCCGCCGGCTTGAAGGGCAAGCCGACCGTGGCCCACGTCTCGCCGCGCCAGCTCCTGGTTCAGGCCGTCGTGGTGGATATCGCGGCCCTGGTCACCGAGCAGGGGGAGTACCGGGCCACGGTGAAGGACCTTCAAGCCTGGGAGCGCCGCAACGGTCGGATTCCGAAGCAGGCCATGGTCCTGCTCCACACCGGCTGGTCGAGACGATGGAGCGACCCCGCTCGCTATCTGAACCTGGACCCTCAAGGCATCGCCAAGGTGCCCGGGTTCTCCGCCGCGGCCCTGGCGTTTCTGGTGAACGACCGAGACGTCCGCGGGGTGGGGCTGGACGCTTTCACGCCCGAGGGGTCTCTGGGCAACGGCAGCGCCGATGGACGCGCCCTCTTGCTGGCGGGCAGATTTCAGATCGAGAATCTCACGAACCTGGATCGGCTTCCTCCCAAGGGGGTCAAGCTGGTGATCATGCCGCTCCGGGTCGAGGGGGGCTCCGCCCCGGCGCGGGTGATCGCCATTCTGCCGTGAACCTCCACCGCACGCCGTGAACCCGGTCGGCGCGAGGCCGGGCCTCGGGTCCGGAATCCTCCCCGGGTGCCGCCCGCGCGCGCGGGGTTCACGGTGTTCGAAGCCCGGCCGTGCCTGACTCACTGCGACGCATCGCCCGTATCCCGACGGCTGTCCTGTCGGACGCCTTGGGCCGGCTGGGCACCATGGCCTCCGCCATCAAACCCATGACCTCCGAGGTACAGCTGATCGGCGTGGCGCGCACCGTCCGCTGTTATCCCGGGGACTGCCTCACCCTCCTCCAAGCCTTGGCCGAGGCGCGGGAGGGCGAGGTGCTGGTGGTGGACGCCGGCGGGATGCTCGAGGCTGCGGTCATGGGCCGGCTCATGGCCCTGGAGGCGCGGCGCAAGGGCCTCCGCGGCTTCGTCGTGGACGGGGCCGTCCGGGATCTCCGTGGCCTGGAGGCGGCGGGCATCCCCGTCTTCGCGCGGGCGGCCACCCCGCGCATGGGCACCGCGGAGCACCTGCGGGAGACGCAGCTCCCCATCATCTGCGGGGGCGCCCCGGTGCGACCCGGCGACATCGTCCACGGGGACGAGGACGGCGTCGTGGTCTTCGGGGCCAAGCGGCTGCGGGAGGTGGTGGCGCGCGCCCAGGAGGTCACGGCCCACGAGGCCGACGCGGTGCGCCGACTGAAGCGGGGTCAGCCGCTGGCGGAGCTCACGAAGCTTTTCGATCGGCTCGTCGAACTGCGAAAGCGAGGTTGAATATGTCCGGGCCCCTCACGGGCGTTCGCGTCCTCGACCTGACCCGCGTGCTGGCCGGCCCCTTCACGACCATGCTCCTGGCCGACATGGGGGCCGAGGTCGTGAAGCTCGAGGAGCCGGGGGTCGGGGACGAGTCCCGGCGGATCGGGCCATTCCTCAACGGGGTGAGCACCTACTTCATCAGCATCAACCGTGGGAAGAAGGGCCTGACGCTGAACCTCAAGAGCGAGGCGGGCCGCAAGCTCTTCCTGGGTCTGGCCGGGCAGGCCGACGTGCTGGTCGAGAACTACCGTCCGGGGGTGATGAAGCGGCTCGGCCTGGACTATGGCTCCCTCCAGAACAAGTGCCCCCACCTGGTGTACGCCGCCTGCTCCGGCTTCGGCCAGACCGGCCCCTACGCCGAGCGGGCCGCCTACGACATGATCGTCCAGGGGATGGGGGGCATCATGAGCATCACGGGAGAGATGGGCGGCTCCCCGGTGCGCGTGGGGGTGTCCATCGGCGACCTCGGGGCGGCCCTGTTCACCACCGTGGGCATCCTGGCGGCCATCTGCCATGCCCGCGCCACGGGCAAGGGGCAGCTCGTGGACGTCGGGATGCTGGATTGCCAGGTGGCCCTCCTGGAGAACGCCATCATGCGAAACCTGGTGACCGGCGAGGTCCCGCGGCCGCTGGGCTCACGCCACCCCTCCATCGCCCCCTTCGAGGCGTTCCCGGCGGCGGACGGCGAGGTGATCCTGGCCGTGGGGAGCAAGCAGTGGGCCCGCTTCTGCCAGGCCATCGGCCGGCCCGATCTGATCGAGCACCCGCACTTCGCCACCAACGCGCTGCGGGCGGAGCACGTGGACGAGCTGCGCGACACCCTGGCCCCCATCACCCGGCAGAAGCCCGTGGCGGTCTGGATCCAGGAGATGGAGACCGAAGGCATCCCCTGCGGGCCCGTCAACACGGTGGATCGGGTGGTCAATGACCCGCACGTCCAGGCCCGCGAGATGCTCGTCAAGCTGCTCGACCCGGAGGCCGGTCCCGTCTGCATGGCCGGTTTTCCCATCAAGATGTCCGCCACCCCCGGGGCCATCCAGGGACCCGCCCCGCGCCTGGGGGAGCACACCGACGCCGTCCTAGCCGAGTGGTTGCACCTGCAGCCGAGCGCCGTGGCGCATCTGCGGGAGGAAGGGGTGGTATGAGATGAACGCCCTAGGCATCTCCGCCCTGGTGGTCCTGGCCGCGGTCAGCCTGCTGTGGACCCTGCTGCTGCTCCCCGTGCTGTTCGAGCTCCGCCGGGCCTCCTGGCGCCTCCAGGAATTCATCCGGTCCATGGAGATGGAGCTCCGGCCCCTGATGCAGGAGGCGCGGCAGACGATCAAGAACGTGAACTCCGCGGCCCAGGGGGTCGCCGAAGGTGCCACGCATCTGCGCGGGGCCTTCTCGGCCCTGGAGGAGGCGGGGGAGAATCTCCGCGCGACCACGGGCGTGATCCGCGCCGTGTTCGGCTCGCGGATGATCCCGGTGGCCGGGGCCCTGGCGGGTCTCCGGGCGGGTCTCAAGGTGCTCTGGAAGCGGTACCCACGAAGGAGGGAGACGTCATGAGCGAAGAACGGGGTTACTCCGGGGCGGCGATCGCGTTGGGATTCATCCTGGGCGGCGCCCTGGGGGCGTGTCTGGCCGTCCTGTTCACGCCCGAATCGGGACGCCGCACGCGGGAGCGGCTGCGGGACCTGGCGGCCGACGTGCGGGACAAGACCATCGACCTCTCCGAGGACTTCCGCGACAAGGCCGAGGACGTGGTGGAGCGGGGCCGCGAGGTCCTCGAGGAGAAGAAGTCGATCCTCACGGCGGCGGTGCAGGCGGGCCGCGAGGCCATGCAGCGGGAGCGGGATCGCCTCTCCCCCCACTGAGCATGAAGACCATCGTCCTCCAGGAGCCGGGCCGCTTCCAGCTCACGGACACGCCGGCCCCCTCCGCCCCGGGGCCCGGCGAGGCGCTGGTTCGCGTTCACCGCGTGGGGGTCTGCGGCTCCGACATCCATGCCTTCAAGGGGGATCAGCCGTTCTTCAGCTACCCGCGCGTGGTGGGCCACGAGCTGGGGGTGGAGGTCGCGGCCGTCGGGCCGAACGAGGCGGGCCTCGCCGCGGGCGACCGCTGCGCGGTGGAGCCCTACCTCGACTGCGGCCGCTGCATCGCCTGCCGCCGCGGGAAGACGAACTGCTGCGCGAGCCTCCGGGTCCTGGGCGTGCACACCGACGGCGGGATGCGGGAACTGCTGTCCGTCCCGGTGGACAAGCTGCACCGCTCCCGGACGCTTTCGGTGGATCAGTTGGCCCTGGTGGAGATGCTCACCATCGGGGCGCACGCCGTCCGCCGGGCCCAGTTGGAGCCCGGGGAGAACGTCCTGGTCATCGGCGCCGGGCCCATCGGCCTCGCCACCATCCAGCTCGCCCACCTCGCCGGCGCCCGGCTCAGCGTCCTGGAGATCAGCGCCTGGCGCCGGGAGTTCTGCCGGCGTCACCTCGGGCTGGACCGCTGCCTGGACGGGACGGGGGACACGGGGAAGCGGCTCGAAGGCATGTTGAGCGGGGATCTGCCCACCACGGTGTTCGACGCCACCGGCAGCCCCAGGTCCATGATGCAGGCGGTCCAGTACGTGGCCAACGGGGGGAAGCTGGTCTACGTCTCCCTGGTCCAGGCGGATCTGACCTTCCACGATCCGGAGCTGCACCGGCGCGAACTCACCCTGCTCCGCAGCCGGAACGCCACGGCCGCGGACTTCGCCTGGGTCATGCAGATGCTGGAGGACGGCCGGATCGACCTCACACCGTGGATCACGCACCGGGCGCCCGCCGGGCGGATGGTCGGGGAGTTTCCGGGGTGGCTGGACCCGGAGCGGGGCGTGATCAAGGCGTTGGTGGAGTTCTGAGCCACGGCCCGCCTCTGTCGTCGCCTCCGGACGGCGGGCGCGGGTGCCTGCGCACTGGCCGGTGTCCGGGGCAGGGAGGGGCCCATGTTCGGATACGGCGGGCGAATCCTCACGCTGGACGTGGGAAGCGGGGCCCAGCAGATCGAGGGGCTCGACCCGAACTTCGCCCGCGCCTACCTTGGCGGCAACGGCTTTGCAGCCAGGCTCTGCCATGACCGCATCCCGAGGGGCATCGACCCCTTCGATCCCCGAAACCTCGTGGTGTTCGCCACCGGCCCCGTCACCGATAGCGTGATCCCCGGCAACAACCGGATCTGCGTCGGCGGCAAGTCCCCCCTGAACGGTCTCTTCTTCGATTCCACCTTCGGCGGCCGCTTCCCGGGCACGCAGCGGCACACCGGCTTCGACGCCATCGTCCTCACGGGGGCCGCGCCGGATCCCGTCTACGTCGTCGTGGACGAGGCCGGCGCGACGCTCAAATCCGCCCGCGATCTCTGGGGCCGGCCCACGCTCGAGACGGCGCAGGCCATCCTGGACAGGGAGGGCTGGGACGCCGATGTCGTCTGCATCGGGCCGGCCGGCGAGCGGCGGGTCCGCATCGCCGCCATGGCGCACTACTGGAAGAACCGCGAGGCCTTCGGTGCCCGCGGGGGCCTCGCGGCGGTGCTCGGGTCCAAGACGGTCAAGGCCGTGGTCGTCCGCGGCGCCCGGAAGGCCGAGTTCGCCAACCTGGAAGCGCTGAAGGGCCTCGTGAACGAGATGCGGGAGGCGCTGAAGAACCGGACCTACAGCCTCCACGTCCTGGGCACGGCGAACCTCGTGAAGGGCATCAACGCCATGGGCGGCCTGGGCTTCTCGAACAACCGATTCGAGTTCTCCCCCGACGCCGAGCAGGTGGGCGGCGAGCGCTACAAGGCCGAGTTCCACAAGAAGGACACCACCTGCAACCGGTGCCCGGTGGCCTGCGGCAAGACCTTCGAGGTGAAGGAGGGCGAGTACGCCGGCACTGTCTGGAAGATGCCGGAGTACGAGACCATCTACGCGTTCGGGCCCATGTGCGGAAACCTGGACCCGGCCTCGCTGATCAAGGCGGAGGAGCTGTGCGACCAGCTCGGCCTGGACACCATCAGCATGGGAGTGACCATCGCTTTCACACTGGAGTGTCTGGAAAAGGGTTTCCTCACCGAGAAAGAGGTGGGCATCCCAGCGGGCTGGGGAAACCACCGGGCCGTGCACCGCCTCGTGGAGATGACGGCGCGGCGCGAGGGCTTCGGCGACGTCCTGGCCGACGGCTCGGCGAGGATGGCGGCGCGGCTCCACCCCGAGGCCCAGAAGCTCCTGTACGCCGTCAAGGGGCTTGAGGTCGCTGGACACTCCGCCCGGGCCCTCAAGGGGATGAGCATCGGCTATGCCACCGGCACCCGGGGCGGCAGCCACCACGACACCCGGCCCACGCCCCAGTACGCACAAGACTTCGACCGTCGGAGTCCCGCCGGGAAGGCCGCCTTCGCCATCCGCAGCCAGCACTTCACCGCCGTGGATGACTCCCTGGTCCTCTGCCGCTTTACCTCGGAGCGGGGCGGCTACGGCATGTACCTCAACGAGCACTACGTGCGCATGGTCAACGCCGCCACCGGGTGGGACCTGGATCTGCCGGAGCTGGAGCGGATCGGCGAGCGCATCTGCAACCTGGAGCGCGTCCTGAACGTCCGCCAGGGCATCTCACGGAAGGACGACACCCTGCCCTGGCGCGTCCAGCACGAGCCGATCCCGGACGGCCCCTCGAAGGGGATGCGCTGCGCGCCTGAAGAGCTGGACCGGATGCTGGACGAGTACTACAGCCTCCGCGGCTGGACGCCCGACGGCCTCCCCACCCCCGAGCGCCTCCGCGCCCTGGGGCTGGACTTCGCCCTCCGGCCCTGATCGCCACCGGCGCTCGATGGCCCGACAGGCGTCCCTGCGCTCCGCCGGGCTTGTCCTGGCAGGCGGTTGACTCGCCAAAAGGACCTTGACACGCTGTTTGGTCCCACATATATTCCGCGCATCTCTCCGGGGTGCAACCTCGCTGACTTCCGCAGGCTTTTCGCGGTGCGCGAGCCGTCCGGCGCGATCCAGGGCCATTTTCCACAAGGGGGGGAATCATGCGGCGAAACATTTCTCCGGGCTGGGTAGTGACAATGTCTCTCGGGGTCCTCGGTCTCCTGTTCGGGGGAGTCCCCGGGCCGGCGTCGGCCCAGGAGTACCAAATCGGCTTCGTGTCGGCCATCACCGGGCCGGCCTCCTCGCTGGGCGTCCCGGAGCGCGACGTGGCCGTCATGCTCCAGAAGGAGATCGACGCCAAGGGCGGCATCACCGGGCCCGACGGGGTCAAGCATCCGGTGAAGATCATCATCCACGACGACGAGTCCAAGGCGGACACCACCGCCCGCGTGGTGAAGAAGCTCATCGCCGAGGACCAGGTGGTGCTGGTCATCGCCACCAGCCAGAGCGCCGACAGCCTGGCCGTGGTGCCGGTGGCCACCGAGAACAAGACACCCCTCATTTCCATGGCCTCCAGCCACGCCATCGTCACCCCGATCAAGGACCGTTTCTGGATCTTCAAGACGCCGCAGTCCAACATCCACGTCGCCTTCCACCAGGTGAAGTATCTCAAAGCCAAGAAAGTCACCAAGGTTGCCAGCCTCTACATGAACAACGCCTTCGGCGAGGACTCGCGCCGGGGGCTGGCGGAGGGCCTGAAGGGGACCGACATCCAGGTCGTATACGAGGACAAGTTCGAGGCCACGGACAAGGACATGACCCCGCAGCTCACCAAGGTCAAGGCCGTCGGGGCCCAGGCCTTGATGGTGCATGCCATCCCGCCATCCGCCTCGATTGTGACCAAGAACTTCCGGGACCTGGGGCTCACCATCCCGCTGATCCATAATCACGGGGTCGGAAACAAGCCGTTCATCGACCTGGCCGGGGGCGCGGCCGAGGGGGTCATCTTCCCCATCGGCAAGATGCTGGTGGCGGAGAGCCTTCCCGATGCCGACCCCCAGAAGAGGGTGCTCCTGGATTTCATCAAGGCCTACGAGTCGGCCACGGGCAAGCCCCGCAGCACCTTTGCCGGCCACGGCTGGGATGCGCTGCAGATGGCCTTCATGGCCCTGGCCGGCCTCCGGGCCAACACGCCCCTGGAACAGGCCCGCGCCCAGGTGCGGGACGGCCTCGAGAAGATCAAGGGCTTCGCCGGGACCGCCGGCATCTTCACGATGTCTGCCCAGGACCACGTGGGGCTCGACGAGCGGTCCATGGTCCTGGTGCGCGTCGAAGGGGGAACCTGGAAGTACTTCCCCGCCGAGAAGTGGTGACGCACAGGACTCGACGCTAAGGCGCGCCGCGGGGCGACCCAGGGGTGAGCTTCCTCCGCGGCGCGTTCCTTTGGAGGACCACCATTCCTGCCAGCCAACTGCTCCAGCTCATCCTGAGCGGCCTGACGACCGGGAGCATCTACGCCCTCATCGCCCTGGGCTTCGTGACCATTTACAACGTCACCGGCATCATCAACTTCGCCCAGGGGGAGTTCGCCATGCTGGGGGCCATGCTGGCGGTCTCCCTGCTCCCCCTGGGGCTCCCCCCGCCCCTCGTCTTCCTCCTGGCCGTGGCGGGAGTCGTCCTGATCGGGGCGGGCCTGGAGCGCATGGCCATCCACCCCGCCCGCCGCGCCTCGCCCGTCACCTTGATCATCATCACCATCGGGGCCGACATAGCCATCCGGGGCATCGCCCTGCTCATCTGGGGGACCGATCCCTATCCCCTGCCCGCCTTCACTGCGGGCCCCCCGCTGGTGCTGGCCGGCGCCGTCCTCACCCGCCAGGCCATCTGGATCATGGGCACGACGGCCGTCGCCCTCGCCCTCCTGGCGGTCTTCTTCGAGAGAACCTATCTCGGCAAGGCGGTGCGGGCCTGCGCCATCAACCGCCTGTCCGCCCGCCTGACCGGCATCCGGCCGGACCGGATGTCGCTCCTCGCCTTCGCGCTCTCGGCGGGGCTGGGCGCCGTCGGGGGCATCGTCATCGCGCCCATGACCCTGGTGAGCTACGACATGGGGCTCGCCCTCGGCCTCCGCGGTTTCGTGGCGGCCATCATGGGCGGGATGGTGAGCCCCCCCGGCGCCGTGCTGGGGGCCCTGCTCCTGGGCGTCCTGGAAGCCCTGGTCGCCGGCCTCTTCCGGGCCGCCTTCAAGGAGGCGTTCGCCTTCCTGGTCCTGTTCCTGATCCTGATCCTCCGGCCCCAGGGGCTCTTCGGGCGCGGCGCCGCCCGGGAGGCGGGCCTGTGAGGGTGGGCTCGGACCACCCGTGGCGTGCCGCAGGGGTCGGGGGGCTTCTGCTCGGCCTCCTCCTGTTCCCCGTCCTGGATCCGATCCCGTCCCACCTGGACGTCGGCATCTACATCGGCATCCACGCCATCGTCACCGTCGGCCTGTGCCTGCTGACCGGGTACGCGGGGCAGATCTCGCTGGGGCAGGCGGCCTTCTACGGGCTGGGCGCTTACGCGTCGGGGCTGCTCACGACGAAGCTGGACGTCCCGCCCCTCGCCGCCCTGCTGATCGGACTGGTCGCCACCGCCAGCCTGGCATACCTCATGGGGATCCCCATTCTCAAGCTGCGCGGCCATTACCTCGCCATGGGCACCCTGGCCTTCGGGATCATCGTCTACCTGGCCTTCATCGAGTTCTCCGACATCACCGGCGGACCGTCCGGACTGCCGGGGGTCCCGCCCATGCGCATCGCCGGCCTCGTGTTCGACAGCGATCTCAAGCGGTACTACCTCGTCCTGGGGTCGGTCGTGGCGGTCCTGGTCCTCGCCCGGAACGTGGTCCACTCCCGCGTGGGGCGGGCACTCCGCGGGATCCACGGCAGCGAGATCGCCGCCGAGACGCTGGGCGTGGACACGACGAAGTACAAGCTCCAGGTCTTCGCGCTGAGCGCGGCCTTCGCCAGCCTGGCCGGCAGCCTGTATGCCCATCACCTGCGGCTGGTGAGCCCCTCCCCCTTCGGCTTCATCGGCTCGGTGGAGTTCGTAGTCATGGCCGCGGTGGGGGGGCTGGCCAGCATCTGGGGGGCGCCCTTCGGCGCCGCCGCCATCACGCTGCTGGCCGAGGCGATCCGGCGGATCATGCCGCACCTCTTCCGCTACGCCTCGGGCGAGCATGAGGTCATCGCCTACGGGATCCTGCTGATGGTGATCATGATCTTCATGCCGGAAGGCCTGGTGTCGGGGACCGCCGAGCTCCTGCGCCGGTCCGCAGGACTCCGGACTCCCTCGGAGCGGCGGGCCAGGCCCCAGGGGAGGCCCTGAGGCATGGCCGCGGATGCGCCCCTGCTCGAGACGCGGGCCCTCTGCAAGTCCTTCGGTGGCGTCGTGGCCGTCGGCAACCTGAACCTGACCGTCCGGCCGGGCCAGATCCACGCGGTCATCGGACCCAACGGGGCGGGGAAGACCACGCTCCTGAACCTCGTCAGCGGCCTGATCCAGCCGGACGGCGGAGAGATCCGCTTCCACGGGAAGCCGCTGGACGGGATGCGGCCATGCGACCGGGCCACCCTGGGCATGGCCCGCACCTTCCAGAACCTCCAGATCCTGGGCAACATGACGGTGCTGGAGAACGTCATGGTGGGCCGCCACCTGAAGAGCCGGTGCGGCCTCATGGCGGCGGCCCTGCGGCTCCCCCGCGCCCGGCAGGAGGAGCGGGCCATCGAGCGCGAGGCGCTGCGTCACCTGGAGTTCATGGGCCTCGCGCCCCGCCGCAACGACCCCGCGGGGAGTCTCCCCTTCGGCCAGCAGCGCTGGCTGGAGATCGCCCGGGCGCTGGCCACGGAGCCGTCGCTCCTCCTCCTGGACGAGCCGGCCGCCGGCCTGAATCCCACCGAGACCGACTGCCTGGGCGGGCTCATCCAGATCATTCGGTCCCATGGCATCACCGTGGTGCTGGTGGAACACGACATGGAGCTGGTGATGCGGGTCTCGGATACGGTGCTGGTGCTGAACTACGGCGAGGTCCTGGCGGAGGGGTCTCCGGCGGCCGTGCAGAACGATCCGGCCGTGATCGACGCCTACCTGGGGAGCGACCCGGACGATGCTTGAGGTGACCGACCTGCGCGTGGCCTATGACGGCATCGAGGCGCTCAAGGGGGTGACGCTCGGCGTCAAGGAGGGGAGCATCACCTGCCTGATCGGGGGCAACGGGGCCGGGAAGACCACCCTGCTCCGGGCGATCTCGGGACTGCTCCCGATCCGGGGGGGGCGCATCCGGTTTGCCGGACAGGACATCACCGGACGCCCCGCCGAGGCCGTCGTCCGCCTCGGCATCAGTCAGGTCCCGGAAGGGCGCGGGAACTTCACGGTCATGAGCGTGCGGGACAATCTCCTGCTCGGGGCCTACCGCCTCCCGCACGCCACCCGGCGGGCCGAGATGGAGGCCGACCTCCAGCGGGTCTTCGAGCTGTTTCCGGCCCTGCAGTCGCGGCAGCGGCAACTGGCGGGAACCTTGTCAGGCGGCGAGCAGCAGATGCTGGCCATGGGACGTGTGCTCATGGCCCGGCCCAGCCTGATCCTCCTGGACGAGCCCTCCATGGGACTCGCCCCGCTCCTGGTCCGCGAGATCCTCCAGACGATCCACACCCTGCCCGGCCGGGGGACCACGCCCCTCCTGGTCGAGCAGAACGCGCGGGCGGCGCTGCGGATGGCGGATTACGGCTACGTGATGGAAAACGGACGGGTGGTCCTCCAGGGCTCGGCCCGCGACCTCCTGCAAGATCCGCGGGTGCGCCGGGCCTACCTGGGCCAGGACCGGACGGCCAGCTCCGGAACGCTGGCCATCCCGTGGGACCTGGAGGCGGGAGACGAGTCATGACGGCCCGGTCGAGCGACCCGATTTTTCGGAAGATCAGCCAGGATCCCTTCGCCCGGTGGCTGGGCATCGAGCTTCTGGAGCTGCGTCCGGGCTACGGCCGCCTGGCGATGACCCTCACGCAGCAGATGCTGAACTTCCACGGGATTCCCCACGGTGGGGCCATCTTCAGCCTGGCGGACGCGGCCTTCGCCGCCGCATCCAACTCCCACGGGCAGACGGCCTTCGCCCTCAGCATGACGATCAGCTACCTCGCGGCCACCCCGCCCGGCACGCGCCTCCTGGCCGAGGCGCAGGAGCTCCGCAAGGGCCATCGCGCCGGCTTCTACGAGATCAAGGTCAGGACCGAGGGGGGCGACCTCGTCGCCACCTGTCAGGCCGTGGTCCACAGGAAGGGCGAGTCCTTCGTGGAGCCGGACGGCGAGAGGACTCCGCACGCCTGAACAGCCTGGGAGGGACCGGGTGAACACAGAGGGATGGCCCCTTCCGGCGGGAGCGCGCTCACGCAGGGTGCGAGAGCATTCCGAGGGATGGACGGACCAGGGCCGCCAGACGCTGAAGACCGACAGCCTGCTGCTGCTCGCCGCCATCATCTGGGGGTTCGCCTTCGTGGCCCAGCGTCTCGGGATGCAGCACGTCGGCCCGTTCGGGTTCAACGGCGTGCGGTTCGCCCTGGGGTGCCTGGTGCTCCTCCCGCTGCTCCTCAGAAACGGCCGTGGTAGCCAGGCTGGACCCTCACGCCCTGCCGGCTACTCTGCACGCCCCACCCTCGCCGGGGGGCTGCTGGCCGGACTTGTCCTCTTCGCCGGGGCATCCTTCCAGCAGGTGGCCCTGGTCTACACCACGGCGGGCAATGCAGGCTTCATCACGGGGCTGTACGTGGTCCTGGTGCCCATCCTCGGGCTCGCCCTCGGTCACAGGACACACGCCGGCACCTGGATCGGCGCCACGCTGGCGGCGGTGGGGCTCTGCCTGCTGAGCGTCACCGAGCGGTTCACGCTCTCGCCGGGCGACCTCCTGGTGCTGATCGGCGCCCTCATCTGGGCCTGCCACGTGCACCTCATCGGCTGGCTCTCGCCCAGGCAGGACCCGCTGAAGATCGCCTTCCTGCAGTGCGGCGCCTGCGCCGTTCTCAGCCTGATCGTCTCCGCCGTCATCGAGCAGAACACGCCGGGCCGGTATCTTTCGGCAGCCATCCCCATCCTCTACGGCGGCATCCTGTCCGTGGGCGTGGCCTACACCCTCCAGGTCGTGGCCCAGAAGCGAGCCAAGCCGGCCCATGCCGCCATCATCCTGAGCCTGGAAGCGGTCTTTGCCGCCATCGGCGGCTGGTTCATCCTGGGCGAGATCCTCACGCCCCGGGCGGTCGCGGGTTGTGCCCTCATGCTCTGCGGCATGCTGGTCTCCCAGCTCTGGAGAATACCCTCGCAGAATGCACCGATCCCCGGTGCTTCCTGACCATGCATGCGAAGCAGGGCGGAGCTGCGTCCGGGTGAGGCTGCCTGGCGCCGGCCGCGGAATCTGGAGGCAGGCATGAGCGTGCTGCACTGCGAAATCGCGCCGGAGATCTTCGAGCGGTTCCCCGGCTATTCGCGGGGAGTGGTGGTGGCCCACGGGGTGAGCAACGGGCCGGCGCCGGAGACGCTGGTGGCGATGCTCCGGGAGGCGGAAGCCTCGGTGCGGGAGCGGCTGAGCCTGGAAGGCCTGGCGGAGCATCCCCGGATCAAGTCCTGGCGGGAGGCCTACCGGGCCTTCGGGGCCAAGCCCAGCGAGTTCCGCTCCTCCATCGAGGCGCTGGCACGCCGGGTCCTGCGCAGCGAGCCGCTTCCGTCCATCAGCGCCCTGGTGGACATCGGCACCATCCTCTCCCTGCGGCACCTCCTCCCGGTGGGCGGCCACGCCATCGACGTCTGCGCCGGGGACATCGCGCTGCGGCTGGCAACCGGGACAGAGACCTTCGTGCCCTTCGGCTCGGACAAGCCGGAGCACCCGCTCCCCGGGGAGGTGATCTTTGCCGAGGGGGACACCGTCCTGACGCGGCGCTGGACCTGGCGACAGGCCAACCACACCCTGACCCTCCCCGAGACCACGGCGATCGAGTTCAACGTGGACGGCCTCCCGCCCGTCGCGCCGTCAGACGTCGAGCAGGCCTGCGCCGAGGTCCGGGAGCTGATCCAGCGCTTCTGCGGAGGCCGCCTCCGCCAGGACCTGCTCACACCAGCCCACCCCCGGATCCCCCTCACGGGGTAGACGCGGATTCGATCGACCAGGAGTCGGTGCAATCCGGGCAGGGGTCACAGTCTGCCCAGTGTCCGCGTCGGCCGGGTGGCTTCCCCTTCCTGCAGCCGGTGCCCCAACCGGATGAGCGCCTTGCCTGTGCGGAAGCGCCACCCCTTCTCCGGTGGGCGGCCTTCGTGCCGCCGGAACCAGCCCCAGCGCGTGAGCCGGCGATCCACCGCCGCCAGCCTTTCGAATTGCTTCCGGACCTCATACTCGAAGTACAAGTCGCTCATGGCCATCTCCTCCACCTCTCGGACGTTTCGACGTCGGATGCCAGCACCCCACTCGCCTGGCTCGTCGTCGCTTCCGACAGCGCCCGCAGGCCAGTGGCTGTCGGATGCACCGCACTCCGATGGTCGAAACCCGGTGATGGCGCATGCTCTCACCTCCCATGAACCCCGCTCGGGCTGGCTGAAAAAACGAAAGCCCTGAGGCTCGAGGACCCCAGGGCTGCGGCAAGATCCGTCACACTTCTCAGCGCTTGACTATACTCTCTTCGCCTCCTGCCGACACCCGCGCCCCCGCACGGCGAACGCTCGCCGTCGCAGACATCGCTTCACGAGGAACATCGGCAACCCGCTCACGACCTTGGACCCCCTTGGATGGCGAGCACTATAGCCCATCCCCCTCCCGGGTCAAGCGAAATCTCATCACAGGCCCGCCCGGACGTGGGCTGGGGGGGTCAGGCGTCCCCGGTATTGCCACCACAGGGCCAGGCCCAGCGGCACCAGCGCGGTGGAGGCCGCCGTCACCCCCAGCGCGCCATACCCGGCGACCGAGAAGAGGACCCCACTCCCCAGGCTCGCGGCGGCCGAGGCAAGACCCAGGAGCAGGTCGTTGAGGCCCTGGGTCTTGGCCCGCTCCGTCGGCGAGAGCTGATCGGTGAGCAGGGTGGATCCTGCCACGTAGGCGAAGTTCCAGCCCAGCCCGAGCAGGAAGAGAGAGGCTAGCAGGGGCGGGAGGGCAGTGGAGGGAGCTGCCATCAGACAGGAGAGGACCAGAATGATGGAGCCCACGATGATCACCGGCCCGCGTCCCCACCGATCCGTCAGACGACCGGAGAGGATGGCAAAAGCATACATCCCCAGCGTGTGGGCGGCGATCACCAGAGAGACGGCCGACAGCGGATACTGCAGGAACTTCATGTGGACCGACGTCATGACCATCAGCGTCACCATGACCATCTGGGCGAAGACCACCGAGACAATGGCCACGACGACGCCGGGCTGCCGCGCGATCTCCCGCAAGGATCGGGTCCTTCCGAGGTGGGGAACGCTGTCAGGATTCAGTCGGGCCAGCTCGCGGGCGATATCCAGGGGATCGGGCCTCAATCCGATGAACACGAGGATGCCGGCAACCCCCCAGAAGAGGAAACCCACACTGTAGGGTCCGGCCAGCTCCGGGAGGCCCGCCCCAAGCGACAGATGACCCGTGGGCCCCACCAGGAGCGGCCCCACGACCGAGCCGACCGTGCCGCCCATCACGACATTCGCAATCGCTCGTCCCCGCCGCTCCGGCAAATGGACCTCGGCCGCGGCGAATCGGCCCAGATCGGCTGAGGCCCTGGCCATGCCCACCAGCAGGAGCCCGATCAGGAAGAGCGGGAACGAGTGGGCGATGACGGCGCCGCCAGCCACCACCGAGCCAAGCACACCGACCATCTGGCCCAGGGCCAAACCCCGGCGGCGCCCGATCCGCTCCATCGTGTATCCCCAGGCCATGGCCGCCAGTGCCTGCCCCAGCACCCGGACAGTTTCCGGCACGCCCGCCAGCGATGCCCGGCCGCTCAGCTCTGTCCCGACCAGTGCGTTGACGGTGAAAAAGGCGATGAATCCCGCGGAGCTGAGGCTCTGGACCAGGAAGAGAACGGAGGTGATCTTCTTGGCAGTGCGGGCGTAGTCCCTCATACTCCCTGTGTTCCGAAAAGGACGATGCTCCGAGTCACCGGCACGAGAGGCGTCGAAGCATCCCGCAACCCCCTCGCTCCTGTCAATACAAAATCAGAAACCGCCAGTTCGTCTCCACTCGTGGCCCGCGTGTGATTTCCGCTTGACACCGGGCCACGCCCGCGGTACCTCACGGCACACGGATGAGGCGCCAGGTCCGATCCGGCGTGATCATTCGGGGATGCCAGGGCGAGGGTGTTTCATGGGTCGGTCCACTCTCTTGAAACCGGACCTCCTCAAGCGGGGAGACCGGGTGCGGCTGATCGCGCCGGCCAGCCCGTTCGACCACGGCATGTTCAGGGCCGGGCAACAGGTCCTGGCAGGCCTCGGCCTCGTCCCGGTGGTGGGCCGGGGCGAGTTTGCCCGCGATGGCTTCCTGGCCGGAAGCGATCAGCGCCGCGCCGAGGAGGTTCAGCGGGCATTGCAGGAGGATGACACCCGGGCGGTGTGGTGCATCCGCGGGGGCTACGGGACGGCCCGGCTGCTCCCCTGGCTCGACCTGCCGCGCCTGCGACGCCACCCGAAGCTGCTGGTGGGCTTCTCCGACGTCACCGCCCTGCTGGTGCAGCTCACACGGCCCGGCGGCTTCGTGACCATCCACGGACCGGTCATCACCCAGTTGCCCCGCCTGCCGGCCGGCGACCTGCACTGGCTCAAGACGCTGCTCTTCGGGACCGGTTCGCCACAACGGGTGCCGCTCGGCCGGACCCGCACCCTGGTGCCGGGGCACGCCGAAGGGAGACTGGTGGCCGGCAACCTCTCCATCCTGGCCAGCCTGGCGGGGACACGCTTCGCCCCGGATCTGCGCGGCGCCTTGCTGTGCCTCGAGGAGGTCGGTGAGAAGGCTTATCGACTGGATCGACTGTTCTGGCAAATTGTCTCGGCCGGACTGCTGGAGCGAGCGCGCGGGATCGTGCTGGGAGAGCTGGTCGGCTGCAAGCCGGAGGGGGCCGGCCGGCACTCCGCCCGGCGCGTGCTGGAGCGAGCCATCGCCGCGCTCGGGATCCCCTCTCTCTCCGGCGCGGCCTTCGGCCACGGCCGGCGCAACCTGGCCCTCCCGGCAGGGGTCCGGGCCCGCCTGGATGCCGGGGGGCGAACCCTGACCCTGCTCGAACCCGCGGTGCGCCAACCATGACCAGTGGTCACGCTCGTTCGTTCGCCATTGGGACTTGGTTATTGGTCATTGGTCATTGGTTCATCCGATGACCCAGCCCGAGTCTCATCCGGATCTGGCGCGCTTGATGGATGCGGGGGTCGCAGGCGGTGTGTTCCCCGGCGGGGCCCTGCTGGTGCGGGTGCACGGCCAGACCGTGCACCTGTCGTTCCACGGGCGCCGCTCGCTGGAGCCGCCCGGCGGTCCGGTGGACGCACGCACCTGCTTCGACCTGGCCTCGCTCACCAAGGTGCTGGCCACCACCCCGCTGGTGCTGCTCACGATCCAGCGGGGTCTCCTCGCGCTCGACGAGCCGGTGTACCGCGTCCTCACGGGCTACGCCGGGGACGGCCGGGAATCCATCACGCTGCGGATGCTGCTGGATCACAGCAGCGGGCTTCCGGCCTGGAGCCCGTATCACGAGAAGGTGCGCACGGCCGCCGGCGGGAGCTGGCTGGCCACCGCCAAGGGGCAGGAGGCCGTGCGCCGGATGGCGGCGGCCGAAGCTCCCGAGGCCCCGCCCGGTAGCCGGGCGCTTTACAGCGACCTGGGGTTCATCCTCCTGGACTGGGTCCTGGAGCAGGTCAACGGCCGGCCCGCCGATGGGCTGTTCGCCCAATGGCTGGCCGGGCCGCTCCGCCTCGGGAGTCTGTTCTTCGTGGATCTCAAGTCGCCGGCCGAGGCCGCCCGCGCCCGGCGGGGGCGGGAGTTCGCGGCCACCGAGCGCTGCCCCTGGCGAGGGCGCACCCTGATCGGCGAGGTGCACGATGACAACACGTACGCCATGGGCGGGGTGAGCGGACAGGCCGGCCTGTTCGGCACGGTCCAGGACGTGGCCGCCCTGGCCGAGGCCTGGCTGGGCTCCTTCCTGCACGGCGGTGAATTGTTCGAGCCAGGTCTGGTGCGGCAGTTCTGGCAGAGGTCGGAGGTGCCGGGCTCGACCCGCGCCCTGGGCTTCGACACGCCGTCGCCCTTGGCCTCACAGGCGGGCGGTCGCTTCGGGCCCAGGACCGTCGGGCACCTGGGCTTCACCGGCACCTCCTTGTGGATCGATCCGGACCGGGAGCTGATCGTGGCGCTGCTGACCAATCGAGTTCATCCCACCCGCGGGAACGAGGCTATCAAGCAGTTCCGGCCCGCGCTCCACGAGCGTGTGGCCGGGTTGTGGCGATAGAAACGTCTCACGCAGAGTCGCGGAGACGCAGAGAGGCGGCATTTGCTTCAGGGATTCAGGAGCCTTCACCCGATCGGGCTCTGCGTCTCTGCGTCTCTGCGTGAGCACATCGGGGGTGTGCGATGAAGGTTCACCTGGTGGCGATCTGTGGAACGGGCATGGGGGCGCTGGCCGGTCTGCTCAAAGAGGCAGGGCACGAGGTGCAGGGCTCCGACCGGACCTTTTACCCTCCCATGGCCGAGCGGCTGCAGGCCTGGGGGATCCCGACACGGCAGGGCTTCGACCCAGCCCACATCGATCCCGACACGGACCTGGTGATCGTGGGCAACGTGTGCCGCAAGGACAACCCCGAGGCCCAGGCCGCGCTGACGATGGGCCTCAGGGTGATGAGCTTCCCGCAGGCGCTGGCGGAGTTCTTCATCGCCGGCAAGACCTCGGTGGTCGTGGCGGGCACCCACGGCAAGACCACCACCGCGGCGCTCCTGTCCTACGTCCTGGTGGAGGCCGGGCTCGATCCGTCCTTCCTGGTGGGGGGAATCCCGCAGAACTTCGGCAAGGGCTTCCACCTCGGCCGGGGCGGGGTGTTCGTGGTCGAGGGGGACGAGTACGACGCCGCCTTCTTCGACAAGCGACCCAAGTTCATCCACTACCGCCCCACGATCGTGGTGTTGACGGCGGTGGAATTCGATCACGCCGACATCTACCCAGACATGGCCGCCTATCGCGCCGCCTTCACCACGCTGCTCACGCTCCTGCCGGCCGACGGCCTGCTGGTGGCCTGCGCCGATGATCCCGAGGTGACCGCCCTGGCTCGTTCGGCGCCCTGCCGGGTCGTGTCCTATGGACTGGGTCCGGGCGCCGCCTGGAGCGCGACCGACATTCAGCCCGGCGAGGACGCGACCCGCTTCTCCCTGATCCGCCAGGGGAGCCATGTCGGGACGGTCACCCTGCCGCTGGCCGGGCGGCACAACGTGGCCAACACCCTGGGGGTCCTGGCGGCGGCCGAGGCCGTGGGCGTGGACGTGAAGCGCGCAGTCGGATGCCTGGCCGGCTTCAAGGGGATCGCACGCCGGATGCAGGTGCGGGGGGTGGTCAATGGCGTGGCGGTGATCGACGACTTCGCCCACCATCCCACCAAGGTCCGGGAGACTGTGCTGGCGGTCCGGGCCCGCTACCCCCGATCCCGATTGGTGGCGGTGTTCGAGCCGCGCACCAACACCAGCCGCCGGAGGGTCTTCCAGGAGACCTATCCCGCCTCCTTCGCCGGGGCCGATGAGGTGGTGGTCGTTCCGCCGTACGACGCGGACAAGATCCCGCAGGCGGAGCGATTCGACTCGGCGGCGCTGGTGGCGGCGCTACAGCAGGAAGGCCAGAAGGCGGCGCTGCACAAGAATGCCGACGAGGTGGTGGCGGACCTGTCCGCCCGGCTGGAAAACGGCGCGGTGGTCCTGATCATGTCCAACGGGGCCTTCGACAACATCCACGAGAAGCTGCTGTCGGCGTTGCGGGCCCGTCAGGGGTGAGGCGGCGAGGGCGAGCCCAGGAGTTGCTGGCTTCTCTTCACCCTCTCATCTTCTCCGGATCGATCCCCAGGCTCTCGCACCACTCACGATACGCGAAGGGCGAGATCTCGGACGGCTTGATCTCGCTCCTTCCTCCCCAGAAGACGTTGGTGTAGGCGGCAGGGATGCCGGCTTCGGCGAGGTGCCGGTCGATGGCCGCTTTGTGGGCGAGCAGCACCTGCTTCTCGGTGCCGTGGGCGACCCCCATGACGTTCACATTGTGGAACTCGGGGCCGCCCTCGCGCCAGTAGGCGTGGGTCATGATGTGGTGACGGCCCACCTCCCGGCCCGCGTCGATCTCGCGGCCCGGCGGCACCGCCCAGTGAAACAGCGCGTTGAAGCGGGTCACGCGCTCGCCGCCGGCGACCGCCTTGACGTGTTCCAGGAAGGTCGAGAAGCGGCCGATGATCTTGCGGGCATTGAAGTCCTCGGCGATCGCCAAGAACCTCTCCAGCGGCACGCCCGCCTCTCTGGCGCGCGCCTCCCAGAGATCCGCGACCAGCTCCTCCGGCTCGAACTCCCGCTTCAGCGCCACCAGGACGCGCCACTCCAGCTCGGTCAGGGTGACGACCGTCACGTCCGTCACGTCGGCCGGGACCTCCGCGCGACTGCCCGGCTCCAGCCCGCGCCGCCGCACGTGGCCGACGCCGAGCGTGAACAGCTTCTTCGCGGGCAGCAGGAGGAACCGCTCGGCGCCCGTCTGCCGCGCGAGAACCTCGCAGTGCCTGGCCATCGAGAAGCCCTGCGGCACTTTCAGCGTCGTCCAGAGGCGATACTTGGCCCCGGCAGTGGCGGTGTCGGTGGTGCGGATCACCACATGTCCGCTGAACGGGTCGCGCTGAAACATGTAGTCGAAGGCCGCGTCGAGTTTCTCCTGCGGCACCTGCCACGCCACCAGCGCGCCCTGCGCAAGGTTGGTGGCCAGGAGCGTCTGCCGCACGCGCCGGATCGTCCCCGCCCGCAGCATGGCCTGGATGCGCGCGATCACTTCCGACAGCTCCACCCCCGACTGCCGGGCGATCTCTCGCAGCGGATCGCGCTGGAACCCTTCGAGCCGATCCTCGGACACCGCCAGGATCCTGGCGTTCATCGGGTCGGTGAAGGTCGTGGGGACCGTGTTCATGAGGCTCATCGTGCTCCCCGATGCTGCTCCGCGTCGCTGAAGTCCTGGACGCAGGTCTGCCTGTGTGCGGCTATCACTCTATCCCCTTAGGGCCCGAATGCAAAGTCTCAGTCTCGCCGCCTTGCTCCCGGCGGAACGACCCAGTAGTACGCTGTCCCCCGGCTGACGTGGACCGTTTTCTCCGGGGCCCACTCACCCAGGGGGTACCTGTACGAGACGATCCGCGTGCCGGGCCGGAGCTCGGCAAGGAGCTTGGGGAGGAGCTGCCGGTTGACCTCCGGCAGGAGGTACAGGGTGACCACGGTCGCCTCGCGCAGGTCGGCGGTGAAGAGGTCCCCCTCCACAAAGCGGACGAGGTGGGCCACCCCGGCCTCCGCGGCGTTCTCGTTGGCCTCACGGATACGCTCCGGGTCGATCTCGATGCCGACGCCGCGGGCGCCGAAGTGCTTGGCCGCGGCGATGACGATGCGGCCGTCGCCCGAGCCGAGGTCGTAGACGACGTCCCTCGCGCTCACCTTCGCAATCTCCAGCAACTCGCCCACCACCGTCTCGGGCGTGGCCACGTAGGGCACATACGGCGCCTCGTCCAGGCCAGTCGCCGCCGCCGCCCCCATGTGCGGAGCGAGGCAGGCGACGGCGAGAGAGGCCAGGATGGCCGAGACGAGGGAGCGGCAATGGCACCCCATGCCGGATGCCTATCACAAAGCGGCGCTGCCGGCAACAGACACTATTCAGCGGACACGCTGCACCGCCCTCCCGGGCAGGAATTGTGTTAAAGGTTGGCCTCCATCCCTCCGATAACCCTTGCATACATGTATGCGATCCCACATTCCCGGCCGAAGGACACTTTCTCTGAAGCACCCGTGGCCAAACCCTACAAGACGTGTCCATATGGGACGTAACCTCTTGTGCCTATTGGGACCACAGGAGAAGGATATGGCGAAACCGAGAGGTAGCCTGCGAATCCCCCCGGCACTCATGTTCCTCGTCATGCTGGCCTTCCTGGCGGGCGGGGTGCCAGCCTGGGCTCAATCCCCTCCCTATCGGGTCGCGGTCTTGACACCCGGGCTGACTTTCAGCCCGGTGCTGGATGGCTTTCGGGAGGGACTGGCGCGGCTCGGGTACCAGGAGAGAAGAGATGTGAACTTGGTCGTGGAGGACGCGAGGGGCGAGGCCTCCGGCCTCGCGGAGCGAGCGGCGCGGCTTGCAGCGGCCAAGCCGCACGTCCTCTTCACGGTGGCCACCGCGCAGACCGCGGCGGCCAAGCAGACGACCACGGCCGTCCCCATCGTCTTCGCCTGGGTCGGAGACCCGATACGATCGGGCTTCATCGCGGGTTACAGCAGCTCCGAGAACAACCTGACCGGGGTCTCCAACCAGGCGGCCGCCCTCTCCGGCAAGCGGCTGGAGATCCTGCTGGAAGCCGTGCCGGGGATCAAGCGGGTTCTGGCGATCGTGGCGGCCAGGGAAGACATCGCCCAGAACTGCTTTCGCTCTCTCAGCGAATCGGCCAGCCAGCGCGGGATCCAGCTGCTCCGCAGAGACGTGACGAGCAGGGAGGAGATCCGGCGGGTCCTCCGAGAGCTACCCAGGGGCGCCATGGACGCCCTGGTCCTTGTCCCCTCCACCCTGGGGGCGACCCATATTGACCTCCTCATCCAGCGCGCGAGGGAGGACCGGATCCCCCTGGGCGTGCACGAGGACACCATGGTGGAGCAGGGCGCCCTGCTCTCCTACGGCCCAGAATTCCGGACGATCGGTGCGCAGGCCGCGAAGGTCGTGGTGAAGGTTCTGAAGGGCGCCAGGCCTTCCGAGCTTCCCATCCAAACCCCCGAGAAGATTGTTCTGGCCATCAACCTGACCACTGCCAAGACCATTGGACTCAAGCTCCCGCGCTACCTGGTGGAGCGAGCGGACCGGCTGGTGGAGTAGGCGCACATGTGGGGGATGACCCGGCTGGGGCGCATCCTGTGCGGCCCCGGCTCGATCCGGCAACGGCTGGCCTGGCTCCTCGTGGCTGTGAGCGTGGGAACGCTCCTGGCGGTCAACCTGGCCTGGCTTCCCGGGGTGATTCGGGAGGTCCGGGAGGGCCAGGCCGAACTCCAGCGCATCGCGGTGTCCGGTGCCCGGGACCAGATCAAGTCCTTCCTGGGGGACAAGGAGCATGCGCTCGTGGCCTTCGCGATGCTCGTACGCGTCCCCTATTTCGAAGGCGATACGCCGGAGCTCCGCCTGCTCGCCCAGCGCTTCCTCCTGGAAGAGCGGGCGTTCGTGGAGGTCGGCGTCCTCGATGCTGACGGGAAGGAGCGCTTCCGGCTCTCCCAGACCCAAGCCTTTACCGATCGGGATCTCCGGGAGCGCTCGGGGGACCCGATCTTCCGGGAAAGCATCCATGGGGGCGTCGCCTGGGGAGAGGTGGTGACCGCCGAGACGGCGATGCCCAGTGTGACCCTGGGGGTTCGCCTGCGTCGCTCCGAGAAGGACAGCGGGGGAGTGGTCGCCGGGGTCATCAATCTGCAGTCTCTCTGGGAGTTGACGGAGAAGACCACGCTCAGCCACGGCGGGCGGGCCTACGTGGTCGACGAGCGGGGGAGGCTGATCGCCGCCGATGACCCGAACCTGGTGTTGAAACGACTCTCGTTCGCAGACCGGCCGTTGATTCAGCGGCTCATCCATCCAGCCGGCGAAGATCTGGCCTCGCCCATCCGAGAGGGGTACACCAACGAGCACGCTGTCGGCGTCATGGCCACAGGCCTCCCTGTGCCGGGGCCCCGCTGGGCGGTCGTGGTCGAGCAGCCGCAGGCGCTGCTGTATGCGCCCATCCGGTGGACGCTCTGGTTCGCCCTCACCCTGTCCCTCGCCGGCCTCGCAGGCAGCATCATCCTGGCCCGGCGCCTGAGCCGCCGCTTCACCGAACCCATCACCCGGCTTCGGGAAGAAGTGCGGCAATTCGGGGAGGGCCACCTGGAGCGCCGGGTCGCCATCGACACGGGCGACGAGATCGGGGAGCTGGCGACGCAGTTCAACCAGATGGCCGAGGCCCTCGCATCCTCCTATCAGGGACTGGAGGACAAGGTCGCGGAGCGGACACGGGAGCTGTCTACCCTCTTCCGGATCGCTCGAGAATCCGTGTCCGCCCTGCCGTTGAATGAGGTGCTCCCGATCATTACCCGCTCGGCCGCCGAGCTCCTCACCTGCCACGCCAGCAGCGTGCGCCTGCTGGACCGCCAGACCAGCGCCCTGACCCTGGTGGCCGACAGTAACCTGGACGAGCGGTTCAAGCAGTGCGGGCCGCTTCCCCCGGAGCAGGGGCTTGTGTGCCTGGCCGCCCCGGAAGGACAGCCGGTGATGGTCGAGGATATCGCCTCGGATCCCCTCTTCCCGCACAGGGCCGAGGCCCTCCGGGCGGGGATCCGTTCCATGGCCGTCGTCCCCCTCCACGCGCACGTGGACATCATCGGCGTCCTGAGCGTATACGACAACACGCCCCGCCGGTTCTCGGCCGCGGAGCTGTCTTCCCTCACCGAGTTCGCCAACCTGGCGAGCCTTGCCATCGAGAAGGCCCGCCTGCTCGAGGCCACACAGCGGGAACTCACGGAGCGTCGACAGGCCGAAGCAGCGCTCGCGGTCCGCACCCATCATCTCGAGGCCGTGCGTGCGGTCTCGCAGGACATCACCCGCGAATTGGACCTCACCACACTCCTCCGACTGATCACGCAGAGAGCTGTCGACCTGGTCGGGGCCTCGGCCGGCGTGATCTACCTGTGGGACCCGGAGGCGCAGAGCCTCATCCCTCGCGCCTGGCATGCACACGGCGACTGGATGGAGGGTCTCCGCTTGCGTCTCGGCGAGGGCGTGACCGGCCTCGCGGCCCAGCGGCGGGAAGGACTGATCGTGAACGACTACCGGGTCTCTCCCTACGCGCTCCTGCCTCTGCTGGAGCATGTCGGGGTGACCGCGTCCCTCGCGGAGCCGCTCCTCTTCCGGGATCGACTCCTCGGCGCCATCGAGGTGAACCACATCGCCGCGCCGCGGCGGTTCACGGAAGAGGATCAGCACGCCCTGCGCCTGTTCGCCGACCAGGCCGCCATCGCCATCGAGAACGCCCGCCTGTTCAACGCCGCGACCGAGGCGCGGGATGCCGCTCAGACCGCCGCTCGAACCAAGAGCGAGTTCCTGGCCAACATGAGCCATGAGATCCGCACCCCCATGAACGGGATCATCGGCATGACGGAGCTGGCGCTCGACACAGACCTCACACCCGAGCAGCGGGAGTACCTCGGGATGGCGAAGTCCTCGGCCAACGCCCTGCTCGACATCATCAACGAGATCCTGGACTTCTCGAAGATCGAGGCGGGCAAGCTCGAGCTGGAACCGATCGCCTTCTCGCTGAACGAAATCCTCGGCCAGGCGCTCCGCACCGTGGCGCTCCGAGCCCACCAGAAGGGCCTGGAGCTGGCCTGCCATGTGCTCCCCGATGTCCCGGATGCGATCGTGGGGGATCCGGGCCGCCTGCGCCAGGTGCTCGTCAATCTGACCAGCAACGCCGTGAAGTTCACCGAGCGTGGGGAAGTCGTCCTCCGCGTGGAACTGGCGCCGCAGGAGCAGGAGCGCGTCTGCCTGCACTTCGCGGTCACCGACACGGGGATCGGGATTCCGCCCGAGAAGCAGCCACAGATCTTCCAGCCCTTCACCCAGGCCGACGGCTCGACGACCCGCCGGTACGGGGGCAGCGGGCTCGGCCTGACGATCGCGTCCCGCCTGGTCGAGATGATGGGGGGCACCATCTGGCTCACCAGCGCCCCGGGCCGCGGCAGCATGTTTCACTTCACGGCCCGCTTTGGATTGTCAGAGGTGCCGGCCCAGGAAGACCCGAAGCCCTTGGTGATCCTGGAGGGGCTCCCGGTCCTTGTCGTGGACGACAACGCCACAAACCGCCGCATCCTGGGCGAGACCCTTGCCCGGTGGCGAATGCACCCCGCCCTGGCGGAGGGAGGCCTCGCGGCGCTCGCCCTCCTCGAGCAGGCCGCGGCCAGCGAGACGCCATTCCCCCTGGTCCTCCTGGACGCGCACATGCCAGACATGGATGGCTTCGACCTCGCCGAGCGGATCCGGCGGACCCCAGCGCTGGCAGGTGCCACCATCCTGATGCTGTCGTCCGCCGATCCTCCAGGCACCCGGAGCCGCTGCCAGGCCTTGGGAGTGGCCGCGTACCTCACCAAGCCCATTACCCAATCGGAGCTCTGGGACGGCATCGTGCAGGTCCTGCAACCACCACAGGCGGAGACGCACTCTACCCCCCTTGCCCACAAGACGGCCTGGCAGAGCCGCCGCTCCCTCCGGATCCTGGTGGCGGAGGACAACGTCGTGAACCAGCGGTTGGCGGTGCGAATGCTGGAAAAGTGGGGACACCAGGTCGTCGTGGCCAGCGACGGGAGCGAGGCACTGGCAGTCCTGGAGAGGCCCGAGAACCACAGCATCGACCTCGTCCTCATGGACGTCCAGATGCCGGAGATGAGCGGCTTCGAGGCGACGGCGGCCATCCGCCGGCAGGAATGGCGCACCGGAAGGCATATGCCGATCATCGCCATGACGGCCCACAGCCTGAAGGGCGACCGCGAGCGCTGCCTGGCGGCCGGAATGGACGGCTATATCTCGAAGCCGATCCAGGCGCAGGGGCTGTTCGACGCCGTAGAGCACCTCATCGAGCGAGGCACACCCGCCGGTCCGGATGCGGCCGAGCTGGCCCCCCGGCACCGCCCCATCCCTGACCCTCTCGTCAACAGGGCGGAGGCCCTGGCCCGCGCGGGCGGGGATGCGGAGCTCCTCCAGGAGACCGCCGACCTCTTCCTCCAGGAGCTGCCGACGATCATGGCGGCCATTCGTGCTGCCCTCGGCACCGGGAACAGAGCCGCGCTCGCCCAGGCCGCCCACTCACTGAAGGGAGCCGTGGGCCTCTTCGGGGCCAAGGCCGCCGTCGCCGCAGCGCGTAGCATCGAGGCGGCGGCCCGGGCCGGGGACTTGCGGGGGGCCGAGGCAGCGTGTGCGGCTCTGGAAGCGCACCTGGATCGGCTCAGGCCCGCCATCGCCTCCCTCGCGGCAACAGGGGCAGTCTCCGCGTAGGAGGCTGTCCCCGGGCCTCCCGGCATCGACCGGGGGCCGGGCGCACCCCTCTTCTCACGCCGCAGCCTACCATTCTCGGTGCTTCTCCAGAACCCGCAGGCCCATCCCGAGCGCCACTGCGGCCAGCACGGCGAGGACCGCGAACCCCCACGCGAAGGAGCCGAGCGCGTCCTTGGACCATCCGAACATCAGGGTGAAGGCCACCGCCCCGAGGTTCCCGAGGAGGTTGACGAAGCCGAGCAGCGTGCCCAGGGAGTCAGCGGTTGCCGACCGGGATGCCAGCTGGAACAGGGCCCCGAAGTTGACGGAGCCGAACCAGGCGCCGAGGAGGGCGAGACTCAGGACGACCCCGGGGGTGTGGATGAGCGCCAGGCCTGTGAAGAGGATGCAGAGGGCGAGGATGGAGCCGTGGGCGACTGCGCGCGGAGGCACCCGGAAGATGACGAACCCTCCGGAGAGCCGCGACAGGCCGCTGACGAGCATGACCAGGGCTCCGCCCCAGGCGAGCTGGGTCGCGGTACGGTGGCGCCACACTTCGGCGAGGAGGGACGGGACCCAGTTGCCGAGGCTGAGCATCGATCCATACGACAGCGCATGGTAGATGCCGATGATCCATGCCGATCGCATTCCCAGGATGCGCCGGAGGGGGAGGGTGGGACGGGCCGAGGAGGGGGGCGCGAGTCGCAGGGCGGGGACGAGGGCGAACAGGGGCAGGCAGAGGATGGCGGGGGTCAGGAACACCCAGTGCCATCCTGCTCTGATGATGATGGGCATCGCCAGGTAGGCCAGGATGCTCCCCAGGGAGAAGCTGCCTGCGAAGAACGCCTGGTAGGCCCCGGCCCGCCCGCCGGGCGCCGAGAGCCCCAGCAGCTTCAGGGTCGCCAGCCACCCCATCCCGGTTCCCAGGCCGGTGATCACCCGTCCGCCCAGGCCCCACCCCAGCACCGGGCTCAGGGCAGGCAGGGCGTTCCCGATGCACATGCAGGCGAGGCTCACGAGCTGCGTGCGGCGGATTCCCAGCCGATCCGTGATCATCCCCGCGGGAAGCTGCATGGCCGCGTGCGGCCAGAGCAGCGCGCTCATGAGGACGGAGATCTGAGTGTACGAGACACCGTAGAGCTCCATCAGCTCGCTCAGGACGGGCGGGATGTTCATGATGATGATGCCGATGTTGAGCCCGTTCAGAAGCGCGAAGACGATCTCGCGACCCATTCCCCCCTCACCGGCCGCATCGCACGCCGCGGCCTCGGACGTTCCCGGAAAGCCCCCACAGGCCGACGCGAACTTCCTCGCCTCTGTCGCGGCTATTCATCAGGATTCAGGATGGCTTGTCTGCGAGATAAACGGACCTGCTGAGAGCACGCTGCCCTCCCCCGAAGAACCCGCTGCATGCGAATCCTTCCGCCAGGAGTCGCACGTCATCGAGATTGCATACGCGATGGCCGGCACAAGGCGGCTCATGGCACCGGCGAGCGGCCGGGGCTGGGTTCTACCCCCATCCCGGCCGAGGCCATCACCCAGCCGCGTTGGATCGAGGGCGGCCCGCCGGGCAACGTCCACCTGGAAGCCGACCGCCACATGTACATCGTGGACGGGGACA
>DATIFO010000070.1:0-3064 GCA_035455275.1 Methylomirabilis sp. (SeqCode) | reverse complement strand
CCGGCCGCTCTTCGATGCCCTCGTGCATCCGGGCACCGCCGTCGCGGACTTCTTCAACAGCAACGAGTGGATGAAAGCCCGCATCAAAGACTGATCGGCGCGGGAAGCCCACCACGTGAGACAGGAGGCAGCCTGTGGATTCGTGCAGGATGACATCCACGGGACCCCTGAACACCAATCCAGGCTTGCGCCACTCGAGGAAGTGCTCCAGCGCGCGGGCCAGCCGGTCGAGGACCGTCTGGTGCCAGTTGGAGCCGGCTGGCGCCGAATTGAATTCCTGGAAGGCGTGACCTCCGTTGGCTGATACCCCACCCTCCCTTCCGACCGAATAATCCGAATGTATACTTGACATATGGACGACCAGATGGTAGGTACAGTTCATGGTAAGGCGACCCTACTGGATCGACCAAATCCTCACCGCTTGGAACAGGCGCCCCATTGTCTGGCTCGCTGGCGTGCGCAGGGTCGGGAAAACCACCCTGGCCCGGATGATCCCCCAGGCGGTCTACCTGAACTGCGACCTCCCGTCGGTGGTCCACCGGCTGGAGGATCCGGAGCTGTTCTATCGCTCTCTCCCCGATAGGGCCACCGTCGTCTTCGACGAGGCACACCGGCTGCCGGATCCCGCCCGGGTCCTCAAGATCGGCGCCGACGCCTTCCCCCGGCTCCGCCTGCTGGCGACGGGCTCGTCCACCCTCGCGGCGACCAGGAAGTTTCGCGATACGTTGACAGGCCGCAAGACGGTCCTGCCCCTGCCGCCGGTCCTCTGGACGGAATGCGAGGCCGAGTTCGGGATGCGAGACCTGGATCGTCGGCTGTTCCACGGCGGGCTCCCCGAAGCGCTCCTCGCGGATGAGCCGGATGCCTCCTTCTACGGGGAATGGCTCGACAGCTACTATGCCCGCGACATCCAGGAACTGTTCGGCATCAGGGAACGCATGGGATTCCTCAACCTCCTTCGCCTGATGCTTCGGCAGAGCGGCGGTCTCGTCGATTACTCGGCCCTGTCGCGCGAATGCGATCTCAGCCGCCCGACGGTGAAGTCTCACCTCGAAGCCATGACCGTCGCCTGCGCGCTGATCCCCGTCGCGCCGTTTCACGGCGGCGGGCGCCGGGAACTGGTCCGCCGCCCGAAACTCTACGCCTTCGATACGGGGTTCGTGGCTTACGCCCGCGGCTGGCGGGACCTGCGTGCTGAGGATCGCGGGCCGCTCTGGGAGCACATGGTCTTGGATATCCTGCGTGCGAGCCGCGAAGGAAAGGAGCTAGGGTATTGGCGGGACAAGTCGGGACGGGAGGTGGATTTCGTCGTGCGGCGGGGCAGACGGGTGGATGCGTACGAGTGCAAGATAAATCCCGCGCACTTCGACCCCGAATCCCTCCGGGCGTTTCGGTCCCTCTACCCGGAGGGGGAAAACATTCTGGTGGCGCCGGGAATCGACCACCCCTACGAGCGCAGGTTTCACAACCTGGTCGTCCACGTCACCGGATGCCGCGACCTGCTCCTCGGATAAGCACAAGCCGCGCACCCATCACCGGAAATCGGGGGGCACCATACGCAACTCGCGAATTGGCACAGGGGGGCGCCGTTGACATGGCGCAGCACCTGGATGGCCGGACCCGCCTTGCCGCGCCACATCACCCAGCCGGGGAACCGGGGCCAGGAGGCGCTCTTCTGCGAGGGACGCCCGGTCCGAAGCGAGTCAGGGCGAAATGGATGAGTATGGTGCCCCCGGAATTGCCCGGAATTCCGGGGGGGTGAGGAGAGGTGTTCAGGCTGTCAGTGGATTGAGTCCGTACTGGGCGAAGTGCTCGTCGAATGTGAAGGCCCACTGGGTGCGCATGCGCTCCATCACCACAAACGAGGTGGCGTCTGCCAGGGAAAAGTCCTTGTCGTCGTACTCCGTGATGAGCTGGCGGGCATCGGCATACTCTTGCTCTGTCACCCATCTTTCCGGAAACGGCTGCGCCGTCAACCAAGAGCGTGCAATGGTGTGGTGAGAGCGAATCAGGAGGAGCGCATGTGTCTCGATGACCAGCACGTTTGTTGTGAACGGACGGCATTGCTCCCGCTGCATCCTGCGCCAGATCTCTCGTGCATGCTGGTGGTTGTCGTCGTGACGATTGGCCAATGCCGCCAGGGCGCTGGTGTCCACCAAGACGGGCGCTCGACCAAGGGAGGCCGGCTTCTTCCGGGAAGTCATCGCCGCTTTCTGGATCCGGCCAGGTACTGGTCATGATTCACCGAGAGGTCCTTCGGTCCAGCGAAGAGCCCTACAACGCTGGTGATATTGATCCGATCGGCAGAGCGCAACGCCGGGCGGAGTGATCTGGGCTCGGGGGGATGCGATTGGGCGAGCTCGCTGAGGAGCCGGGCCGCAACCGGAGAGGGAGTGGACAGGCCCCGCTCCCATCGGCTGATGGTGCTGTAGCTCAGCCCCAACTCTCGGGCCAGCCGCTCCTGAGACCATTGCAGGCGCTTGCGGATATGTTTGACTGCCTCTGGTTCCATCCGCCACCTCGGTGTGCGAGCTATAGCAAACGCCTGAGCGCCTGTCAAGTGCAAGGAAAACCCAGTGCCCTGCCCCCCAATCGAAAGCGCGCCGTGAACGGCGCAGTTTTCTTGCCGATGGAAGTCCGGGCTAGAGAATTGTCGGTGCACCTCAGTAGCTACCTAGGAGCCAGAAGGATAATCGAAACGGGGACCTCGCTCGATACAGAATTCGGGGGAAACCATACACATCCCGTCAGCTGGCATAGGGGTTGACGTCCACATGGCGCATTGACCGGGTGGTGGCTCCGGCATCCCGCGCCACTTCAGTCAGTCAGGGCTCCGGCGCTAGGAGACGTACTTCTGCGGGGAGGACGCGGGCCGAGGCGCGGCAGGGCGAGTATAGATGAGTATGGTGTCCCCGGAATTCTGCAACGTGTACACTGACGGCGCCAGCGAGCGCATCGTCGGCAAATTCTTGCAGGAGGGCGGCAGGCGCGACCGGGTGGTGCTGGCGACGAAGGTCCACAGCCGCGTGGGCAGCCTGCCCAACGATGCCGGCGGGTCCCGCTA
>DATIFO010000069.1:0-23441 GCA_035455275.1 Methylomirabilis sp. (SeqCode) | reverse complement strand
GGAATGAAATGGGGGTACGGCGCCGAGCCGGCCGAGGCCCGCCGGATCTTCGACGGGTACGTCGAGGCCGGCGGTAACTTTCTGGACACGGCCGACACCTACCAGCTCGGCGAGTCCGAGTCCCTGGTCGGCGAATTCGTCGCCCCGTACCGGGACGACTTCGTCATCGCAACCAAGTACACGCTCCCCCAGGCCGCAGACAGCGGGATCTCTCTCACGGGCAACAGCCGCAAGAACATGGTCCGGGCAATCGAGGCGAGCCTGAAGCGCCTCGGGACGGACCGCATCGATCTCTACTGGGTCCACATGCCCGACGGCGCCACGCCGATCGATGAGATCGCGCGCGGGCTCGACGATCTGGTGAGGGCGGGCAAGATCGTCTACGCCGGCCTGTCCGACTTCCCCGCCTGGCGGGCGGCGACTGCCGTGACGATCGCCGAGCTGCGCGGCTGGGCCCCGATCGTCGCGCAGCAGATCGAGTACAGCCTGGTCGAGCGCACACCGGATCGGGAACTCCTGCCCATGGCGCGGGCACTGGGGCTCGGAACCGTCGCCTGGTCCCCGCTTGGCGGCGGGGTGCTGACGGGGAAGTACCGCCGGGGCGAGGTGGGTCGAGCGGTCACGTGGAACGTCCCCTTGATCCACGAGGAGAACAGCCGGCAGAAGACCGCGATCCTGGATGCGCTCCACGCCGTCGCAACGGAGGCCGACACGAACCCCGGACGGGTCGCGATCGCGTGGGTTGCCGCCAAGGGGCTCATCCCCATCCTCGGGCCGCGCACGCGCGCGCAGCTCGACGACAACCTGGGCGCCCTGGATGTCCGGTTGACCTCGGATCAGGAGCGGCGGCTCGACGAGGTGAGCGCCGTTCCGCTCGGCTTCCCCCACGAGATCCTGACGCGCTTCAAGGACCTGCGCCAGCAGATGGCCGGAGGCAAGGCGGACCTGCTCGACCTGCCGGTCGTCGAGGTCGCCTGAAGGTGCCCCGACCGGAGGATGGATGCTGGGGAGCTGGATGCGATGAGGCTGCGCCACCGGGGGCAGGCGGTTCGCCACCGTGATCGACATGAGGGTATGGCGATGGCCTGGACGTATCTGCTGATTGCCAGCGGGCACGTCGGCTGAAATACCGTGAAGAGTCCGGATGCGCAGTGGCTCAGGCTGGCGACGGGGCAAGGGACAGGTGGAGTGAGGTTGAGGGGGTAAGCAGGCATGGGGATTTCAATAGCCGAAACGAGAACTCCCACCCGTCCGGAACCGGCCGGGAACGGGGATGGCGGACCGGTCCGAACGCACATAGGCTGGCTGAAAGAATCCTGGGCCGGCTGGCTCAGCAACTGCGCCCTGGGTGCGGCATTCGGGCGCTGGGCCAGCAGGACAATTGCGTTGCCGCAGCTCAGACGGCTCGCGGTCGGAGAGGTTCCCTGGACGCCGCTACGAAAGCCCTTGTCCGACAGCACCGTGGTGCTGATCTCGACCGGTGGCGTTCATCTGCGAACCGATCGCCCATTCAATCTCAATGGCGATCCAACCTTCCGCGTCATCCCGAAAGATGCGCAGCCTGGCGACCTCGCCATATCCCACCAGGCCTACGACCGCACCGACGCTCTTCGGGACATCAACCTGGTGTTTCCCATCGAGCGCCTGCGCGAGCTTGAGGCCGAGCAGGTCATCGGGCGTCTAGCCGAGGATCACTACGGTTTCGGGTTGATGGGCAGTGCCAGGCGGCTCATGCCAGCGATCAAGGAGGTCGGCCGGCGCATCAGCGAATCCGGTATCGACCTGGCTCTGCTGGTACCCGCCTGACCCATCTGCACGCGGTCCGTGGGACTGCTCGCCAGAGGGATCGAAGCCAGGGGCGTGACGACGGTGGGTTTGGCTCTGGTGAAAGAGGTAGCCGTTGCGGCTCACGCGCCGCGCTTCCTGTATCTGCACTGGCCCTTCGGCCACGCCCTCGGGGAACCGGGCAATGTCGCCCAGCAGAGAACCGTGCTTCATGACATGCTTTCGATGGCAGTCAGCGCGCCGCGTCCGGGATTGATCGTCGAACTCCCATATCGCTGGCGACGCGAGACGTATCCGACGATACGTGACTGGAAGAGGCCGAGCGAAGCGGTCGTGTCGGCATTGTCTTTGTGATGGCCGCTGGGTCTGCGGACCAGCCGGCAGCCCGGCGGTCTCAGAACAGCGACGGCCGTCCAACCCTGCACGCGCCGTCCATACCTGATCAGCCGTTCGCCCACATCTAGACGCCCTGCCTGCTCCCGTCGCCCGGTCACCCACCCCGATTCCGCCGTTTCAGCCAGTTAGGTTTCTGCCGGGCGTTGGCACCGCCTCTGCAATCCACCCCTGCCGGAGCAACCCCCTCGGTGAGGCGAACAACCCATGGCTCAGACGGCATTGGAGCGTCGGGCGGAGGATGAGTGTGCGGCCCGTCGGGGGAGGCTCTCCAACAATTGCAGGAGGTTCATGGCAGGGCCGGCGGGAACTGCCGTCTCGCATCGGCCGGGACGAGCTGACTCTCCGGGTGGAGAAATGAGATGCGCTACGTGCTCTGGGGTCTGACTGTCTGGTTCTCCCTCGGTCTCGGCTGGGCCACCGGCTGGTGCCTCGCGTGGCAGACGGTCCGGCGAGCGGCGGGGGAGCGATGAGCGTGATCCGCGCAGGCGTCGTGGTCGGTACCTTTCTCGACTGCTTCGCTATCCCATGGATCCGGTCCGGCGTGCGGTGCATCCAAACGGCCGACTCCACACTGGGGGTGAGACCGCAGGAGCGCCGGTGAGCGGCCGGCTCGGAAGGCAGCGGAGGGAAATCGAGTGTCTGTTTACGGCTTCGTCATCGCCTTGCTTCTCCTATTCCCGTGGGTGTTGGTCGGGGTCGTGATCGTCGGAGCCACTTCCTCCGCGGTGAAAAACCGCTTGGAGTTTCTTCACCGGACTTGGCGGGTCAGGAGGCGCGGGGAATCGGTTCTCTCTCCTCCGCAGGTCCGAAACCGCGAGCATCCAGCGGGTCGCCGGGCAGCCGACCAGTCGAGCGTCCCACAATCAGGCGTCAGCATGCGGAAGGCCGCCTGAACCGGGCCAGCGCCAGGGTCGCGCGGAGCTTGTTGATGAGCACAACCGACGGCGCGTGCTCGCAGACCACAGGGCGACGAGATTGCCTGCTTTCGCGAGAACGACATGACCGCGGAGCCCGCCAGTCGCCATGGGCCGGGCCGGCTCGCAAGGATTCCTGAAGGAGGTAGGACATGGTGCGCCATCGGCTGCTCCTCGCTCTCATGACCGCCACCGTTTTGCTGACAGCGGCAGCACGCGTTCCTGCGGAAGGGGCGTATCCCCCTGGGGTGCCGGATCTGACCGATCACGACGTCCAGGACGGATTGGTCGTGCTGGCCATCTCGCTGCTTGACGGGGATCCACACTTCCCGGTGCTCGTCCTGGCCGGGAGCGGCGGGGGGCTCCCACGGTACCTTCTGGTTGTTGTAGATACGCGGAGCGGGAAGGATGCGTGGTCGCTGCAGGAGGATCATCCCATCCTCTTCATGGTCTTTTCGAGCTCCACGGAGCTGCGCGGTGCCTACCTGGACGAAGGGTTCGCCGCGAACGGGAAAGCCTCGGGGCATTTCAGCGGTGCGGGCCCGGAGGCCGTGGAGAGGCTCGTCGGTGAACTGCGGGACGGTCACCGGCGGGCCCGGAGGTTAGTCGTTGAGTCCAACGGGTGCGAGACCGTGCCGCATGCCGGCGGCACCGGATGGCATCATCCATCAAGCTGAGTTCACCAGTCATCATCCCTGATCTCTTCCGGGGACTGCAGCTCGATCGGCCTGGATGCGAGCACGAATGCTTGATCCTGCACAGTCCGTTCAAAGTTGATCAGCCCTCCGCGTAGGCATGGACACCTCTCGGGGTCTCGCACCGGGCCTATCCTCCCGAGGCACGTCCTTTCAATGCATTAGGCGACCGCCGGTAGTTGGCACCGGCTCTGCAAGTCCTACTTGCCGGAGCGACTCCCCAGGGTGAGCCGGATTCTCATGGATGAACAGGAGGATTCAACCCGGGAGGGGTCACCTCCAGTGCGCCGGTGGCGCACTGATGACCGAGCAGGGTAGGGATGTTTCTCTGCCAAGAGAAGGGAGAGACGAACGATGAGGAAGCTGTTTGTTGCGAGCGTGATTGCCACAGTGCTGGCCGCCTCGACAGCCATGGCTTTCGAGCTGCCAGCCACGCAGCCGGTCAGGGGGACCGAAGGACCCGATGTACGGCTGACTCAGAGTGACCAGGCCACGCAGCCCATCAAGGGTGTCGAAGGCCCGGACAATCGGTAAGCATCACGCCTCACCGGACTGGGCGCCCTGGGAAGTCTCCGGGGCGCCCAGCGTCTCCTCGATCGAGGATGACTCAATGCGGCATCTCGTGACGGCCATGCTCCTTGCGACCCTGCTTGCGGGGTCCATCGCACGTGCCGAGGGCTCGGCCGACACCGCCATACCCGCGCAGTCGAACCACCTCCGCCTGGCGGCGTCCGGCGACGCCGGGCCCCGGATCATCTTCCTTCAGGATGGCCGGACGATCCAGGCGGATGGGTCCGAAAGGCTCGGTGACCGGATCCGCATTGAGACCCCGACGAGCCGAATCGAACTGCCGTCCTCACGGGTGCTGTCGATCCACCCCATGGACGCGCCCGCAGCCTCCCCTGCCAGCCTGCCGCCGGCCGAGGTGTATCGTGGCTTGACCCAGCAGATGGTCGACCAGGTCCGTGGGCAACTGCAGGGGCAGACACATCGGGCCACAGCCAGATGACTGGACACCCGTTCCGTTCTCGAAGGGAATCGAACTTGAGGAATACCGAATCGGCCCCCCTGAAGGGGGGGGCGGATCGCAGGTTCAGTGCCGGGCGCGTTCGGGCATCGGGTTTCCTCCTGGCGCTGGCGTTTGCCGTGTGGGGCGTCGCCGTGTCGGCGGCGGAGCCGCCCGCAGAGTGCCGGGATCTCTCGAGGCGCTTCGCGAACAACCGGGAGCAACTTGCCATCCCGTCCCTCGCGAAGCTGGGCACGTGCATCACGACCGAGATCGGCGCGCAGGCCGCGACGCCGGCATCCTCTGCCACCCGCCAGATGGAAGGCACACCGTCCGCGGCGAGCCAGGCGGATGCGTCAACCCCGTCGGCCACTCGGAAGGCGGCGTCGGCTCCGCTCGTTCGTCCGTGGGGCATCTGGCCTTCATCCCCACCCTGGCCCGGGCTCTGGCCTCCGCCTTCCCCATGGGAATCGTGAGAGGCTCGTCTCGGAACGGGCTCTCGCGTGTCTACAGATTCTGGCCGCAGGAAGAGCTCGCGCCGGGCTGCCTGCGCTGGAGCACACCATCGGTTGCGAGGGGCACGCCGCGGCAACTCTCCTCTCAAGGTAAGCCCGTAAAGCCTTCACATCTCCTTGAAGCGCCTCGGGCTCACCGCATGGCCGGCCGTCCAATCCTGCGCAATCCGTCCACCTCTGAGCAACCTTCCGCGCAGGCATAGACACCCGAACGGTTCTCGCGCTCCGGTCGGTCTCGACGGAAACGCATTTTCGATGGGTTGGACTGCTGCCGGCGATTGGCACCAGCTCTGCACCCAGCATCTTCATCCTCGGGAATGAGGGGCAAGGTCAAGAGGGAAGGAGCATGAGCCAGGCGGCGGTGGAAAAGGCGCTCGGCAAGCTGATCACGGATGAATGCTTCCGGGGTCGATTTCTGGCGGACCCGGCGGCGGCCAGCTTCTCTGCGGGGCTGGACCTTTCGCCGGCAGAACTGGATGCCCTATCGCGCCTTCCGGGCAAGGCCATCGCCCGCTTCGGCGCCTGCCTGGATGATCGGATCCGCCGGATTCCCCTCGATGAGGAGGGGCGGCCGCCCCAGGAGGGGACAGCACAGGGACGCCGCCGCCGCTTGGCTGGCGGCGCAGGGTCGCCTTGCCACCCTGTTCAGAACGCAGAGCCGGACCAAAACCAGAAGGGCCACCATAGCCGTTGAGAAGGGGAGGGGTCATGACAAACCAGCGTACGCCGCAAACGATTTCCACCCTGGGGAGACTCTTTCAAGAACGGAGCCGCCCCGGCCGCCCGACAACCTGGCTGGCGCTCGCGGTGGGGTTCGCGCTCCTCGCTGCGACTCCCGTGTGGGCCGATTCGACGGCATTTCCGGCCGGCGTCCCGAACATCTACGATCCGGAGGTGCGAGCGCATTTCCGGCCTGTCGGGGTGGTGAATCTCGGCGGGAATGCGGATTTTCCGGTGGTCCTCCTCATGAGCACCACCGGGGAGGGGCCCCAGGCGCTCCTCTTCGGGCTGGATGCCCGGAACGGGAAGGCCACCTGGTCCCTGACCACCGATCCCATCATCCTGATCGTGGTCCTCTCCGACAACAAGGCCAGCCATGATGCGTATGTGGACATCGGATTCGCAGATCTGGGGAAGGCGTCGGGAGAGTACGCATTGGTGGGAGACGTGAATTCTCCCGTGCTCCCCGAGCTGCTCAGGGCGGTCTTTGCGACGGATCCGGGGACCAACATCTGACGACCTCCGGGGCGTTCTCGGTGGCAGGTGGGCTTCCGGAAAGGGCAGGAGCAGATGATGAGTGTGCGCTCCAGAACAACCCAGGGACGTCAGAGCGTGGGATCCGGTTCCGATGTGGATCGTTAGACTCGCCCTCCGCCGCCCGTACACGTTCATCGTGGCGGCGCTGGTTGTTCTCCTGATGGGCGTGCTGTCCCTCAGGAGCATGTCCACGGATATCTTTCCCACCATCGACATCCCGGTGGTCACGGTCGTCTGGCGCTACGGCGGCCTCACCCCGGATGACATGGCCAAGCGCATCACCACCTACAGCGAGTACACCATCTCGAGCGTGGTGGACAATGTCCGCACCATCGAGTCGCAGACCCTGGGCGGCGTCAGCGTCATCAAGGTCTATTTCCAGGAGGGGGCGAACGTGGACGGGGCCATCGCCCAGCTTGCCGCCGTGTCTCAAACCATCCTGCGCATCATGCCCCCCGGCACCCAGCCCCCGTTCATCGTGCGCTACAACGCCTCCAGCGTCCCCATCCTTCAGTTGAGCCTCAGCAGCAAGACGCTGCCCGAGTCCCTGCTGTACGACTACGGTCTGTACCGGATGCGTCAGTCGCTGGCCCCGATCCGCGGGCTCAGCCTGCCCCTGCCGTATGGCGGGAAGCCGCGCCAGGTCACCGTGGATCTCGACCCCCAGGCTCTCCTGGCCAAGGGCCTGTCGGCCAACGACGTCATCGCCGCCATCAACGTCCAGAACCTCACCCTGCCCTCCGGCAGCATGAAGATGGGCCCGCGCGAGTACATCGTCAGCCTCAACAGCAGCCCGCTCGCCGTGGAGGCGCTCAACGACGTGCCCATCCGGCAGGCCAACGGGGCGATGGTTTACATCCGCGACGTGGCCCACGTTCGCGACGGCTTTGCGGTGCAGACCAACGTGGTGCGCCAGGACGGGCGGAAGTCCGTCCTGCTCACGATCCTGAAATCGGGCGCGGCCTCGACCCTGGAGATCGTGAGGAGCGTCAAGGCCTCCCTCCCGGATATCCGGGCGGCGGCGCCCGCCGGGCTGGACATCGCGGAGCTTTTCGACCAGTCGCGCTTCGTCCGTGCCGCGGTCAACGGCGTGCTGGAGGAGGGGGCCATCGCCGCCCTCCTGACGGGAATGATGATCCTGCTCTTCCTGGGGAGCTGGCGGAGCACGCTGATCGTCATCCTCTCCATCCCGCTCTCCGTCATGGTGTCGGTCATCGTGATGTACCTGACGGGCCAGACCCTGAACGTCATGACCCTGGGAGGCCTGGCCCTGGCGGTGGGTATCCTCGTGGATGACACCACCGTGGAGATCGAGAACATCCACCGGAATGCTGCCCTGGGGAAAGGCGCGGTCCAGGCCATCCTGGACGGGGCGCAGCAGATCGCCACGCCCACGTTCGTTTCCGCCCTCTCCATCTGCATTGTCTTCGTGCCGGTGGTGCTGCTCACCGGACCGGCGAAGTACCTGTTCACGCCCCTGGCCATGGCAGTGGTGTTCGCCGTCATGGCGTCCTACTTCGTCTCGCGCACCGTCATCCCCACCCTGGTGCGGTACCTCCTGGCCGGCGAGCTGGGCGGCCACGGGGTGGCGGCGCCGCGCACCCTGCTCGGGCGAACCCACCACCGGTTCGAGAGCGCCTTCGAGCGCCTTCAGGAGCGCTACGTCGCCGCCCTCGTCTGGGCACTGGGACACCGGGGACGGGTCTTCGCCGCCCTCGGCGTGGTCGGCCTCAGCGCGGCGGCGCTCTTGCCCTTCGTGGGGCGCGACTTCTTCCCGGCGGTGGATGCCGGGCAGCTCCGGCTGCATGTGAGCGCCCCGCCGGGCACCCGGCTGGAGGAGACGGAGGTCCTGTTTGGCCAGGTGGAGGCCGCCATCCGGCGGATCATCCCGCCCGGGGAGGTGGAGATGATCCTGGACAACATCGGGTTGCCGGACGCCGTCAACCTCGCCCGCAGCGACAGCGTGACGGCAGGGCCGGGAGACGGGGAGATCCTCATCGCGCTGAACCCGGAACGGCACGGCCCGACCGACGCCTACATGAAGCGGCTCCGGGGGGAGCTGGCGTCGCAATTCCCCGGCGTGACCTTCTTCTTCCAGCCGGCCGATATCGTGAGCCAGATCCTCAACTTCGGTCTGCCGGCACCCATCAACGTGCGGGTGTCCGGCTACAACCAGGCCGCGACGTACCCGATAGCCAAGGACATCCAGACGCGGCTGGCTGGCATCCGCGGCATCGCCGACGTGCACCTGCATCAGATCGTCAACGCCCCCGAGGTATTCGTGGAGGTGGACCGGACGCGGGCAGCCGAGCTGGGACTCGCCCAGCGGGACGTCGCCAACAACCTCCTGGTGACCTTGAGCGGCAGCCAGTTCGTCAGCCCCAACTACTGGGCCGACCCCCGGTCCGGCATTGTCTACCCGGTGGTGGTCCAGACGCCGCAGTACCTGACCCCTTCGATCGAGTCCCTGGGCAACACCTCGATGGCGGTGAACGGGGCCGCGGTCCCCCAGCTCCTCAACAACCTGGCGGTGTTCACGCGGCGTGAAGTCCCCTCCGTCGTCACCCACTCGAACGTGCAGCCGGTGTTCGATCTCTACGCCAACGTGCAGGACCGGGACCTGGGAGGAGTCGCCGCGGATGTCGAGCGCGTCGTCGCGGAGTTCCGCCCGAAGCTCCCGCCGGGGAGCCGGATCGTGGTGGAGGGTCAGGCGCAGAGCATGAACGCGGCCTTCTTCCGCCTCGGCGCGGGCCTGATCTTTGCGGTGCTCCTGGTCTACTTCCTGATGGTCGTGAACTTCCAGTCCTGGCTCGACCCCTTCATCATCATCACGGCGCTGCCCGGGGCCCTGTGCGGTATCATCTGGATGCTGTTCGTCACGCAGACGACCTTCAATGTGCCTTCCCTGATGGGCGCCATCATGAGCGTGGGCGTGGCCATGGCCAACAGCATCCTGCTGGTGACCTTCGCCAACGACCAGATGCATGAGGGCCAGAACCCCGTGCAGGCCGCGCTCCGCGCCGGCCGGACCCGGCTGCGTCCGGTCCTCATGACCGCCCTGGCCATGGTTATCGGCATGCTGCCGATGGCCCTGGGCCTCGGTGAAGGCGGGGAGCAGAACGCCCCGCTCGGCCGCGCCGTGATTGGCGGCCTGTCCATGGCCACTGTCGCCACCCTCCTGTTCGTGCCGGTGGTCTACAGCATGCTGCGACGCCGGCCCCCGCGGCGGAGTTTTCTTGAAGACGAGCCGGCGGGCGGGGCCGGGCCGGCTCGGGAGACAGGATACGCATGAAGCCTGCAACGGGTCTGGACACACGCATTGCCCCGGAAGCCATGGGCGAGAGGGAGCCGTCACGCGCTGGCCGCCGGCGCAGGCTGAGCACGGTGGTCGTGTTCCTGGTGGCCGGGCTCCTGGCCGTGGGGATCGTGCCGCGGGTCCGGCGTGCCACCGAGCTGCGCGCGGACGTGGAGGGCCCACAGAACCGCCACCTGGCGGTGAGCGTGGTGGTGCCGCGCCCCGGGCCCGCCTCGACCGACCTGGACCTCCCGGGAAACATCCAGGCAATCCAGGAGACGCCCATCTATGCGCGGGTGGATGGCTATCTACGCCACCGGTCTGCGGATATCGGGGACCGGGTGGAGCGCGGACAGGTCCTGGCCGAGATCGATACGCCGGAGCTGGATCAGCAAGTGAGCCAGGCCGAGGCGGCCGTGGCGCAGGCCCGGGCGGCTCTGGCGCAAACCCAGGCGAGCCTCCAGCAGGCGAAGGCAAATCTGGAGCTGGCGCGTATCAGCGCAGAGCGGTGGGCCGCGCTCCTGGCCGACCGGGCCGTGGCTCGACAGGATGTCGACGAGCGACGATCGCAGTACGACGCCGCCCGGGCGAGCACCGATGCGGCGCAGGCGACCGTGGATGCCACGCGCGCCAACGTGGCGGCCAGCGCCGCCAACCTGCAACGGCTGCGCGCGCTGGAGTCCTTCAAGCAGGTGGTCGCCCCGTACGGCGGCATCGTCACGGCCAGGACGGTGGACCGGGGGGCCCTCATCACGGCCGGGAGCGGCGGCGCCAGCGTTCCGCTCTTCAGGATCGCCCAGGTCGATACGCTCAGGATCCTCGTGAATGTGCCCCAAACCTTCGTCCGGTCCATCGCCCCGGGGCAACAGACCAGGATCGTCGTGCGGGAGTTTCCGGGGCGCGTGTTTGCCGGCAAGGTGTCCAGGGACGCCAATGCGCTGGATCCGACCTCGCGCACGCTGCTCACCGAGGTGCAGGTGCCGAACACCGATCTGGCGCTCAGGCCGGGGATGTACGCGCAGGTGAAGTTCTCCGTCGTGGGGCCGGATCCGCCGCTCCTCATTCCGGCAACCGCCCTGGTGATCCGGGGAGCGGGGCCACAGGTCGTCGTTGTGCGGCAGGACAATACGGCCCACTACCAGCCGGTCGAGCTGGGTCGGGACCTGGGGGCGAGCGTGGAAGTGGTTTCGGGCCTCCAGGGGAACGAGCGTCTCGTCGTCAACGTCCCGGACGGCCTGAACGAGGGAATCAGCATCCGCCCGCAAGCAGGAGAACACCCGGATGGCATCTGACAGGCTGTCGATGACCTATGTCGGCGGACCGACCGCCCTGCTGGAAGTGGCGGGTCTGCGGCTGCTGACCGACGGGTGACTGCCACCCCCGCCCGCCACGGTCCGGTCGGCGGTGACCGGGGGCCCGTCACCGGGTTCGTGCTGGTGGTGGAGGGCGGCGCGGGGGACGCCGTCTATATCTCCGGCGACACCGTCTGGTACGACGGGGTTGCCGAGGTGGCGCGGCGCTTCAAGGTCGGCACGGCGGTGCTCTTCATGGGGGCGGCGCGGGTCCGGGAGGTCGGTCCTCAGCACGTCACGATGACGGCCGAGGAGGGAATTGAAGTCGCGCGCGCCTTCCCGAGGGCCACGATTGTTCCGCTGCACTTCGAGGGCTGGGCGCACTTCAGCGAATCGCGGGAGGATATCCGGCGGGTGTTTACGACCGCCGGCCTGGAGGCCCGCCTGCGCTGGCTGGAGGCGGGCGTGCCGACCGTCTTCCGAGGGCGGAGCGCCCGTCTCGCCGAGGCTGCTCAGCGCTTCGGACAGTCGACTTGCGGGAGGCCGCTCTGAAATGCAGGCCGCAGGCGAGAAGAATCCGCGTGTCTATTTCCGGGCGGTTCGTCCAGGATTGAACGGCCTTCTGCGCAGGTCTGAACACTCCTTCCCCTCAGGCCTTGTGGTCCCGCGCATCACTCCAAGCTTCGCGGCAACTTAGATTCGTGGCCAGGTTTGGCACTCCGTCTGCATTCCTCCTGCAACGGGCCCACTCCCCAGGCCGCCGAGTCCGGTGGCAGTGGAAAGGGTCCTGGCAAGTTGGAGACTTCGGAAAAAGCTTGACGTGAGGAAAAGAAAGGGGGTGTGGAGCAGCGCAGGGGTTTCACCGCTCGCGACAGAGAGTGGGTCGCCTCGCGAATCGCGGGGCTCCTCGCGTGTATGTTCTGTTTGTCAAGATCAGAAGCCCAAAGGAGGAGCAAGGATGAAGAGGCTATTCCTCGCCAGCGTGATGGGTGTTGTGCTGGCCGCCTCGGCGGCCGTTGCCGCCGAGCTGCCGTCCACCACTCAGCCGGTCAAGGGAACCGAGGGCCCGGACATCCGGTATGCGGCGGTGCAACCGGTCAGGGGCATCGAGGGTCCCGATATCCGCCGGAGTAAGGACGATCAGTCCTCGCAGCCCGTGAAAGGGGCTGAAGGGCCGGACATCCGCTGACCACGATCGCCCAACCGGCGGTCGTTAAGACACAGGGCGCCCCGAAGGGTTGGGGCGCCCTGTCTTGTGTCTCTGACCGAGAGAGGTTTACTGTGCGGTCTCTAAATTTGGCTACAGTCCACCACCAGACCGCACAGTCCGGGGGAGAGTCCGAGGAGGGGTGGCGGCCCACCCCTCTCGGTCGGGTCCGCGGGGAGGGCCGAGCGGTTGCCTGTCCCAATGCAAGCGCGAGGGCCTTCCCCGCAAACTAAGCGGTCCGGGCGGATATGTAGCCCTACTTCCGGACCGCTTAGTGAATCCGGAGGAGGAGCCATGAGCCAACCAGCAGTGGAGAGGGCGCATGGTAAGATGATTACTGATCCGTTCTTCCGCGATCGGTTCTTCGAGGATCCGGCAGGGACCAGTGCCTCGGCCGGGCTCGACCTCTCGCAGGGGAACTGAGGGCGCTTGTGCGGCTCCCGCCCGCGGCCGTCAGTCGCTTCCGCTTGTTCCTTGACAATCGAATTGCCGGCCTCCCAATCGGGGCACAGCCGGCTGCAGAGGTGGTGTCCGGTTGAGCGGGAGCCGGAGCGAGGCGGGCCGGACTCTCGATCTGCTCCGGGCCCGGGGCACCGACCCGCGAACCCTCCGCCACCCAGAGAGTATTCTGGCAGTGCAGAGACGGCGGGACCGCGAGGATGGGCACCGTCAGGAGGATGCAATGAAGACACGTGAGGATGCGTTGAAGCCTCGAATTGACCCCACGAAGATCGCGCCCGATGCGTACAAGGCGATGCTCGCACTGGAGACGTACGTGCGCCAGAGCGGGCTCGAGCCCTCGCTGCTGGACCTGGCGAAACTCCGGGCGTCCCAGATCAACGGCTGCGCCTACTGCATAGACATGCACACGAAGGATGCCCGCGCCCGGGGGGAGAGCGAGCAGCGGCTGTACGCCCTCGACGCCTGGCGAGAGACGCCCTTCTACACCGACCGGGAGCGGGCCGCGCTCGCCTGGACGGAGGCGGTGACACGGGTCGCGGACGGCCATGTCCCGGACGAGGTGTACGAGCTGGCACGCCAGCATTTTTCCGAGAAGGAGCTGGTAGACCTGAGCATGGCAATCGTCGCCATCAACGGGTGGAATCGGCTCGCGATCAGCTTCCGTGCCGTGCCTGGCACCTATGCGCCGGCTTCCGTGTCCCGGAAGGCCGCGGCATGAGGCTGGCCCCGGCCATGGCTCGGGGATCGGCGGCTTTGCGCGCCCCCTCCCCGATGCCGGGCCGGTGATCGCGGTGGCCGGTATTTTAAACCAGCCAACATCCACGGGCATCGGGCCCCGCGGCGAGGGGGGCGTCGGAGAAGAGGATGGTCCAGCTCAGCGAACACCCGACGGTAAGAAGCCTCCGCGACAGGGGGAGACGTGTCTCTCAAGGAGAAGGACCGTCCAGGCTGGATGCGGGCTGGCTTCGACAGCTCTGTTACGAGGCGGGAGCGGATGATGTCGGCTTCGTCGAGATCGACCGGCCGGAGATCGCCGACCAGCGGGAGGACATCCTGAGCCTCTTTCCACGCACGAGGACGCTCGTGAGCATCGTGTGTCGGATGAACCGGGAGCCTGTTCGGAGTCCCGCCCGGTCCGTGGCGAATCTCGAATTCCACCACACCGGGGATCACGTGAACGACGCCGCCCACAGGATCGTGGCCGCCCTGGAGGCGCGGGGGGTTCGGGCCATGAACCCGGCCATGGGCTTTCCGATGGAGATGGATCGATTCGGCAGCAAGGTGTGGGTGGTTTCCCACAAACCCGTGGCGGTTGCCGCGGGCCTCGGCCGGATGGGGATCCATCGGAACGTCATCCATCCGAGGTTCGGGAGCTTCATTCTTCTGGGGTCGATCCTCCTGGACGCCGAGGTGACCGCCTATGATCGGGCCATCGACTACAACCCGTGTCTGGAATGCAAGCTCTGCGTGGCCGCGTGCCCGGTGGGGGCCATCGAGGCGGATGGCCGCTTCAACTTCTCCGCCTGCTACACGCACAACTACCGGGAGTTCATGGGGGGATTCACGGACTGGGTGGAGCGGATCGTGGGCAGCCGGAGCGTCGATGAGTATCGCCGCAAGGTGAGCGATCCCGAGACGGTCTCGATGTGGCAAAGCCTCTCCTACGGGGCCAACTACAAATCGGCCTACTGTCTCGCCGTCTGCCCGGCCGGCGAGGACGTCATCGCGCCGTTTCTCCGGGACCGGCCGGGGTACCTGGGCGGGGTCGTCAAGCCGCTCCAGGCGAAGCCCGAGACGGTCTATGTCGTTGCCGGATCGGACGCCGAGGCATACGTCGCCCGGCGCTTCCCCCACAAGACCGCCAGGCGGGTGTCGAACGGCCTGCGCCCGGCCTCGATCCGCGGTTTCCTGAACGGGTTACCCTTTGTGTTCCAGCGACACCGGTCGGAGGGCCTCAACGCCACGTACCACTTCACGTTCGTCGGGGAGGAGACGGCCGAGGCCACGGTGGTCATCCGGGACGGGACCCTCCAGGTGCACGCGGGTCACGCTGGCACCGCCGACCTCCGCGTGCGTGCCGATAGCCGGACCTGGCTTGGATTCCTCCGGAAGGAACGGGGTCTCGTCTGGGCCCTGCTTCGAGGCAAGATCCGCATCAAGGGCTCACCACGCCTGCTCCTGGCCTTCGGCCGGTGTTTTCCATCATAGCCCCGGGTGGACCCCTGGGACTCCGGGGTACCAGCGCGGGGGATCGTCGCCGAAGTGAACGACTGGGCTTGAGAACTATGGGTTTCTGTCTTAAGCTTGGGGGCGGCCGGCCACTCGGCGCGCCACGATCTCGAATGAGCATGCTTCAGGGCAAGCGGCGAAGCAGCTCGAGTCCCGCGACTGGAACGGAGACATGCCGGAATCACAGGACACCGAGCCGGCGAGGGGTCCCGACCTCTCCACCCTCCGCATCGACGAGCATGCCCGGGGCGGCCAGGGGCGCTTCCGATGGCTGCGCTGGGTTGCCGCCGGTCTCGGCGTGCTGGCTCTGGCTTCGGCCGCAGTATTTGCGCTCAAGGGGCAAACGCCCGCAGTGGAGCTGATCACCGTTCACGCCAGTAAGGCGGGTCCGGCCGCGCTGCTGAACGCCAGCGGGTATGTGACGCCCCGGCGGCGCGCCACGATTGCCGCCAAGATCACCGGCCGGGTCGAGGAGGTATTCGCCGAGGAGGGGATGCGCGTCGAGACGGGTCAGATCCTGGCGAAGCTTGACGATTCGGACGCGCGGGCGCGGCTGGTCGCCGCCAGGGCCGACCGAGAGGCGACCGCGGCCACACTGGCCGATCTGCGGGTCAACCTGGCGAACGCCGAGCGGGATCGTCAGCGCATGGAGGCGCTCTGGAAGGACGGGGGGATCAGCGAGCAGACCCTCGATCAGGCGAGGACGCTTGCCGACAGCCTGCGGGCGCGTATCGCGGTGGCCGAGGAGCAGGTCCGCGCCGCGGAAGCGCGCATTCAGGTCGTGCAGCAGGATCTGGACAACACCGTCGTGCGGGCGCCCTATGATGGGATCGTGGTGTCCAAGGACGCGCAGCGTGGCGAGATGGTGTCGCCGATCTCGGCCGGGGGCGGCTTCACGCGGACAGGCATCGCCACCCTGGTGGACATGCAGTCCCTGGAGATCGAGGTGGATGTGAACGAATCCTACATCGCCCGGGTCAAGCCGGGACAGGCGGTGACAGCGGTGCTGGACGCCTACCCTGACTGGCAAATCCCCGCCAAGGTCCGGACGGTGATCCCCACGGCCGATCGCCAGAAGGCGACGGTGAAGGTGCGGGTGGCGTTTGACCGCCTGGACCCGCGCATCCTGCCCGACATGGGCGTGAAGGTCACGTTCTTCGGAGACGAATCGGCCGCCCGCCCCGGGGGGGCCGCCCCGGTTCTCCTCCCCCGGGCAGCCGTGCGCGGGGAGGGGGACAGCCGGGTCGTCTTCGTGTACCGGGATGGGCGAGTGGAGCGACGCGCCGTGCGCCTGGGCCAGGTGCGGGGCAACGACCAGGAGGTGACCGCGGGTCTCGCCGAGGGAGACCAGGTGGTCGTGGCGGGACTGGACGGGCTGCGGGACGGCCAGCGTGTGCAGGTGCAGACCCGACGCTGAGGAGGCGGCATGGTCAGAGTGGACGGCGGCGGCAGCGGGAACAGCCTGATCCAGGTGCGCGGGCTGGACAAGACCTATCAGCGGGGCGGTGAGGTGCTCCACGTGCTGCAGGGCCTGAACCTGGAGGTGGACGAGGGCGAGTTCGTGGCCTTCATGGGTCCCAGCGGATCCGGCAAGACCACCCTGCTGAACCTGCTGGGGGGATTGGACCTGCCCTCGGCCGGCCGCATCACCGTGGCCGGGGACGAGATCACGAGCATGGCGGCCCGGAAGCTCACGGCCTGGCGGGCGCGCCATGTGGGCTTCGTGTTTCAGATGTACAACCTCATCCCCGTGCTCACCGCTTTTCAGAACGTGGAGCTGCCGCTCTTGCTCACGAGGCTCTCGAAGGCGGAGCGCCGCCGGCACGTGGAGACGGCCCTGGGGGTGGTGGGTCTCCGCGACCGCATGCATCATTACCCGCGGCAGTTGTCCGGCGGGCAGGAGCAGCGTGTGGGCATCGCGCGCGCCATCGTGGCCGACCCCACCTTCCTGCTCTGCGACGAGCCGACGGGCGATCTGGACAGGAAGAGCGCCGACGAGGTCCTCGACCTGCTCCAGCGGCTGGTCCGGGAGTACCGCAAGACCGTGCTCATGGTGACCCACGACCCGCTGGCGGCACAGCGGGCGGAGGTCGTGCTGCACCTGGAGAAGGGGGCGCTGGTGGACGCCGTGTCGGCCGGAGGGGTGAAGTGAAGTACGGCCGGCTGCTCCTCGCCAATCTGTCGCGCCGGAAGATCCGGACCGTCCTCACGGCGGGCTCCTTTGCGGTGGCCTTGTTCCTGTTCGGCATCCTGGTGGTGGTGCGGGGGGCGTTCAACCAGGGGGAGGCCGTGGCCGGGGCGGACCGGCTCGTGGTGGTGAACAAGGTCTCGATCATCCAGCCGCTGCCCTTGTCCTACCGGGACCGGCTGCTGCGGATCCCCGGGGTCACGCAGGTGACGTTCGCCAACTGGTTCGGGGGCGTGTACCAGGACGAGCGCAACTTCTTCCCCCAGTTCGCCATCGATCGCGAGGGCTACCGGCAGATGTTCCCCGAGTTCGTGGTGCCCGACGACCAGTGGCAGGCGTTCCTCGCCGATCGGGAAGGGTGCATCGTGGGCGAGGGCCTGGCCGAGCGATTCAAGTGGAAGCTGGGGGATCGGATCCCCATCCGGGGCACCATCTTCCCCGGGACGTGGGAGTTCAACATCCGGGGGATCTATCGCGGCAAGCGGCTCCAGGACGACACCGCGCAGTTCTGGTTCCGCTGGGACTATCTGGACGAGCGGAAGACGTTCCAGAAGGGCTACGCGGGCTGGTACACGGTGCGCATCGCCAATCCCGACGACGCCGTGCGCGTGGCGCGGGCGATCGACGAGAGCTTCGCGAACTCGCCGTGGGAGACCAAGACCGACACGGAGAAGGCCTTCGCCGCCTCCTGGGTGAAGCAGATGGGCAATATCGAGTTCCTGATCCTGACCATCGGAGGCGTGGTGTTCTTCACCCTCTTGCTGGTGACCGGGAACACCATGGCCATCGCGGTGCGCGAGCGCGTGCGGGAGCTGGCGGTGCTGAAGGCGATCGGGTTCCCGGATGGCTTCGCCCTGGTCCTGGTGATGGCGGAGACGGCGGTCATCGCCGCCGTAGGGGGTGGTCTGGGGCTCACCCTGGCCAAGCTGTTCACGCTCCGGGGGGATCCCACCCACGGCATGCTGCCGTTCTTCTACCTGCCGCCGAACGCCATCGCCCTGGGTTTCGTGCTGGCGCTCCTGATCGGCCTGATGGCCGGCATCCTGCCCGCGCTGTCCGCCATGCGCCTGCGGGTGGTGGATGCTCTGCGGAGAGTGTGAGATGGCCATTCCCCTCACGTACAACCTGAGGAGCCTCCGGGCGCGCTGGACCTCCACGGTGGTGGCCGTGCTGGGCATCGCCGGGACCGTGGGAGTTTTTATCGCCATGCTGTCGCTGGCGCAGGGGTTCAAGGCGACCCTGGTGGCATCGGGCTCCCCCCAGAACGCCATCGTGCGGCGGGCCGGGGCCACCTCCGAGATGGAGAGCGTGGTCGGGCTGGACCAGGTGCGCGTCGTCGCGGATGCGCCGGGGGTCGGGCGGGGCAGCGCGGGCCCGCTGGTGAGCCCCGAGGTCGTCGTGGTGGCGCCCTTTCCCCTGAAACGGACCGGCACGGATGCCAATGTGCAGGTGCGGGGAGTCTCGCCGACGGTGTTGTCGGTCCGGGATTCGGTGCGGATCACGGCCGGCCGGTTCTTTCAGCCCGGGCTGGCGGAGCTGGTCGTGGGCCGGAACGTGGCGCAGAGCTACGTCGGCCTTGAGCTGGGCAAGACCGTCCGGTTCGGGGGTGGGACCTGGACCGTGGTGGGGGTCTTCGACGCCAGCGGAAGTGCCTTCGACTCGGAGTTGTGGTGTGACGCCAATGTGCTGAACCAGGTGTACCAGCGGCCGCAGAACATCTTTCAGTCGATCACGGTCCGGCTGGCGTCCCCGGAGGCGCTGACCGCGTTCAAGGATGCGCTCACCGCGGATCCCCGGGTGACGGTCCAGGTGGACCGGGAGGTGGACTACTACGAGAAGCAGTCGCGCCAGTTGACGACGCTGATCACGGTCCTGGGCACGATCGTGGCGCTGGTCATGGGCATCGGCGCGGTCTTCGGGGCCCTGAACACCATGTACTCGGCGGTGGCCGAGCGCTCCCGCGAGATCGCCACCATGCGTGCGCTCGGGTTTGGCGTCGGCAACGTGGTGACATCCTTTGTCTTCGAGTCGCTCTGCATCGCCCTGGTGGGCGGCCTGCTCGGCTGCGCGGCCGTCCTGCCCCTGAACAATCTGACCACGGGAGCCATGAACTGGCAGACCTTCTCCCACCTGGCCTTTGCGTTCCGGGTGACCCCCCTCCTGCTGGTCTCGGGAGTGATCTTCGCGCTGCTGATGGGGCTTGTCGGCGGCGTGCCCCCCGCCGTTCGCGCCGCGCGCCAGCGAATCGCCGTGGCGCTCCGGGAACTGTAACTGACGCCGGTGGCCCGTCTGGATCCCTGTGGCGGGCGGAGCCCACGGGGCCCGGTCCCTCACCCTCTGCAGCCGTCCCTCGATCCCCTCCAGCAAGATATCGCCTTGAGCCTCCAGGAGCGACTCTGATACGATGCCGCCGCGAACGGACCCGCCGGCGGAGCATGCAGGCATGACTCTCCAGCGGCGAGGCCCCCGGGGACCCTCAGCAGATATGGGAGGTCGGATCCATGAGGCGGCCCGCATTATCGAGTCTTCGCGTGCGCCTGCTCCTCCTCGTCCTTCTGGCCCTCATACCGGCCCGTGGCCTCGGGGTCTACACGACCTGGGAGATGCGACGAGTCGCCCGGGTTGAAGCGCTACAGGACGCCATGCGGCTCGCCCGGATCGCTTCCAGCGCACAGGAGAGACTGGTCGAGGGGACCCACCAGATCCTCATCGCCCTGGCGCGACTGCCCGAGGTCCGCAGACAGAACGCGTCCGCCTGCAGCACCCTCTTCGCGGACCTCTTGAAACCTTACCCTCACTATTCGAACCTTGGCGCGGCCAAGCCGAACGGCGACGTGTTCTGCAGCGCCGTCGCGTACCAGGGTGTCGCCAACCTGGGCGACCGAACCTATTTTCAGCGGGCAGTTGAACGGCGTGATTTCGCCGCGGGGGAGTATCAGATCGGCCGCGTCACCGGAAAGGCGGTCATCAATTTCGGCTATCCCGTCCTCGACGGCGCGGGCCAGATCACGGCCGTCGTCTTTGCCGGGCTGGACCTGTCGTGGCTCAACCGCCTCCTCGCCGAGTCACGATTGCCCGTGCATTCGACGATCACGGTGGTGGATGGGGCGGGACAGGTCCTCGCTCGCTATCCTGAATCGGAGCGGTGGGTCGGCAAGTTTTTCCCGGACGCTCCGTTTGTGAGGGCCGCCATCTATCAGCAGGGCGAAGGCACCGTCGAGGGGGCCGGCCTGGATGGAACGTCGCGCCTCTTCGCGTTCACCCCGATCCATTTCGGAGAGCAAGAACGATTCGCGTATGTGTACATCGGCATCCCACGCGACAGCGCCTTCGCCAAGGTCAACCAGGTCGACACCTGGAGCCTCCTCGGGTTCGGAGGCGTCCTGGTGTTTGCGATGGTGGTCGCGGGGATCGGCTCGCGGGTGCTCATCCTGCGTCCGGTGACCGCGCTGGTGCAGACCATGCGACGCCTCGGTGCCGGAGACCTCTCCGTGCGGACCGGGCTGCCCCACACGCCCTCGGAGCTTGGCCGACTCGCCGAGGCCCTGGACGAGATGGCCGGGGGCCTGGAGGCGTGCCAGGCCGAGGCGTCCCGCCTGACGGGGCTACTGCAGGAATGCGAGGAGCGCTTTCGCAGGGTGGCCGACGGTGTGCCGACCTTGGTGTGGCTGTCGGGACCGGATGGCCTTCGAACGTTTCTCAACCGTGCCTGGTTGGACTTCACGGGCCGGAGCCCAGCGGAGGCTGCGGGGAGTGGCTGGCTCGCGAGCGTGCATCCGGAGGATCGGGAGCCGTGTCTGAATGCCTGGAAGTTCGCCCTGGAGGCTCGGCAGGAGTTCCGCGTCGAGTATCGCCTGCGGCGCGCAGACGGCGAGTACTGTCGCGTCCTGGATACGGGCATTCCGCGCCTCCTCCCGGACGGGCGCGTGGCGGGCTACCTGGGATCCGGAACGGATCTCATCGAGGGTGGGCGGCCCGCGGGGGCGTCGCGCTAGCCGAAGCTTTCCGTCACAATGTGTTCCGGGGGGATGCCGCGGGCGACCAGCAGTTCCCGCGCTCCGTCCATCATTGGGGGAGGGCCGCAGAGGTAGACCAGCGCGGGCTCGAATCCCTGCAGGCACTGGTCCAATAGATCGGCCCGGATGCGCCCGGTCAGTCCGCGCCATGCCGGGCCTGGCTCGGTGAGGGCGAAGTGGACCCGAACGCCGGTGTGGACGGACGGCATCTCCTGGAATTCCCGGTGGAAGATGATGTCATCCTCCCGCCGGTTGAAATCCATGAGGACCGCCTCCATGGGAACCTGACGATCGCAGATGTAACGGAGGATGGCGCGCAGGGGAGTCACGCCGCTCCCGCCGCCGATGAGGCAGATCCGGCCGGCCCGCCCTTCGGTGAACGAGAATCGACCGAAGGGGGCGCGTAGATCGAAGCATTCGCCCACCCGTCCCTGCAGGTGCAGGTAGTTGGAGACGGTACCGGCAGGGTTTCGCTTGACCGTGATTTGCAGGACGCCGGTCTCGGTGGGGGCGGAAGAGATGGTGAATGACCGGCGGGTGTGGGGCCGGCTTCCATCGGGGACGGGCACGGTGATCTGCAGGAACTGCCCGGGGAGATGGGGGATCGAGATGCCGGCCTCCGGAACGAACCGGAAAGTCTTCACCTCCCTCGCCTCGGGGATGACCTCCGTGAGACGTCCGCGGAAGCTCTGCGACCTGGGCGCTGGCGCCTCAGCCATGCGTGAGTCCTCCATGCCCGGTCGTCACCGATGGGGTTGCGGCTGCCGGACTGTAGCATACGAATTGCCGCGCCGCCGCTGCGGCTACGCCGGACGCTCGGTGATGCGGTGGCCGTCCCGGAGCGTGTCCGGCGGGAACCGGACGACCCGCTCGCGTTCCCCAATGCCCGAGAGGACCTGTGCCTCCGTCCCGTTGCGCGCGCCGATGGCGACAGTCCGCAGCCGCGCGCGGCCGTCCTCGGCTACGAAGAGCGCCCACTGCTCGCCCCGGCGAAACAGGCTGGCCGTCGGGACCTTGAGCACCCCCTCCCCTTGCCAGGTCACCACGCGGATCTCGACGCGGTAGCCGTCGCCCAGCGACCGCCAGGCCTCATGGGGGTCCTGGAAGTCGATGACGACGTTGACCCGCTGTTCTTCGACGCCGAGGGCAGACACCTTGGTGAAGCCGGCCGGCTCCACGCGGCGCACCCGCCCATTGAGCGTCCGCCCGCCGCCCCATTGCTCGATCAGCACCGCATCGCCGGGCTTGACCTTCACCGCATCGGAGGACAGCAGGTCGCTGACAATCTCGAGCCGGCGCGGGTCGCCGATCTCGAGCAGACGTTCGCCCGCGGGCACCACGCTCTGGCTCTGGCGGAGCCGCCGGAGCACGACCCCGTCCACCGGCGCCCGCAGGATCACGTCGCGCTCGGTGTCCCTGGACCGCCGCTGGATGAGGCGCGCGCGCGCGACCTCCAGGTCGTGTTGCGCCTGGGCCACGCCGAATTCCGTCGCGCGCAGCGCCTCCTCGCCGGCCCGGACGTCCATCTCGCGGGCGTCCACCTCGTCCCGTGCGATGGCCTGATCCTCGAACAGGCTGCGGGCGCGATCGCGCTGCTGCCGCGACCGGATGAGGATCGCCTCGGCCCGCTCCCGCTCCGCCTGCTGGCGCGCCACGGCCGCCTCGGCGGCCCGCACTGCCCCAGAGGCCTCGGCCAGGGCCCGTGCGTCGAGCGGCGCGGGCAGCGACGGCCGGATGACGGCCAGCACGGTGTGTTCCGCTACGACGGGATCGCCCGGCTCGACGGCGACGCGCAGCAGCTCTCCCGCCACGGGCGCCGCGATCTCGAACCGGTCCCGCACCCGCGTCTCCCCCTCCTCGTCGATGGTGACCACCAGCGGGCCCCGGGCGACCGGGGCGAGATCCACTTCCACGGGGCGCGGCCGAAGGGCCAGGGCGATCAGCCCGGCCGCCGCCGCCAGCACCAGGAATACCCGAGCACGCTTGAGCATGCGCCGCATCGCCTCACTCCCGGATCTTCAGCACGCCCACCAGGTCCAGCCGGTCCAGGTGCCGGCGCACCAGGAGGCCGGACAGGACCGCCGCCAGGAGGACGGTGAGCGCGGACCACGCCAGGGCCTGCGGCGTGATGAGGAGCGGAAACCGGTACACCTCGCTCTCCACCGACCAGACCAGCAGCCGGGC
>DATIFO010000068.1:0-27375 GCA_035455275.1 Methylomirabilis sp. (SeqCode) | reverse complement strand
CGGCCTCAGTCAACGGGCCCTGGCCCAGTTGGTCGGCACTACCGCATCTGTCATCTGCCGGCTGGAGGATGCGGACCATGAGGGCCATTCGCTGGCCATGCCCCAGCGAATCGCCGCCGCTTTGAACAAGCGCGTCGAGATTCGCTTCGTTCCCCGCCGACCCGCCTCTTCCCCTGCCTGAAATCAACGCGCTCCGAGTCCGGCCGGACTGGGGACCTTCGATCGGCCGAAGTGTCGGGCAGCCGGGCCCGGGAAGGGACCGCCTACCTCTGGACCGGCGTCCGCGCTCGCCTTGCGCCCGACCTCGAGATCCGGCCGCAGAACGTCGACCGTGCTGCGGCCCAGGCCCGGGCCGATGTGTTCGCGTGGGAACGCCTGCTCACAACGTGGCAAACATGGCAACGTCCCGGACTAGGGAGGTGGACGTGTACTCCTCGCCCACGAGCCCAGGAGAGAAGATCCTTGAGCCCTTGGCGCCCCGGACCACGATGCGTGTCACCCTCGGACTGGGGATCGGGTTCCTGCTCCTGCCGGTCGGGCTATTTCTGCTTCGCAAGCGACCCGCACCGGATCGGCATTGAAGTGCCCGCATACTCCTCCCCCAAGCCTCCCTCTCCTTCCGGGTTTAGCCTGCGGAACACGAGTGATCGGGGCGAGCCATGACGTTCGTGAGAGTGACTTTCGTGTCACGGCGAGGTTGGCTGGAAGTTGTGCTGGTATCGATTGCGTTTCTCTCGGCCCTCGCAATCGTCTCGGCGCTCCCAGGCCGACTGTTCGGAACTGTGCTTTCACCTGCCGAGGCGGAGGAGAGCATACTAAGCCATCTCGTTGCCCAAGCGACGCTGCAGTTTCACCGGCGACTGGGAGAGGTGACGCCCGGAGAACGCGGCCGGTTGCAGGCCGGCTATCTCGCAGAGGTCGAGTCCCTCAAGGCGCGTGAATTCGTTTCGGTCGATGTCGACACCGTGATCTTCGGTTTCTTCAAGATCAGGCGGAGCTTCGTCGTCAAGGCCGTCACCCGCGCCCAGGATCAGCAACCCTCCACTCACTACTACTGCTTCATGGGGAAGTACTTGACGGGCGAATGTACGCGATGGCACTGGCTCTTCGCGTGGTGAGGCCCACCGCGCCGCGGTTTCCTGCCCCAGCTTGTCGGGGGGCCGACTCCAGTCCGAAAGGACGCTTGAACCGGCAAGACGCCGAGGTGGAGGAGGAAGGAAGGCATCTCCAGACCAAGAATTTGGTGACCGCCCCTCTTGATGTGCGTGGCCGCGTTGCGGGCTCAGCCGAACGGCGCCTCGACCTCCCAATCTTCCAATTTCAAGCCGATGATCGGAGCGAAGGAATACGTAGCATTCTCTGTCATATCTCTTCCCAGAGCACCCCACTCGGTGGGGGGCAGGGACTCGTACGGCGCGGGGCTCAGGGTCCAGCGATCTGCGCCTTCATCCTGCGGGTCTCCAGGGCCGCCTTCCCGTTACCTCACCCCTCGCGGTTGCCATACTGCCCCCACCGACCGGAGACGCCAAAGATTCTGCAGATAATGCTACGCATTTTCTGCACGTTCTTCCCGCTGCCCAGATTCGCCCCGCCCGCCGAGGCGCTCGGGACGCGAAGCGGATTCCCGTTTCTGGCGCTCATCCTGATTCCGGGGAATGCGATTGACAGCCCGCGCCTGCCTCGATAGCCTTCTTCGAAGGCTTGCCGCAGTCGCCCCTGACGGGAGTTACACCCACAACGGTCCGTCCTGCAGCCATTCGGCCTCCGGAGCGCAATGGGGGCCGTGTTCCCTCGTGGGACGACTGTGCCGATTGAACAACGGAGGGGTCAAGGTGAGAGCGTCGGCGGCGCTGGGATGGGGCCGCTCCAGGAAGCCGCGCACACCCACGGATCCCGCGTTTCGCCGTGCGGCCAGACGCGCCGTGGCCGCCATTGGCCTGTTCCTGGCCGTCTACCTCGGAATGATCTGCGCGTTGATGGTTATCGTGCTTCTCTTCGGGGGGATTGGGCTCGCCATCATCTGGGTCCTGCGCTCCCTCGTCGGAATTTTCTTCGGCGGCGGCTTGATTGCGCTCTCGCTCCTGCTCCTGACCTTCCCCGTGAAATTCTTCTTCGCCACGCAGACGGATCAGCGTCCTAACCGGCTGGAGATTCCGTTGGGCGAGCATCCCCGCCTGCGTGCTGTGCTTGCGCGGCTCGCCGCGGACATTTCTGTCAGCATGCCGCGCCGAGTCTTCCTCACCCCTGAGGTCAATGCCGGGGTATGCTTCACGTCCTCCCTCTGGAGCCTGGTGTTTCCCGTGCGGAGGAACCTGCGAATAGGTCTCGGGCTGCTGAATGCGATCGACGCGGAGGAGCTACGAGCCATCCTTGCCCATGAATTCGCCCACTTCTCCCAGCGGAGCATGCACGTTGGCAGCTATGTCTACACGGCAAATTTGGTCATCGACAGCTTGGTGTATAGCCGGGATGAGTGGGATGAGCTCCTGGGCTCCTGGGCTGCGAAGTCCGGGGTGTGGGGCAGCATAGGGAAATTGGGCCTGTTCATTGTTACAGAAATCCGGCTCCGCCTGACGTGGGTACGCGGCGTCGTCCACCAACGCTATCAGGCGCTGTCGAGGGAAATGGAGTTGCATGCCGATACCGTCGCCGCCGAGTGCGCCGGTGCCGGGACATTGATGACCGGGCTGCGCCGGATTGACTTCGCCGAGCGGGCCTACACCGACCTCTTGGAGATCCTGGGGCGGCTCCAGCGGCAGAAGCAGCGGGTCGCCAATCTGTATGCCGCCCACCGGATGCTCATGCGCTGGATCGGCCAGGACGCCGGTCTGCACATGGCCGGCGACCTGCCCCTGCTCGCCGGGACGGATGACCCGCCCGCTGCGATGCGGCCCCGACTCCACTATAGCCCGCTAGAGGCGTCGCATCCGTCGCCGGAGGAGCGCGAGGCGCACCTTCGTGCGCTGGGGGCGGCGCAGGCCGCGGCGGGGGCGCCGGCGTGGGAGTTGCTGGAAAATCCCCTGGCGCTGCAGACACAGATGACCGAGCTCCTGTACGCGGGATCGGATGGCAACCAGGAGCTACAGGTGCTTGACGCCGCCGCGTTCGAAGCCTATCTCCAGGAGGAGGAGCGCCGGAGAGGAATTCCCAAGGCCCTGCGGCCGTACTACGCTGGCCGACTGGTGACGAAGCTGGACATCGATGCCCTGATCGCCGCCTTTGACAGCCAAGCCATCCCGCGCCCGGCCATGGCGGCGGTCCATGCACCTGAGGTTGCGGCGCGGATGACCAGGACGTATCTCGACCGACTCGACCGGTGGACCCTCCAGGCCATCCAGGACGGCACCCTCGTGGTCGCGTCCTTCGACTTCGATGGGGTCCAGCATCCGGTGTCAGAGGTTGGCGGGGTCCTCCAAGTCTTGGAGAAGGACATTGCGGATCATGAGGCGTGGCTCGGCCGCTGGGACGAGACCGCGTTTGCCTTTTATCTCTTCCACGCCGCTGTTCAGCCCGCAACAATGCAAACAGAGTACCTCGACCTCTGCCGACGCGTCCAGCGCAGCCGGGACCAGCTCGCGCCGCTGAGCACCATCCGGCAGGACCTCGAGTGCTGCCGTCAGGCGCTCCTGGCCAGCCCCGCGGGAGGGACAGGGGAGATGGAGGCCCTTGCACCGCGCCTGCGCGCCCTGGAAGTGGCGTTACGAGCATACTTTGTGGACAACGGCAAGCCGGACTACTTCACACGGCTTGAAGAGGGGTTTGTGACCAAGGCCATACAGGACCTCGTGCAGGCAGAGCGGAGCTATTTCTTCCCGGCGGGCTTTGACCGGGGATACTTCACGGGCTTCTACACGGTGGTGCGCGTGTGTCATCAGGCTGCCTCCGAGGCCTACGCCTCAGCCCTGGCCGCATTGACGGCGCTTCAAGTGAGATTGCTGGATCTGGCCGGGATTGCCTTGGCTTGACCCCTGACGACGAAGTCCTGCACCGGTTAGCCACGCAGAGGAAGAGATCGCCCCGCATCTACAGTCCCGGGAACGAGGGCCGTCCGATGCGGATCGCCGCGGAGCCAGGTTTTGGTTTGCGGGTGGGTCCATCTGGTCTATAATCCCCATCCGTTCGGCTGCCACTCCCAGTCATCGTCCCTCACTCCCTGATGAATTACGGATAGCGTCAAATCTATGGTCCAAGATCCGATCCTGACCGATATGAACCCGCCGCAGCAGGAGGCGGTGCTGCATGACGAGGGGCCGCTCCTGATCCTGGCGGGGGCCGGCTCGGGGAAGACCCGGGTTATCACGCGCCGCATCGCCTACCTGATCGCGCGGCGGGGCGTCCAGCCCTGGCAGATCCTGGCAGTGACCTTCACCAACAAGGCCGCCGACGAGATGCGGAAGCGCGTGGAGCAGCTCCTGGGCGCGCGCGGCCTGAACGTGGCGCTGGGCACGTTCCACTCCACCTGCGTGAAGATCCTGCGGAGGTGGCATGCGGAGCTGGGCCTCCGCAGCAGCTTCGTGATCTACGACGATGCGGACCAGTTGGGGGTCGTCAAGGATTGCCTGAAGGCCCTGGAGCTGAGCGAGCGGGTGATGAACCCGCGCGGGGTAGCGGCTCGCATCAGCCGGGCCAAGAACGAGATGCTCACCCCCGGCGAGTATGCCACCGTCGCCAATGACTTCACCGAGGAGCGGACGGCAAAGATCTACGCCCTGTATCAGGAGCGGCTGCGGGCCAGCCACGCCGTGGACTTCGACGACCTCCTGATGCTCACGGTGGTGCTCTTCCGGGACCGGCCGCACGTCCTGGAGTATCACCAGAACCTCTGGCGGTACGTGCTGGTGGACGAGTACCAGGACACGAACCACGCCCAGTACCAGATCGTGAACTTCCTCAGCCGGCGGCACGGGAACCTCGCGGTGGTGGGGGACGACGACCAGTCCATCTATCGCTGGCGGGGCGCGGACCTCAACAACATCCTGGACTTCGAGCACGATCACGCCGGCTGCAAGGTCATCAGGCTGGAGCAGAACTACCGCTCGACGCAGAACATCCTGGACGCCTCGGGCGGCGTGGTGGCCAACAACCGGGGGCGGAAGGGCAAGACGCTCTGGACCCAGAACCCGGCCGGCGAGCCGATCGTCGTCTACCAGGCTCGCGACGAGCAGGCCGAGGCCGACTTCGTCATCCGCACGATCCGGGAGTTGGCGGCGAAGGACGGGCACGGGCTGGACGACTTTGCCGTATTCTACCGGACCAACGCCCAGTCCCGGGTCCTGGAGGACGCCCTGCGGCGCGAGGTGACCCCATACGTGATCGTGGGGGGACTCCGCTTCTACGAGCGGAAGGAGATCAAGGACCTGCTCTCCTACCTCCGGCTCGTGGCGAACCCCGACGACGCCCAGAGCTTCAAGCGGATCGTGAACGTCCCGCCCCGCGGGATCGGCCAGGCCACCGTGGACAAGCTGGAGGGGCTGGCCGTGGCGGAGCGGGTCTCGCTCTGGGAGGCGTGCAAGCGGATCGGCGGGCGCAAGATCCTGGGCCCGCGGGCCGTGAAGGCCCTGGACGACCTCGTGGCCCTGATCGAGAAGGCCCGGATCAAGGCCGAGGTCACGCCGGTCCCGGAGCTGATCCTGGACCTCCTGGAGACGACAGGCTATCTGGCGGACCTCAAGAGCGAGGGGACAATCGAGGCCGAGTCGCGGATCGAGAACCTCCAGGAGCTGGTCTCGGCCGCCCGGGAGTTCCTGGAGCGAAGCGAGGACCGGACTCTACAGGCCTTCCTGGACAGCGTGGCGCTGATCGCCGACATCGACGCGCTGGCCGAGGGAACGGGTGCGGTGACGCTCATGACCCTCCACTCGGCCAAGGGGCTCGAGTTCCCGGTGGTCTTCATGACGGGGATGGAGGAGGGGGTGTTCCCCCACTCCCGGTCCCTGAGTGAAGATGCCGAACTGGAGGAGGAGCGCCGGCTGTGCTACGTGGGCATGACGCGGGCGAAGGCGCGGCTGTTCCTCTCGGCCGCCCTGTCGCGGCGGATGTTCAACAACGACAACTACAATTTGCCGTCCCGGTTCCTGGACGAGATCCCGGCGCACCTCGTGGAGCGGGTGGACGGGCTCGGGAAGAGACCCGAGACGCGAGCGCCGAGCGCCGAGCGCCGAGCGCCGAGCCGCGATTGGGGGGCGACGAGCGACGAGCCGCGAGCCCCGAGCCGCGAGGAACGATTTGACGCGGAGGAGGCGTTCGTGGATCACCTCCAGGTCGGGAAGCGGGTGCGCCACCCCGAGTGGGGGATCGGCATCGTCAAGGAGCGCATCGGGGAAGGCGAAGACCTGAAGGTGGTCGTCACCTTCGCGGGGGTGGGCCGGAAGAAGCTCGCCGCCCAGTTCGTCCACCTGGAACGAGCCTAGGCGATTCAAGGGGGCAAAGTGGCGAAGATCACGCGTGAGGAAGTCGAGCACGTGGCTCGCCTGGCGAGACTGGAGCTGACGGAAGCAGAGATGGAGCAGATGACAGCCCAGCTCGACTCGATCCTGGGGTACATGGACACGCTGAACGAGCTGGACACCGGCCAGGTCGAGCCGACGACGACCGTCATCCCCATGACCAGCGTGATGCGCGAGGACATGGTCCGCCCGTCCCTGACCCAGGAAGAGGCCCTCGCCAACGCGCCGGACCGGGAAGATGTGTACTTCCGGGTGCCGCGGATCATCGAGGACTGAACGGAGATCGTAAAACGCAAAGCGTAATACGTAATTCCCCGGTTACGTCTTACGTTTCACGTTCTAGACGCAGGAGACCCGCGTGGACCTCTGCCGGCTGACCATTCACGAGCTGCGCGACCTGATCGGAAAGGGTGAGGTGTCCCCGGTCCAGGTGGTCCAGAGCTACCTGGTCCGGATCGGGCAGCTCGAGGACCGGGTCCAGGCCTTCAACACGCTGACCCCGCGGACGGCCCTGGCGTTTGCCGGGAAGTTCGAGAAGATGCAGGCCGAGAAGAAACCCCTGCCTCCCCTGGCCGGTATCCCTCTCGCCATCAAGGACGTCATCTGCACCAAGGGGGTGACGACCACCTGCTCCTCCAAGATCCTGGAGAGCTTCGTCCCGCCTTACAGCGCCACCGTGATGAACCGGCTGAACACCGCGGGGGCGCTCACCCTGGGGAAGACCAACATGGACGAGTTCGCCATGGGCTCCTCCACGGAGAACTCGGCGTTCAGGCAGACCAGGAATCCCTGGGACATGGACTGCGTTCCGGGTGGATCCAGCGGCGGCTCGGCGGCGGCCGTGGCGGCGGACATGTGCGCTGGAGCCCTGGGGACGGATACGGGCGGCTCGATCCGCCAGCCCGGGGGCTTCTGCGGCGTCACCGCCCTGAAGCCCACGTATGGCCGGGTCTCGCGGTACGGTCTCGTGGCCTTCGCCTCATCGCTGGACCAGATCGGCCCCTTGACCAAGGATGTCCGGGATGCCGCGATCCTGCTCAAGGCGATCGCCGGCCACGACCCGCTGGATTCCACGTCCGCCGAGCTAGCCGTGCCCGACTACGAGGCGGCCCTCACCCAGGACATCCGGGGCATCCGTGTCGGGATTCCGGCCGAGTACTTCGTTCCGGGGATGGACCCGGAGGTGGAGACGGCAGTTCGCGGGGCCATCCAGGTCCTGGAAGACTTGGGCGCCGCGCAGGAACGGGTGTCGCTGCCTCACACGGGCTACGCCGTGGCCACCTACTATCTGGTGGCGACGGCCGAGGCCAGCTCCAACCTCGGCCGGTACGACGGGGTGAAGTACGGCTACCGGACGCCCAAGTCCGAGCATCTGATCGACATGTACATGAAGACTCGCCGGGAGGGGTTCGGGCCGGAGGTGAAGCGGCGGATCATGCTGGGGACCTATGCTCTCAGCGCCGGGTACTACGACGCCTACTACCTCAAGGCGCTGAAGGTCCGGACCCTGATCCGGCAGGACTTCACCCGTGCCTTCGAGCACTGCGACGTGATCGTGACGCCCACCTCGCCGACAGCCGCGTTTAGGCTGGGCGAGAAGACGGCCGACCCCCTTCAGATGTACCTCTCCGACATCTTCACCATCTCGGTGAACCTGGCCGGGGTGCCGGGGATCAGCGTCAACTGCGGCTTCACGAAGGGCGGCCTGCCCATCGGCCTGCAGATCATCGGGAAGCCGTTTGATGAGGGAACGATCCTGAAGGTGGCGCACGCCTACGAGCAGGCCGCGGCCTGGCACATGGAGCGCCCGCGGCTGTAGGAGGAAGGCGGGGGACTATGGCACTCCGGAAGAGGATCGGGGGACGAGTCGCGGTGGGACTCTGCCTGCTGCTGGTTGTCCTGGCTGTGGTCCCGGCCGGGGCGGCGTCCGGAAGGAAGAGCCGGGACCTCGCGGTCCTGGACCACGAGCGGTGGCTTGACACGCTCAAGGGAACGGTCAAGAACTTCAGCAAGGCCAACGCCCGTGATGTCACGGTGGTCGTCAAGTTCCTGGACAAGAAGAGGAAACCGCTCGGCACGCAACGGGTGGGCGTGGGGGACCTGAATTCCGGGGAGCAGAGCTCGTGGAGCCTGGCCATCGAGGAGCGGAATCGGCCGGCCAAGAGCTACCAGTTCGAGATCCACGCGATCTGGCGGTGAGCCGAAAAACGTTCGGCTGTTCGGTAGTATTGGAACAGCCGAACAGCCGTACAGCCGAACGCCTTTGAGTGTGTCCCATGTTCTACTTCGCCTACGGCTCCAACATGCATCCGGGCCAGATGGCAACGCGGTGTCCAGGCTGCTACTTTGTCGCGGCGGCGCGCTTGCGGGACCATCGACTGGCCTTCACCCGACCGTGGGCCGCCTGGGACGGTGATGGGGTGGCGGATATCCTGCACGCGGCGGGGAGCGTCGTCGAGGGCGTCGTCTGGGAGATTGCGGAGGAGCATCGGAGGGCTCTCGACCGATACGAGGAGTACCCCACGGCCTATGACAGGAAGGATGTGGTGGTCGAGACGTTTGACGGCCGGACGCTCGCGGCCTTCGCCTACTTTGCCCGGCCCCTGGGAAGCTTTCGCCCCGGTCGGCGCTATCTGCACTCCCTCATCGAGGGGGCGAGGGCCCACGGCCTGAGTCCAGAGTACGTCGCTTCCCTGGAGGCCATTCCGACCGAGGATTGAGCATGGCTGAGTATGAAGCCGTCATCGGCCTGGAGGTGCACGCGGAGCTCCTGACCGAGTCCAAGATGTTCTGCGGCTGCAGCGTGAAGTTCGGGGCGCCGCCCAACACCCAGACTTGCCCCGTGTGCCTGGGGATGCCGGGGGTCCTTCCCGTCATCAACCGGCGGGGGGTGGAGTTCGCCATCCGGACGGCCCTGGCGCTCAACTGTCAGATCGCATCCACCTCCCGCTTCGCCCGGAAGAACTACTACTACCCCGACCTGCCGAAAGCCTACCAGATCTCCCAGTATGAGCTGCCCCTCTCCATGCGCGGTCACATCGAGTTCTTCCTGAACGGCACCAAGAAGCGGGTGGGCATCACCCGGGTCCACATGGAAGAGGACACGGGAAAGCTGGTCCACGCGGGGGTCATGGAGGAGGCCGAGTCCAGCCTGGTGGATTACAACCGCTCCGGCGTCCCCTTGATGGAGATCGTGAGCGAGCCGGACCTCCGCTCGGCCGAGGAGGCGGCGGAGTACCTCCGCGAGCTTCGGGCGATCCTGGTATTCCTGGGCGTGTGCGATGGCAACATGGAGGAGGGCAGCTTCCGCTGCGACGCCAACGTGTCGGTGCGCCCGCGGGGGGTGGACGCATTCGGGACCAAGGTGGAAGTCAAGAACATGAACTCCTTCAAGAATGTCCAGAAGGCCCTGGAGTTCGAGATCCGCCGGCAGATCAAGGCGGTGCAGGAGGGCGAGACGCTGGTCCAGGAAACGCGCCTCTGGAACGCCGACCAGGGCATCACCCTCTCCATGCGGAGCAAGGAGCACGCCCACGACTACCGCTACTTCCCCGAGCCGGACCTCGTGCCGCTCCAGGTCGAGCCGGCCTGGATCGAGGACATCCGGCGGGGCCTGCCCGAGCTGCCCGAGGCGAAGCGGCGGCGCTTCGTCGCGGAGTACGGGATCCCCGAGTACGACGCGGGGGTCCTCACCATGAGCCAGGCCTTGGCCGATTACTACGAGGCCTGCGTCAGGGCTCACGCCGATCCCAAGGTGGTCAGCAACTGGGTCATGGTGGAGCTCCTGGGTCGGCTGAACAAGGACGGGAAGGATATCAGCGGGAGCCCCATTCCCCCCGCCCGCCTGGCGGCGATGCTGGATCTGCTGGCCAAGGGGGCCATCAGCGGCAAGATGGCCAAGCAGTTCTTCGACGAGATGTACGGCGCCGGCGCCGACCCGGCGGAGATCCTCAAGAAGCAGGGCGGCCAGATCACCGACTCCGCCGAGGTGGAGCAGATCATCCAGGCTATCCTCGCCGCCCACCCCGGCCCCGTCGCCGAGTGCCGCGCGGGAAAAGAGGGGACATTCAATTTCCTGGTCGGCCAGGTCATGAAGGCCACCAAGGGCAAGGCGAATCCGAAGCTGGTGAACGAACTGCTGAAGAAGCTGCTGCAGACGCAATGACGCCGTCACCTATTCAAGGTGACGGCAAGCACCGGTTCCATGGGTAACTGCCTTTCCCAGACGTCGTCACCTTGGCGGCAAATCCCCCCAACCCCCTTTGTCAAAGGGGGGCGAGGGGGGATTTCACCGGAATGACGGCAAGAGGCTTGGACAACGGCATTCACCCATGCATTGAAGCACTAACGGCTAACGGTCGTGAAGGAGGTCCCCCATGAAGATCGGCGTGTCCCAGTTCAACACTGACTACGCAATGCGGATCGACGAGCTGGCGAAGGCCCTCGAGGAGCGGGGGTTCGAGTCGCTCTGGCTGCCGGAGCACACGCACATTCCCAAGAGCCGCCAGAGTCCGTGGCCCGGGGGGCCGAACCTTCCCAAGGAGTACTGGCACACCCACGATCCCTTCGTGGCCCTGGCGGTGGCCGCGACGGTGACGACCCGCCTCAAGCTCGGGACGGGGATCTGCCTGATGGTCGAGCGGGATCCGATCACGACGGCAAAGCAGGTGGCGAGCCTGGACTTCCTGTCCAACGGCCGCTTCCTCTTCGGCGTCGGCGGCGGCTGGAACGCGGAGGAGATGGCGAATCACGGCACGGACTTCAAGAAGCGCTGGCGGGTGCTGCGGGAGCGGATCCTCGCCATGAAGGAGATCTGGACGAAGGACGAGGCGGAGTTTCACGGCGAGTTCGTCAACTTCGACCCCGTCTGGGCCTACCCCAAGCCGGTTCAGAAGCCCCATCCCCCGGTCCTCCTGGGTGTCAACACGGCAAACGCCCGCGACCGGATCGTGGAATATGCCGATGGGTGGTTTCCGCTTGCCGCGCGGGCAGGAGACCTCGCGGAGGGAATCGCCGATCTCCGGCGGCGCGCGGAGAATGCCGGGCGCGATCCGGCATCCCTCACGGTCTCGGTCTTCGGGGCCAAGGCAGAAGAGGCGGCGCTCAGAGGCTACGAGAAGGCCGGCGCCGAGCGGGCCATTCTCGGTCTCCCTTCCGCGAGACGGGACGAGGTGCTCCCGATCCTGGATCAGTATGCGAAGCTGATGAAGGCGTTCAACTAGGGCAAGCCGTCAGCGGTCAGCCATCGGCTCTCAGCCTGCGATAGGGCGCCGCTTGTTCGGGGCTGATGGCTGACGGCTTCCGCCGCGTCACCGGCGGGCCGGCGGCGGATTGGGGCGGCGGGGGGCGACGAGCCAGAGGATGACCGGCGATGCGACGGCCATGGCGAGGCCGATCCAGAGCGCGACGGCGTAGCTTCCGGTGAGGTCGAAGGTCTGGCCGGCGAGCCAGGGGCCGGAGGCGAGCGCCAGGCAGATCACCGTGTAGAGGGCTCCGTAGATCGTGGAGAAGCCCGGTCCGCTGAACAGATCGGCGGCCGAAGCGGGGAACACCGGCGACAGCACGCCGTACCCGCACGCCATGAGCACGGCGAAGACGTACGGGAGGGCGGACGCCGGGTGCCTTCCGGCCAGGACGAGCAGGCCGATGCTCGCCACGATGCACCCGGCGGCCAGCGTGTAGGCCAGCTCACGGCTGCGCCGATCCGAGAGCACTCCCCAGCCCAGCTTGGCACCGATGCTGACGAGTCCCACGACACCGCCCACCGTGGCCGCCATCATCGGAGGCACTCCGTGGTCTGTCAGGTAGGCGACCTGATGGATCATGAGCATCTGCGTGACGAAGTTTCCCATGAAGTAGACGCCCGCCAACCCCCAGAACCGCCAGGACCTCAGGGCGGCGGAGAGCGTCCAGTGCTTGTCTGAGGTGCTGACCGCCTGCGGCTCCCGAGATTTCGGGGGGGATTCCCCGAGGGTCGGCGGATCCTGGATGAGCCACCAGGCGGAGGGAATCCCCCAGGCGACCGTGATCGCGGCCAGGACGGCAAGGGTCCAACGCCAACCGCACCAGTCAATCAGCAATTGAACGAGAGGCACGAACCCGAGGATTCCCGCGCCAATTCCCGCCGAGGCGACCCCCATCGCACTCCCGACCCGATCCGGAAACCACCCCTGGACCAAGATCACCTGCGGGATCCACCCGTTCAGGCTGATGCCCAGTGCCGTGATCACGCCGAACGCCAGGTACAGATGCCACCAGGCCGTGGTCTGTGCGGTGAGGCAGAGACCCAGCGCCATCACGCCCACGCCGGCAAGGATGACGCGGCGGGGGCCGGCCCGGCGCAGCACCCATCCGATCGGTGGGCCGAGGCCACCGTGGACCAGGCTCAGGACCGCAAAGGCTCCCGACACGAGAGAGCGGCTCCAGCCAAACTCGCGGATGAAGGCGACCAGGAAGACGGAGTACGAATACCAGACCCCGTAGATGACGGCCAGGGTAACGAACGACGTGGGGAGGATCGTCCAGCGGTGTCGGTGCTCATGGCTCATGGCTGAGGGCTCATGGTCAGAGATCAGAGGTCAGAGGTTGCCGTCGCCTTCCCGTCAGCGCTTGCCTGGCGGTGGGTTCGGTCGGCGGGGCGCCACGACCCACAGGAGGGCGGGCGAGAGCACGGTCATCGCCAGACCCAGCCAGAGGGCCGCGGCGTAGCTCCCCGTGCGATCGAAGATCTCCCCCGCGCTCCACGTGCCGGTGGCCAAGCCCAGGCAGGTCACCACGTACAGCGTGCCGAAGATCGTCGAGAAGCCTGGCCCTCCGAACAGATCGCTGGCGACGGCCGGCGGCACCGGCGCCATCACTCCGTAACCAACGCCGATGAGGACTGCGTAGAGATGGAGCAGGAGTGGCGTCGGATGCATCCCCGCCACGACCAGGGCGCCAATGCTGCCAGCCACACACACGAAGGCCAGACTGTAGGCCAGCTCGCGGTTGGTGCGATCCGACAGCCATCCCCATCCGATCTTGGCCAGGATGCTGACCAGACCCGTGGCGCCACTCACCGCGGCCGCAACGAGGGCCGGGACCCTGTGATCCACCAGGTATGCGACCTGATGGATCATGAGCATCTGTGTCACGAAGTTTCCGGTGAAATAATTCCCCGCCAGCCCCCAGTAGCGCCAGCTCCTGACGGCGGTCGACAGCGTCCAGTGTGGTCTCGCCCTCCCCGCCGGAGCATCCATTCGCGATCCGGACGCCGCAGACGTGGCCTCGACGGAAGGCGGATCTCTCACCAGGATGATCGTCGCGGGGACGACCCAGGCGACGATCAGCGCGGCCAGGATGCGATAGGCCCAGCGCCAGCCCACCCGGTCGATGAGGAACTCGGCCAGAGGCACCAATCCGAAAATTCCGATTCCGATCCCGGCTGAGGCGACGCCGAGCATCGTCGCAACCCGATCCGGAAACCAGCCCCGGATGAGGACCACGGCTGGAATCCACCCGGCCAGACTCATCCCGATGGCGGCGAGCCCGCCGAAGGCCAGATACAGGTGCCACCACTCAGTCGTCTGTGCCGTGAGACACAATCCGCCCCCCATGATCAAGGCGCCCACCAGGATGGGCCGAGTGGGTCCGGCCACCCGCATCAGCCAGCCGGCCAGCGGGGCGCACAGGCCGTGGACGAGAACGAAGATCGAGAAGGCCCCGGAGACGAGGGAGCGCTTCCAGCCGAACTCCCGGAGCAGGGCGACGAGGAAGACCGAGTAGGAGTACCAAGCCCCGTAGAGCACGGCCAGGCTCATGAAGGTCGTCCCCACGATCATCCATCCCCGCGTGCGCGCATGATTCATGGGTGATCGCTCATGATTGCCTGCCGACAGCCGACGCCTGCCGGCTCACGGCTCGGGCCGCTCCACCCGGTGGAGGGTGGGGGCGGCGGGGCGCCACGAACCACAAGAGCGTCGCGGATGAGACCGCCGCTCCCAGGGCCAGCCAGAGCGCCGCCGTATAACTCCCCGTGGCGTCGTGGATCTTCCCCGCGATCCACGCCCCCGAGGCTGCCCCCAGCGAATTTCCGACGTGCAGGCAGCCGAAGATCGTCGAGAATCGGGGGCCGCTGAACAGGTCGCTCGCCGCGGCCGGGGTCAGGGGGGCGGTGGCGGAATAGCCGACGGCGACCAGCACCGCATAGAGATAGGCGAGACCCGACGTCGGGTATCGACCGGCGAGGACGAGGGCCCCCAGGCTGGCCACGAGGCACGCGAAGGCCAGGGTGTACGCCAGCTCGCGATTCGTCCGGTCCGACAGGAGGCCCAATCCCATCTTTCCCGGGATGCTGACAAGTCCCACGAAGCCGCCCACGGCCGCTGCCACCGCCAGCGACACGCCGTGGTCCACCAGATACGCGACGTGGTGGACGAGGAGCATCTGGGTGCCCACGTTCCCCAGGAAGAACACGGCCCAGAGTCCCCAGAAATGCCAGTCCCGCACCGCGGCCGCCAGCGTCCAGTAGGCGTCCCCGGGCGCGGCGATCCGACCGCCGCCAGTCCGTGATCCGTGACCGGTTCTCTCGCGAGGCGGCGGATCGCGCATGAACCAGAGGACGGCGGGGAGGATCAACCCGACGATCAGCGCGGCGAGCAGCCGGTAGCTCCAGCGCCATCCGAGCCGATCGATCAGGAACTGGGCGAAAGGGACCAGCACGAAGATTCCGACCCCGATCCCGGCCGAGGCCACCCCAAGGGCCGTGCCGACGCGCTCGGGAAACCATCCCTGCACCAGCGCCACCGAGGCGACCCATCCGGAGGCGCCGACACCAATCGCGGTGACGACGCCGAAGGCCAGGTACAGGTGCCACCATTCGGTCGTCTGGGCGACCAGGAGCAATCCACATCCCAGGACGCATCCTCCCGCCAGGATGAGCCGTCTGGGCCCCACCCGACCACCCAGCCAGCCGGAGAGCGGGCTCATGCATCCGTGAAGCACGACGAAGACGGAGAAGGCGCCGGAGACCAGGGAGCGACTCCAGCCGAACTCCCGGAGGAACGCCACCAGGAAGACGGAATAGGAATACCAGATCCCGTAGACCAGACCAAGCGTGACGAACGTCGCTCCGACGACGATCCACCCGCGTCGGCTCTCCTGACTCTCATACGAAAGCTGACCCTGCATTCCCGGAGGGCTCATGACGACCAGCGCACCGGCGCTGGGTTTGGACGGCGGGGCGCCACGATCCACAGGAGTGCCGGCGAGCTCACCGCCATCAGCAGGGCGATCCAGAAGGCCAGCGCGTAGCCCCCCGTTCCATCGAAGATCCAGCCCGCTACCCAGGCCCCCGAAGCGATCCCGAGGCACAGGGCCGGGTACACGGTGCCGAAGATCGTCGAGAAAGCCGGCCCGCTGAACAGATCGCTGGCCGCGGCAGGGGCGATGGGGGCGATCCCCCCATAGCCAAGCCCGATCAGGATCGCATAGACGTATGGGAGGCTGGACGAGGGGTACCTGCCCGCCAGCACCAAGGCCCCAAGGCCGGCGACGATGCACCCGAAGGCCAGACTGTACGCCACCTCTCGGCCGGCACGATCCGAGAAGGCCCCGCACCATATCTTGCCTGCGATGCTGACCAGACCGGCCAGGCCACCCACCCACGCCGCTGCCAGGGGGGACACCCCATGGTCCACCAGGAACGCGACCTGATGGACCAAGAGCATCTGGGTGACAAAGTTTCCCGTGAAAAACACCCCCGCCAGAGCCCAGAAATGCCAGTCCCGCACGGCCGTGGCGAGTGTCCATTGCGCGCCGCAGGGCGACAGACCGGGGAGACTCTGCCGGGTGGATGACGGATCTGAAACCTCGGGGGGCGGAGACTCTCGAACGAGCCTGGCGGTCGCAGGCAGCACCCATCCCAGGATCAGAACGGCCAGCACGCGGAACGCCCAGCGCCATCCGACCCCATCGATGAGAATCTGGGTGAAGGGAACCAGCGTGAAGATCCCGACGCCGATCCCGGCCGAGGTGATACCCATCGCCGTGCCGAACCGACCCGGGAACCAGCCGCGCACCAGCACCACGGCCGGAAGCCAGCCGGCCATGGTGAGTCCCACCGCGGTGACCCCGCCGAAGGCCAGGTACAGGTGCCACCAGGCCGTCGTCTCCGCGGTGAGAAGCAAGCCGCATCCCAAGACGCATCCGCCCGCCAGGATGACCCGTCTGGGCCCGACGCGTCCCGCCAGCCACCCGACGATCGGACTGACGGCGCCGTGGACCAGGACGAATACCGAGAAGCTCCCGGCCACGAGCGAGCGACTCCAGCCGAACTCCCGGAGAAAGGCAACCAGGAACACCGAGTAGGAGTACCAGACTCCAATGACCAGGCTGAGGGTGATGAAGGTTGTCCCGACCACGACCCACCCGCGTCGGGCCTCGCTGTCCATGGCGGCTTGCTTGTGGCTCATAGCTCTTGGCTGACGGCCGATGGCTGCCGGCCGACCCTGCGGGACTATGCCCGAAAATTCAGAGGATGTCGAACACGGAGGGAGGGCTGTACGGTCAGCCAGCCAAGCTCAGGAGCACCATCCCGGCCAGCATGACGCAGGCGCCCGGGGCGATCTGCCGCGCCGTCTGCCGCTCGCCGAAGGCCAGGCCACCGATGAGGAGGGCCAGGAGGATCTCCACCTGCTTCACGGCTTCCACGTAGCTGGAGAGGGTGAGAGTATACGCGATCCCCTGGGTCACGGTGGTGAGAGCGGCGAACAGGCCGAGCCCCACGAAGGCCTTCCAGTGGCGCGGCACCTGGGCGAAGTGTGCGCGGGAGGTTGCCAGGACCAGGGGGCTCACCCACAGGCTGGCCGCCACGTAGCTCGCGAAGGTGCCCGTGAAGGGATCGGAGAGCAGGATCGCCTGCTTGATGGTGAGGACCGACGGGGCGAAGAACACGGCCGAGACGAGCGTGTAGCGGAGACCCCGGTCCCTCACGAGCACCGTGAGCGGCGCCCAGGGCGAGAGGCGGGCGTGGCTCACGTTCAGGAGGTACACGCCCGCCGCCGAGAGGAGGACCCCCGCGATCCCGAGCGCGCTCGGCGTCTCCCTGAGCATCAGGTACCCCATGAGGAGCAGGATGGGGAGACCGAGCTTCCAGAGGGCCGTGACCAGGGAGATCTGCGACAGCTTCAGCGCCTTTGACAGGGCCAGGGTGGAACAGGTCTGGCACAGACCGAAGAGCAGGCAGATGGGGAGAAATCCCGGCTTCACCGTGGGCAGCCCGTGGGCCAGGGCCATGATCAAGGCGAAAGGGAGGAGGAAGGTGAAGCGGCCCCAGACGTTGATGTACTCGTCCAGGGAGTGGCCCAGGCGCTTCATGATCGAGTTCCGGAGGACCTGGAACAGGGCCGCCGCCATCGCGAGGAGAATCCACATCCCGTCGGGGGCTCCGGGGAGACGGGTTGATGAGATCTGTGAGGCGCACCAGCGCAGGGGCGAAGCGCGTCAAGGCACGATAGCCGGTGAACGCGAAACTTCCAAAGACATTCTCCAGGGCCGCCGCGGGGCGACGTGGTTGACCTTGCATCGATCCTCTTCGATGCGGACCTCAGTCCAGTCAAATCCCCCTCGCCCCCCTTTGACAAAGGGGGGGACGGGGGGATTTGCTCGATTGCGACGTCGACCCCGGACCTTCCGTGAGCGGCATTCGGCCTTGTCTGGTTTCACATACCCTGTACGTCCCGTGCGGTGGGTGGCGGTGCCAATAGACTTGACAAGGACGAAGGCCCTGAATAGTGTCTTGGGCGCCCCCCCCAAACACCACGTGATTTCCGGGGCGACGGCTACCATCGACCCCGAACCTTGCCCACCACTGCCGCTGGCGAGCCGGGATGGCTCCCAGTCATCTGTGCCCACGGACTCGCTTTCCGGAGAGGAGGTCCCGTCATGACAGACTCGGATGCACGGCAGGACGGCATCGCGGTGGAGGGCCTGGCCCGGATGCTCCGGGACGGCCGGATCACCCGGCGGGGATTCCTGGCCCGGGCGGTCGGGCTGGTCGGCAGTGTCGCGGCTGCCGAGGGACTGCTGGCCCGTGTGGCCGGCGCACAGGCGACCGCCAAGAATACCCTCGTGGTCGGGCAGTCCGCCGACATCAGCAAGCTGGATCCCCATATGAGCACCACCGTGAACGACATCGCCATCACCTTCAATCTCTACGACAACCTGCTCACCCGCCGGCGCGACGGCAAGCTCTACCCCTCCCTGGCGGCCGAGTGGAAGCTGGTGAGCCCGACCGTCTGGCAGTTCAAGCTGCGCCCCAACGTGAAGTTCCACAACGGCGACCCGCTCACGTCCGCCGACGTGAAGTTCAGCTTCGAGCGCTCCTACGACCCGAACGCCAAGACCATCACCAAGTCCATCCTGACCACCATCGCCAAGATCGAGGCCCCCGAGCCGCTCACCGTCGTCATCCACACCAAGCAGCCCGATCCGCTGCTCGCGGCCCGGACGGCGTTCTACGCGGGCCAGATCATGCCCAAGGCGTACTTCCAGAAAGTGGGTGAGGACGAGTTCAATGCCAAGCCGATCGGCAGCGGACCCGTGAAGCTCCACTCGTGGGTGAAAGACGACCGGCTGATCCTGGACGCGATCAAGGACTACTGGGGCGGGAAGCTCGATGTGGACCAGATCGTCTTCCGCCCGCTGCCCGAGCTGGCGGCGCGCATCGGCGCGCTGCTCAAGGGCGAGGTGGACCTCATCACCAAGATTCCCCCGGACCACGCGGAGCGTATCGCCAAGGCCCCGAACACCAAGATCGAAGGCGTCCTGTACGGCGGCCAGTACTGCCTGTCGGTGACGACGCAGAAGCCGCCCCTGGACAGCAAGCCCTTCCGGCAGGCCATGAGCTTGGCCCTCGACCGGGAGTTGATTGTCAAGGAGCTGTGGCGCGGGCAGGGGGCCGTGCCGAACAGCCTCGTCGTGAAGGGTGACAACCACCACGACCAGAGCCTGCCGCCGCTCAAGTACGACCCGACACAGGCCAAGCAGCTCCTCAAGGAGGCGAACTACAAGGGGGAGGAGCTGACGCTGGAAACCCCCATCGGCTTCATGGTGATGGACAAGGAGATGAGCGAGGTCGTGGTGTCCATGTGGAAGGATGTGGGGATCAACGCCAGGCTGGAGCAGCTCGAGTACTCGGTCTACCAGCAGAAGATCCGTGAGAAGAGCTTCAAGGGCGTCCGCTGGACCGACCCCACCTCCGCCTACAACGACCCAGACGGGATGATGTGGCGCCACCTGGCGCCGGGCGGGCCCAATGCCTACTGGTTCCGGAACCCGCGGTTCGACGAGCTGGGAAATGCCGCCCGGCTCAGCGTGGACGAGAAGTTCCGCGGCGAGGCCTACAAGGAGATGGCGCGGCTGGAGCTGGAGTTCCTTCCGTTGATCCCCGTCATCCAGCCGATGGAGCTGTACGGCTTGCAGCGGTACGTGGACTGGAAGCCGTACGCGAACCAGACGATGGAGTTTCGCCAGTTCAACCTGAAGCTCCGGCGCGCGTGACCCCCGACGCCGACGCTCCGCCGCGCCCCATTCCCCCGGGATGGGGCGCGGCCTGTTCTTGGACCGGGACGCCGCGGGGGACCCATGCAGGGCTTCGGATGGTTCCTGACCTACCGGCTGATTCGCATGCTGGTGGCCCTCTGGAGCGTGGTGACGGTGGTCTTCGTCGTCATGCGGCTCTCGGGTGATCCCGTCCCCCTGCTGCTGCCCCCGGACGCGCCGATCGCCGAGATGGAGCGGCTCCGGCACGAGATGGGCCTGGATCGGCCGATCCTCGTCCAGTACGGGGTGTTCGTGCATCAGGCCATCCGGGGAGACTTCGGCCGCTCCATCCATTTCCGGACCTCGGCCATGCAGGTCGCCTGGGAGCGGGTGCCGGCCACGATCGAGCTGGCCTCCGCGTCCTTCCTGTGCGCGATCGTGGTGGCCATCCCGGCGGGGATCATCTCGGCCGTGAGAAGGGGGAGCACGTACGACAACGTCGTGATGGGCGTCGCCCTGATCGGCCAGGCCGCGCCGACCTTCTACATCGGCATCATGCTGATCCTGACCTGTTCGCTCTGGCTCGGCCTGTTTCCCACGTCCGGGCGCGGGGAGTGGCGACAGCTCGTCCTGCCCTCCGTGACGCTGGGCGCCTTCGCCATGGCCAGCATCGCCCGGATCACGCGCTCGGCGGTGCTGGAAATCCTGCGCGCCGACTTCATCCGGACCGCGCGGGCCAAGGGGTTGCCGGAATTCTGGACCGTCGTCAAGCACACGATGCGGAACGCCGCCATTCCCATCGTCACCATCGTGGGGTTGCAGCTCGGGAACCTCTTGGGCGGGGCGGTGGTGACGGAGACGATCTTTTCGTGGCCCGGGATCGGTCGACTGGCGATCCAGTCCATCTACAACCGGGACTACCCGATCGTGCAGTCCTGCGTCTTCCTGACCGCGGCCATGTTCGTCGTGCTGAACTTCCTGGTGGACGTCACCTATGGGATCCTGGACCCCCGAATCCGGCGGACCTAAGCCGCCCGGCGATGCCCGGCGCCCGGGACGGCGGAAGGTCCCGCTGTTCGTCTGGGCCTCGGCGGCGTTCCTGGCGGCGGTGGTCCTCGTGGCGATAGCCGCGCCGCTGGTCAGTCCCTACGACCCCATCCGGCAATCGCTCCGCGAGCGGCTCAAGGGTCCCAGCCTGTTCCCCGAGGCCGGTCGGCAGCGGCACCTCCTGGGCACCGATCAGCTCGGGCGCGACGTGCTGAGTCGCATCATCCACGGCTCGCGCATCTCGCTGGTGGTCGGCTTCGCGGCGGTGGTCATCGGCGGCGCCATCGGGGGCTGCCTCGGCCTGGTGTCGGGATACGCGGGGGGGATCGTGGACGAGGTGATCATGCTGCTGGTGGACGCCCAGCTCGCCTTCCCGTTCATCCTGCTGGCGATCGGCATCATCGCCGTCCTGGGACCGAGCTTCGGCAACCTGATCATCATCGTGGGGCTGAGCGGCTGGGTGACCTACGCTCGCCTCGTCCGCGCGCAGGTGCTGACGATCAAGCAGCGCGAGTACGTGATCGCCATCCGCGGGCTGGGCGGCTCCACCTGGCGCATCCTCGCCAGCCACATCGTGCCCAACACGCTGGCCCCCTTCCTGGTGGTCACGACGCTGGAGCTGGCCCGCACCATCCTCCTCGAGTCCACGCTGAGCTTCCTCGGACTGGGCATCCAGCCACCCACGCCGAGCTGGGGCGGCATGCTCAACGAGGGGCGCGGCTACCTCGACTCCGCCTGGTGGATCTCTGCTTTCCCCGGCCTCGTCCTCATGCTGACGGCCCTGGTTGTCAGCCGGGTCGGCGACTGGCTCCGGGACGTCCTGGACCCGACGCTGCGGGGCGCGTAGACCGCCGGTCGGCGATCCCGCTCCGACCCGTCCCGTTCTCCCTGGGTGGCTCTCCATCTTTGCCCTCGTCTCCCCCCTGCCCCCTCGCGTAGGACAACCGGCGACAACGGGGTGCGCAGAAGTCTGACAAAAAAAACAGCATTCTGCCGATTTCCCGTCAGCCCATCCGGTAGTACTTATGAGTCCATGGCGGGAACCGAAGCCCTGGACAGCGGGTTCCCGACCGCTCCGGGATGTCGGATGGGTGTGAATCTGAAGCCGTTGGCTGTGCGATGAGGAGGTGAGAGCCGATGAGGACAGTCGTGAGTCACTTCTGGGTTCATGATCGGAACGGCAAATGCATGCTGTACGACGTAGACTATTCGGTCTATCCGATTCGCCTGGGGGTGCTGTGCTACGCCAAGGTTCCCCGCTCAGAGCGTCCATGCAACTGCTCGGAGCAGGAGATTCACGTGCGGGAGTTGGTGGCGGCCCTGAACTGAAACCGAAGGGAGATGAGGGGAGGATGCGTTGTGAGTACTGCGGAAGTGAGATGGCCTTCGCCTTCTACCACAAAAGCTCCCAGGTCTGGTGGTGTCGGTTCTGTGCCGAGCTCTTCCTCGAAGAGGGCGGACATCAATACCTGCTCAATCCAGGGCGAGCCTCCGAGTTGCGGCTCACTGAGCATCGAGCAGCGTAAGCCGGAAGCCCGGGGGGAGCGTCGGTCTGACAGCTCGGCAACCCACAACATTACGTGTCGCTGCTGCGGGACCGTGGCTCTGGTGCCTGTTCAGCGCCGGTTCCTCTGCGATGAGTGCTTCGCCAGCGCGTAGGGAGCCCCAGGGTCGGCGGCATCCGATGGAATGAATTCCAGCGCTTGTCACGATCGGGCAGCCCGAAGGTTGTGCGCTGAAGGGGTCTTGCAGGCGAGCCTCGGACCAGGGGGCCCAGGGTGCCGGGAGTTAATCGAAGCTTTCCTCCGGCCTCGATACCCCCTCGACCAAGCCGCACATCCGTTCAAGGCACTCGACGCAAGTCCGGGTGCCCCGCGCTTTCCATGTCCCCTCATCCCCATCCTCCAGCAGGACCTCTCCGGAGCGACCGCATTGCAGACACACGAAGACGATGTGCTGCGCCATCCCGTGATTGCTCCTTTCGCTGTCTTCCGCTTCATCCATCGGTGACAGACATCCCAGCAGCGTCATCGTAAGGTCCAGACCAGGCACCCACGAGTTTCTTGCGGCCTACAGGTGTCCCCGCGGGCCTGGGATTCTTTCGGCATACTTCTTGGGTCGCCCTTTCCAGGAGACCCTCGTTCGGCCGGTTGCGTCAAGGCACGCCGGAGTCCGGTGCGGCTGCGCCTTTTACCACGTCGCGGGTGGGGGAACCCACACACTCACCGGAGGGCGGTGCGCCGGGGACGGAAGGAGTTGCCTCGACGGCGGCACGACCTGCAGCGTGTGTCACGGGTCCCTTGAAGGAAAACGCTCCTTTTTTTCGTGCAGAACCGGTACAATGGCCCGACCGTGCCACCCAGGCGCGTACCGAGGGAGGTCGAGTGTGATCCGTGTCCTCAAGTGGGCAGGCATCGGCATCGGCGGCATCCTGTTGCTCGGGGTGACGGCGGCGCTGATCCTCCCCTCCGTCGTGAATCTGGAGCGGTATCGTGTCCTATTGGCCAGCCGGGTGGGGAAGGCCCTGGGGCGCGAGGTGACACTCGGCGGCCTCCGGGTGAGCCTGTGGGGGGGCATCGGGGCCGAGGCGAGGGGCATCCAGGTTGCTCAGGCGCAGGGCTTCGGGTCGGAGCCGTTCCTTGCCGCGGATGCGCTCCGCGTCCGCCTGCAACTGCTGCCACTGTTCCGGGGACACATGAAGGTGAGCACGGCAATCCTGGAGCGCCCGCGCATCCGCCTCACCCACGCCCGGGACGGACGGTGGAGCGTGGACGATCTGCTGAAGGCTCCGGCGGCCCCGGCGCCGGTCAGGTCGTCGGCGGATGTCCCGCGGTCCGGCAAGGCACCGCTGTTCGGCGGACTCCTGCTCTCCGAGGTTGCCGTCCGCGACGGCGAGATCACCCTCTTCGACGAGGCGGGGTCGAAGGCCATCACCCTGGGCCTCACGGACCTGGACCTCGGCCTGCGGCAAGCGTCCCCCTCCGGCCCCATCGACTTCCAGTCGCGGGCCCAGATCGCCGGCAGCGGCGCGGGGCGGTTCGAGGTCTCGGGCCGGATCTCGCCTGGCGAGCCGGATGGTCCCGTGGTGGAGGCCACCTTCGGTCTTCGCGACGTGGAAACGGCGCCCTGGCAGGGCCTCCTGGGCGATGGCGGGATCGCGCTCTCCGGGCCTCTCTCGGCGGAGGTCAAGCTGAGTGGGCCGCTCGCCAAGGTCGTCTTCTCCGGCACCCTCGACCTGAAGGCAGTCGCCGTCCAGGCATGGGACGCGTTTCAGAAGGCGACCGGTGACGAAGCGGCGGTGCGCTTTGAGGGACGGCGGGAAGAGCGGGGTGTGACGCTGTCGAAGCTGCTGGTCACGGTGAAAGACGTGGCGGTGGACGGCAGCCTCCGGATCCCGGACCTGAGAGCCCCGCAGGTCACGTTCGATGCCACCTCGGCCATGGTCGACCTGGATCGGCTGCTGGCGCCGCCCAAAGCCAAGGCCGCATGGCTGGGTCCGGCGCCTGCCGCGGCCGCCCCGCCGCTCCGCCAGAGTCCGTCCGCCCCAGGAGGATCCGGACCTGCGGCGGGGATGGCCGGCAAGGCTCCCGAGTCGGGGCTGACCGCCCAGGGTCGGATCAAGATCGGCGACCTGCGCTACCAGGGCCTTCTCTGGTCGGCCGTCACCATCGATGTCCGATACCGGGGCGGGCGGCTTGAGCTGCCGGACGTTCAAGCGGACTTCATGAACGGGAGGCTCGCGGCCAAGGGAGAAGTGGACCTGCGGCCGAAGACTCCCCGGGTGGCACTCACCTCCCGTCTCACCGATGTGGCCACGGAGCCCGTGGTGAAGGCCCTCGCCCGGGGCTCCTGGTCGCTCAAGGGCGTCTTCAACGGCGAGAGCACCCTGAGTTTCACCGGATTCTCCATACCGGCCATCCTCGGGTCAGCGAGCGGCAGCGGCTCCGTCCTGCTCAAGGATGGGCGCCTGACCGATTACAAGCCCCTCGACAGGCTCACCGAGGTGATCGGCCCGTTCCTGGCGGCCCAGGGCACGCCCGTCCGCCTCAACGAGTTCGAGCTGGTCGCCGGACACTACACGCTGGACAAGGGGGTCTTGCGGACGAAGGACCTGACCCTCACGAAGCCAGAGGGGACGGTGACGGCGGGAGGCTCCCTGGCACTCTTGGACTCCAGCCTGGATTTCGACGTGGTGGCGAAGCTGGGGCGAAACACCGTGGAGGCCAAGGTGACCGGCACGACCAGCGAGCCCATCGTCGTTCCGAAGCTGGGCAAGTTCCAGCGCAGGATCGAGACCGAGATGGAGAAGATCCTCCCCGGCGAGCAAGGCAAGGGGCTGAAAGAGCTGTTCAGGGGGTTGTTCGGCAAATAGCCGTGACACCATGCCCGGGCCTCCCGACACCCTGCGGCTCGCTCTGGCGACCCCTCACTACTTCCCCTCGGTCCGCGGGAAGTCGGTGACGGTCCAGCGGATCGAATCGGGCCCGCGCGACCAGGGGGTGGCCGCCCGGGTGGACGCGGTGCTGCGAGACCCGCCCTGGGGGGTCTCCCTCGACACGCTGACGCACGATGAGGTCTGCGCGATCCTGCCTCAGGTGGAGGTGGTGGTCAACTCGTCCCTCTCCGAGGGCGGGATGTCCAGCGCGGTCCTGGAGGCCGTGAGCAAGGGTGTGCCGGTGCTGGCCTCGGACATCCAGGGGAATCGGTCGGTCGTCGTGAACGGACCGGACGGGTTCCTGTCCGGCTCGGAGGCGGAGTTCGTGGAGAGGGTCGAGCCGCTGGTCGACGACCCCGCCCTCCGCTACGCCCCCGGGCGGCGCGCGGCGCGGAAGCTCGCCACGGAGCTTCCCCAGGAAGGGAGGATCGCCCGCCACCTCGCCCTGTACCGGTCGCTGGTGGTCGTGGAAGGAGGCTGAGGCGGATGGACCTGCGGGCGCTGGAGGTCTTCTGCAAGATCGTGGAGCTGCGGAGCTTCTCCCGGGCGGCGGAGGCGGTCCTGCTCACCCAGCCGACGGTGAGCGGGCACATCAAGGCCCTGGAGGAGGAGCTGGACCTCCGTCTCTTCGATCGGGCGGGGCGGAACGTGACGCCCACGCGGGCCGGGGAGCTGCTGCACGGATACGCGAGGCGGATCATGGCGCTGCGCGAGGAGGCCCAGCAGGCCATCAGCGAGCACCGGGGAGGCCTGAAGGGTCATCTGGCCATCGGGGGCAGCAGCATCCCGGGGGCCTACATCCTCCCACCGCTCCTGGCGACGTTCAAGCGGGACCACCCCGAGGTCACCATCGGGCTGCATATCAGCGGCTCCCGCGACATCGTCCGGGGCGTGATCGAGGGGGCGACGGAGCTGGGGATGGTGGGCGCACGGTTCGAGGAGGGACGGGTGCAGTACGAGCCGTTCGCGCAGGACGAGCTGGTCCTGGCCGTCGCGGTCTCCCACCCGTGGGCCCGCCGCAGCACCGTGCGCCTCATGGATCTCCTGGGCCAGCCCTTCGTCATGCGGGAGCGCGGCTCGGGGACGCGGAAGGTCATGGAGGAGGCCCTGGCACGTCGCGACCTGGACCCGGGCAGGCTGCGGGTGGTCCTGGAGGTCACGGGCAACGAGGCCGTCCGGCAGGCCGTGAAGGCAGGCGCGGGGGTGGCGGTGATCTCCCGCCGGGCCATCGAGGACGACATCCGCTGCAAGCTGGTCGCGGCGCTCCGCGTCCAGGGGATGAAGCTTGTGCGAGACTTTTTCCTGGTGACCCACAAGAGCAGGTCGCGCTCTCCGCTGGGGAAGACCTTCCTGGCGTTTCTGCAGAAGACCGCGCCGTCCTCCCACTGAGTTCGGTCCCCATCCCCCAGCCACGGGTCCCCAACCCCTACGACGGGGGGAGCCATGATCGAGGTGGTCGTGAGCGGCTGGATGATCGGTCTGGCCATTTCCCTGCCGGTCGGTCCGGTGATCACCGAGCTGATCCGCCGCGGCTTGCGGGGCGGATTTCTCCAGGCCTGGCTGGTGGGGCTGGGGGCCGCGGCCTCGCACGCGATTCTCGTCTCCCTTGCGGGGCGCCTCATGTCTTCAAGAGCCCGCCGTCTTGCTTTCGCACATCGATTTCAGGCTGTCTTCCTTCACGGGCTTCCCAAAGCGGCTGATGAACCAGATGAGCGGGACGAGGACCCATGGAAGGCGGTGATTCTTGACCATGACATTCTTGGTCACAATGGAGCGGTGGTCTTGCTCTTCGATCGTGATCCGCTCTCTGACCTCCATGTCGGCACCCACCCCTGTGCCCACAAAGCTTGAGTGCCGAAGCTCCAGCAAGCGCCCCACTTCAATCTTCGTGGCCACCGACAGGCACTGCAATTGCCTGTGGCCCCA